>CALUMB010000061.1 GCA_944321645.1 uncultured Prevotella sp.
GCAAAGGCAACGCAAGCGAGAGAAAAAGAAAGTTTACTTTCACTTTTCCGAGTGCAGCTTGCCTTATGCAAAGGCAACGCAAACGAGAGAAAAAGAAAGTTTACTTTCACTTTTCCGAGTGCAGCTTGCCTTATGCAAAGGCAACGCAAACGAGAGAAAAAGAAAGTTTACTTTCACTTTTCCGAGTGCAGCTTGCCTTATGCAAAGTTACAAAAACCAAATCAGTTTTCCAACAGTTTATCAGGATTTTTTGCTGTTTATATCCACATTTACGCCCCACAGCCTTTCAGACTTCCGTTTTGTTTTGCCTTGTAGTACTCGTAGAGCATACCCTCCATGGCTACCTTTTCGTTTAGCAGGTTGCACAGTTCGTCGCTTGCACCGTGGAACAGATTCTCTATGCGCCGCCTTGCGCAAGTGGTTTCACACACCGGCAGCATCGGGCATTTCCAGCAGCGCTGGTCGTTGGTGTTCGAACCGAACAGGATGTATTCTTCGAGCAACGCCTCGTTGGTATATTTCTTCTCCGTGACGTTGCCAACCACAAATTTCTGATCTCCCACGTCCTCCCAGCATTTGTATATCTCGCCCTGTGGGCCAATTATGTAAGAGGAAATGTTGGTTGCGGTGCAGCCGCCTATGCTAAGTTTTGGGTAAGACACGGGGTAACCTTTGCGCACAAATTCATTGCGCAGCTCTGCAGCCTCCCTGTTCGTTAGGAAGGGCGTGTCCTCCACCTTCCCGCCGCACGACGAGAGTATGCCGGGGTAGACGTAGAGGTTCTTCTTGTCGCCAAGAAGCTCCTTCAGCGAGTCGTACACCTGCATGAACTCGCAGGCGTTGTTGCGGTCGATGTTCACGCGGACAGACAGGCTCGTATCTGGAAACCTTTCTGCGAAAGCTTTCATATTTCTGGTTATTTCGTCGTAAGTTCCCGTGCCGTCGTGCCTCACGCGCTTTTGGTCGTGGGTCTGTTTGTTGCCATCGAGCGTGATTTGTATGTGGTTTAGCGGATATTTCTCAAACACTCCCCATCGCTCTTCCGTGAGCAACGTGCCGTTTGTCGCCATGCCGTGCCACACCAATTTTATACGCTCCAAGTCATGTATTTTGTCCAAAAAAGGCTCCATCACCTTATACCCCACCATCGGCTCGCCGCCATACCACGTCAGGCTAAGTTTAGTTGCGGCCTCGTGGTCTTTGACGAAGTCAGCCACCTTGGCGCACGTCTCTTCCGTCATGCAGCCTGGGTGTTTCTCGCGTTCGAAGCAGTAAGGGCATTTCAGGTTGCAGGCCATGGTGGGGAGCAGCGTCAGTCCTATGTGATCCGTGCCAAACGCTTTCAGTTGGCTGCGAAGTCGGAGCTTGTTCACCACGCGGTCGTCCTCCTCTTCTGTGGATATTATGCCAAGAGAGTGAAGCTTGGTCAATAGCCCTTCCACCTCCTCGCTAAGTCCTTCGCGTCCATAGAGATTGACTGCATTCTCAACTAAGTCGTACACAGACTTTGAAACGCTCCAGAAACTATTTCGAGCCGAGCTGTATATCAAATATGTGTTTTCTCTGTTTACGAGAAATGTGTACCTTGACTTTCTTATCATGGTTGTTGTTTTTATGTTAAAAGCAAAACGAATATCCGCAAAATTGCCAATCCTTGCGGTATGGAATGGACGATAGCAATTACCTCATAAATCAGAGATTGCGGATATTCATTTTCAAATTAACCTAAAAGTCCAGTGTTCCCTTTGCAAGGTTCTATATTACCCTTGTCATGGCATGATGCAAACAGACAACAGATAACAATTTGTCTACTGCAACTTCCGCTACCATTTCCGCCCATCACCATCGACATAAGGTTGTCGTCGAGCGGGTCTTGCTCAACAATTGCGTTGAGCTTAAAGATTTCCTTGTTCATAACTCGCAATTTTTTAATTATGTTTTTGCCTACTCAAAAGCTTTTCGGCTTCCGCTCCTTTTTCACAGTCTGGTCTGCTTTCATATATCTGCAGAATATATTTTTCATGTTTGTCACTCCTCGTCGAAGAAGCCAATAAGGGCAGTCTTGTCATACGAGATTGTTATCACGCGCTTGTCTTTGCCTTTGTCGGGCAGGTCGATGGCGTTGGCCGCCGGATAAATCGACAGCGTCTGCCTGAAGAGCACGTTGTCCGCCCCATCCTTAATCGTAACTTGCGCGTTAGGTATGAGCGTGCGCGATTCCAAGTAAACGAAATGCTCGTCGTACTTCACCGTCGGGGCGAGGTTGTGGCGTTCGTGTCCACTTGTTTCATCGTCATTTGTTGACTGCAACTGAACTTCTTTTGTTTGCGCGAAACTGTTCGCCGCAATGGCTAACGCCGCTAATAATAAAAAAGACTTTCGCATTATTTTGTTGTTTTTGATTTATTTGCAACAAAGTTATCCAGTTGGAAAAACAAATGCAAGAAATTCCGTACACAAGTTAGTACACAAATTCAGACAACGGTTTGTGTACACCACTTTTCTTGTACACAGCCATTTGGCTTTAGCTTCAATTTGAAATAAAATTCAAACCTGTTGACTATTAATTACAATTATCAACGCACAATACACACCAAATTGCAATTCAACCAACAGTATCGACAAACTTCACAGCATGCTTTGCATTTAGAATGGCGCACCCATATTTAGCTTATAAGTTGCCGCTTGGAAACATCACAGCGAACGAACGAACTCGTCCCACTCCTTGCTGGTGCCCTTTCGATTGAAGCATTTTTCATACATACGGGTACGCGCGTTTGATATGGCTTGTTTGGAACGACACGTAAGGCTGCTTATAAACTTAACGTCAATCCTTATTTTAATGAGCAAGCAGATGTGGTATTCATGTTCCGTAAGTTTGTATTTTTCACACAGAGTTGCTTTAAACACCGGACACACGTTGTTAACTTCTTCGTCCAATGACTTCCAATCTTCCACAGTTGGAAACACTTCGTCGCCAGCACTGATTTCTTCACACAAAAGCATGATTTTTTGCACGGACTTCAAGCTTGCCAACCTTTGGGCGCACTTTTCTTCAGCCACTGGCAACTTGGCTTCGCAAGTTTCAGAGTCCGCCAAACCCGCATTATTTACAATCTGCGCGTGTCCGCCCAAGTCACATTCTGCGTTGTAGCCGCCTTGAGTGGCCTGCTTAGTTGCCGATTTACTTCTGCGCATGAACACGGCAATTAACAGCGAAAAAAGCATAACAGCAAGAAAAGCCAAAGCTCCGATGACAAAGCCAAATCCTTTTCTTTCAGTGGCAAGGGCAAGCTTCAAGTCTTCTGCAAATTTTCTCTTGGCCACTTTCTTGTGTTCCTTCAATCTGCCTACCGAATCGGACCACATTTCATAGAGTTCGAGGTTATGTGACGCTGAATCGGCAAAGCCTACTGAAGTGTAGTATTCAAACAATCGGTTATATGCACCTTCTTTTCCAAATACACTACCAACACGGGTCAGCTGTTTGTCGCATTGTAGTGCCTCGGCTTTGCGACCTGTCGCCCAGTAGAAACGCGACGCGACGGACAGGATTGCACTGCGTTCCAACGAATCGTCGAAAGCCAAGGCTACATTTAAGCATGGTTCAGCCTCTGCATAACGCCCGGCCTCAATGAAAAGCTGCGCCCGTTGCAGGTTAATAGATGAGAATAACCTACCATTGTACTTTTGCTTCGCCAAGACCAAGGCCCTGTCAAGGTAGGCCATCGCTGTATCACGCTTGCCCAAGGCTGCGTAAGCGTCGCCCAAATCGCGCAAGTCGTACATAATGCCAACCGCACAGTCGCATATTGAATCATAATGGTATGCCTGCAAAAAAGCGGATACTGCGTCTTCGTGCATTCCATGGAGTTTAAACAGCACCCCTATCTGGGATTTACTTGAAGCCAAGATAGCATAGTCGCCTTCTTGCCCTGCTAAATCCGCTGCTTTATAAAAATAGTCGATGGCCTTAGCCTGCTCGCCGCAATCGTGGTAGACCCTTGCGAGGTAATAGTATGCCATGGGCAGCAAGCGGCGATCGCCGCCATGCTCATAGTAGCTGACAATATCGAGTATGCCGTCGGTGGTGTCGCGCGGTATGTATAGTTTGTCGGTGGCCTTTATTTTCAAGAGGGCGAGATACATACTGTCCGGGCGGCCGATGTGGCGTGCCGAGTCTTCGTATGCCCGCAGCAGTGCGAGCGCACTGTCGGGCCGATGGTCGGCCAGGCTATCAGCCTCCTGGAGTTGCCGTGGATATGCGTGTCGCCCCGTGCAGGCAACCATGCAGAGGGCGAATGCGGCAAGTAGCGTCAGGCAGATGTTACGGGGCATCATTTTCATGGGATGCAAAATTAATAATTTATGTTGGAATGCACGGTTGGCTGGCTGAAAAATTTAGGGGGGGGCAAGGAACAGTTTTGACAATGGCTTACAGTACCTTTCCGACCGGTTTTGTTGCCGTGTCCATCATATATCCTGCCACATCCTCAACTTTCAAGCGTTTATCTGCCGAAAAGAAGGCCGACATTCCAATGATTTTTGTATCTTTGCATAAGATAAGCTGCGCTCGGGAAACTGAAAGCAAGCTTTCAATTAAGCCTGCCGGCATTATCCATGCACAATAAGCCAATAACAACAAAACCTTAAACGAAAAGCCCATGAAAGTGATAACCAAGAAAGAAGCCATGCGCATGGGGAAAGCCTCATCCGCCGAGCCGATTGCGTTTGGCGTGCCGCAAAAGCTGTGGGTCTTTGTTGACAAGGCGATGGTACACCACGTGATGGGCAAGCCGATGCGCACCGCGCTCGACGTGGGCATACTGCTCGCCGCGCTCTACTATGGCTTCAGCGCGTCGGCCTGGATGGCGTTCGCCATACTCCTTGCCGCTTTCGCAGTCCTGCAACTTGTCTTGGCAGCAAACTATGCCAAGCTTTACACGACGCTCACCCGCCACAGATGCCGCTACCGCGCCGACCTCAACGGCATAACGCTGACAGCGGAAGGCTGCGGGGGCGAAGGTGTGCGCACCACGACCTACGGGTGGAATCTCGTAAGGGGCATCTACACCTATGGCGACTTCATTGTGGTGAAGATGGACAGGGCTGTGCAAGGCCCGCGGGAACATTTCCTGGCCTCCGGCGACGTGCTGGCAGCCCGCAAGACGCTTGCCGCCAACTGGCGGGCTGCGCTCGAAGCCACCGGACATTAAGAAACCGTTTTGATTTCCTACAGAAGCGTCTGTTTCGTGCTTTTAAAACAAAACCGCCCGGCCTCGCCTTTGAAGCAAAGGCAGGGACCGGGCAGTAAATCATTGGCAGAGATTAAAGCTGCACTACCGACACCTTGCTGACCTCTTCTCCCGGCTCGCCGACGTTGGCCTCGCGCGGGAAGTAGACCGGCATATCCTTCTGGAGCGGCAGGACGCGCAGCTCCAGCTGCTTGCATTCGGCGGGCAGCCGCCAAAGCCCCATGAGGAACGGACGGCCATTGTAGAAGTTGTCGGCCACGAGCTTTCCGCCGGCATACAGCCTGGCCACGTCGCCCCGGTAGTCTATCTGCAACAGGCGGCCTTCGCGAAGGCGAGGCTCCGGCAGGTCGATGGTGTAGACGGCTGCGGCGTCAAAGTCGGCGTCAGACGGCTGCTCGGCCACCTTCATGGCTCCCATCTTTATCTGCCGCGGCGCTCCGGCCTCCCTCACCTTGGTCAGCTTGGCGCCCACCGCAAGGTCGTCGTGGGCATAAACAGGCAGGAAGAGGCTCCCGGCCTCGTCGGAGTCGAGCAGGTAGATGTTGCGGTAGACGGGCTTCTCCGTGCCGCGCGGCTTCACGTTCTTCAGCGTCTTGCCGTCTACGCATATCTCCGTCGGCACGCCCTTTATCTGCTCCAAGTACACCTTGCCGTCGCGGCGGGCTATCAGCTGCGCCGTGGCATACTTGATGCCCTCTATGTTCACGGGGAAGATGCACACCGCCCCGGCAGGAATCGTAACGGGCTTGCGGGGGAACTTGACTCCGAGCACGTCGAACTGCACGCCCTTCTTGTCCGTCAGGTTCTGCAGGCGCTCGTAGTTGTTCACGAACACGAAGCCGCTGTCGCCCAGCGAGCGGTACGACCACCGCAGGTGGCTGTCGTCGCCCTTCTTTATGTCTTGCGGACAGGGGAATGAGGCATCCATCGGCGCAAGCGTCTCGGCGAAGTCGTGCATGAAGAGGTGGAGCTTGCGCAGGAGGTAGTAGTGGGGGAACGTCTGGCCAAACTCCCCAAGCGGGGCGTAGTACTCATAGCTCTTCACGGGCAGGTCGTTGTGGTTAGTGGCTGGCGAAGCCTGGCACTCGTTGAGGTGTGTCAGCTTGCCGTCGGGGTTGGTCCCGCCGTGGTACATATAGTAGCCGAGCAGGTTGCTGCCGCTGCCCAGTTTCACCACTGCCATCGAATAGGCATCCTCGGGGTACACATATACGCGGCGATGGTACGAGGGAATCATGCCGCCGCCAAGCTCGCAGGTGAAGTAAGGGTAAAGTTCGTCGCCCTTGCTCAGCCTCTCCTTCTGCTCGCCGAGCTGCTCGGTGGCTATGGCCGTGGAGCTGCGGAAAGCCTTGAAGTTGAAAGCTTTGTAGTAGTTTCCGGCCGTCTCCTTGGTAGAGCGGTCCCAGAAGCCGTCGGCATAGTCGCCATAGAGCGGTATCATCTCGCCGAAAGGCACGGGGCGCGTCAGCTCCGGCCAGCCCGTGCGTGTGTAGAACGGCAGGTCGAAGCCTATGGAGAGGGCGAGCTTCTTAAGCGCCATGAGGTAGTTGCCGTTGCGCTGCTCGTTGTCAAACTGCACGGCAATGACCGGGCCGCCGTCCTTCCACTGCATCCCGATCACCTGCGAATAAATCTGGCGGTAGAGCTTGTCCACATACGACATGAACTGCTTGTTCGTGTCGCGGGTCTTGCAGCCCTTGGTGAACACCCAGTCGGGAATGCCGCCGCAGCGCACCTCGCCATGGCAGAACGGCCCGATGCGCAGTATGACGGCCAGCCCCTCGGCCTTGCAAATCTCGAGGAAGCGGCGCAGGTCGCGCTGCCCGCTCCAGTCGAACACGCCTTCCTGCTCCTCCACGTGGTTCCAGAACACGTAGTTGGCAATCATCGTCACGCCGCCTTCCTTCATCTTGCGCACCTCCCTCCCCCACTCGTCGGCGGGTATGCGGGAGTAATGCACCTCGCCCATCACCGGGACTACGCGCTTGCCGCCTATGATAAGGCTGCGCGAATCCCACTTCACCTCCGGCACGCCGGCCTGCGCGGGCAGCCCAGCCAGAGCCGAGGCGAAGAGCAGGGTCAATAGTTTAAGCCTTGCTTTCATAAGTTGTTTTTGGTTATTTGATAATCAATTTCAAGTTATAACAATGCAAATTTAGCACATTTTTCGCCCGAATGCAAGCAAACCGGCATCTAATTCAGAATATTGAGCGTGAGCAGCGAGCGCAGCGCCTGCACTCCCTGGTGGTTGATGTCCATGCGCTCCACCTCGGCAAGGTAGCGTTCGGCGTGCTTCATGTCGCCCAGCCCGCAGTAGCCCAGGGCAAGCATATACTTGCAATGGATGGCGTTCTTCACGTCGAGCGAGTCTTCCCAGATGAGCAGGTCGGGCAGCGACACGGCGAAATAGTCCATCACCACCTTCTCGAACAGGTGCTGCTTGCCATAGTTCACAAGGCGGTAGAAGCGTCCGTTGGCCTCGTCGCGCCGCCCGAGGCGCAGCAGGGCCATGCCCTGGTAGAATATCTTGTCGGGCTTGGCGTCGTTGTAGTACATGGCCGCAGCAGGTTCTTGCGGCCCTACGGTGGCCTTCTCCCAGTGCTCGCGGGCAGCCGGCTCGTCGCCCTTCATGCCGTAGGCGCAGCCGAGGAAGTAGTGGAAGTCGTTCTCCTGCGCCCCTTCGAGGCGGCCTTCGCCAAGGTTGTGCGGGTAGACGAGGCACTCGCCGAGCAGGCGTATGGCCTTGTCGGCATCGCCTGCGGCCAGGGCCTGCTTGGCAAGCTCAACGCGGCATATCTGGTATTGCGCAGTCACCTTGCCTTCGCCTCCCTCCCACGGGTGGAAGATGTGGCCGTCGATTATTGCCATGGCCTCCTCGTAGCGGCCCGTCTGGTTCAGGAGCGTGGCCTCTTCGAGCAGCAGGTCGTCGCGGCTTGCCACGAGGTCGGCGTGGCGCATGAGGCGTTCGAGCCTCCAGGCGTGGGGCTTCTGCAGCCTCTTGTAGAGCTGGTCAAGCTCCATGAGCACGCGGGCGTCGGTCTCGTCGAGGCTGAAGGCGCGTTCCATGCACTCCAGTGCGCGGTCGTGGTCGCCAAGCTTGTTGAAACAGGCCAGCGCAAGGTTGCGCCACACCGTGGGATATTGCGGGTCGAGCTGCGCCGAACGCTCCCACAACGCGGTGGCCTCGGCATACTGCCGCTTGTCGTAGTAGAGGCAGCCAAGGTAGTAAGGGGCGCGAGGGTCCTGCGGGTCGGCCTCCATGGCGGCGCGGAGCGCGAGCACATCCTCTATGCGGTTGGGGAAGCAGTAAGCCGGGTCGGCATTGCGAGCCTCTCCATAGGCGCTGCCGTCGCCTGCCCATCCCATGTAATAATAGGTCATGGGCGTGGCGGCACGCTCGGCTATCGCCATGCTCCACACGGCCGCGGCCTCTTCAGCGCGGCCCATCTGCATATAGTCGAGGGCCAGTTCGTCGTAGTTGTTCGGTGCGCCGTGCATGAGCGTGCGCAGCTCGTCGAGCACTGCCCCGTCGGAAGTGATGAGGTATTTCTCGTAGAGGCAGCCGTAGTTGAAGCGGTCGAGGGCAAGCGACTCGTCGCAGAGGGCGAGCGCGTCGGCCCCGCGCCCGATGCAGCGCAGCACGGTGGCGAGCAGTGCGCGGGCCTTGTGGTTGCGGCGGTTGCTGTCGAGGGCGCGGTCGGCCTCGTCGAGGGCATCGTCCCACCGACCCTGCATCACGGATATTTGTGCGGCGGCGGTATAGCCGGCATCGGCCCAAGCCTTGTTCCAAGTGGACTTCCAGAACAGTTCGTAAGCCTCGCCGACGCGCCCCATGCACTTCAGGCAGAGGGCCAGGTTGTACAGCGGCTCGCCGTCGTATGGGTTGGGGTTGCGGCGCATGAGCACGCCGACGGCGCGGCGCAGGTATGGCTCGGCCACGTCGAAACGGCCCCGGCGCAGATACCACAGGCCAAGGGCGTTGTTGCACCGATAGTCCATCGGGTCGCGGCGCAGGGCCTCCTCGTAGTAGTCAACGGGCGAGAAGGTTGCGTGGCGGTACTGCTCGAGGTGCAGGCCGGTGAGGTAGAGCTGCTCGGTGGTCTTTATCTCGTGCGGCTGGAGGGCAGCCTCGGCGGCGTTGGGTATGGGGCGTATCTCGTCAGGCTCGGCGTGCCAAGAGAGCGAGAGGGCGCGGCGTCCGCCTTCCTTTATTATGTACAGCTCGACGGTGAGTGCGTCGAGCGGCGTGCCATCGGTGGGAATCGCCTCGTCGAACAGTGCCTCCGGGGTCATGTCGAGCGTGCGGTCGAAGAGCACGCGGCCATCGGCATCGGCACGCACCACGACGTTCACGCGGTTGCAGCCGGTGGAAAGCACCTTCAGCCTTGCGCCGCCGTCGGCCCCGTCGATGTTCATCACGAGGTCGCGCGAGGCGTTCTTCACTATGCCCAGCTCGCGGTAGGGCATGAAATACTGCGTGAAACGCTTCTCCTCGTAGGGCATGAGCCACGTGAAGTCGGGCTGGTTCTCGGTGTAGACGCCGGCCATAAGCTCGATGTAAGGGCCGTCGGCGTCGGTGAGGTTGCGGTCCCAGGCGCGGCCGAAGTCGCCGTTGCCCCAGGTCCACTGCTTCTTTCCGGGCGAGAAGTGGTGGCTGGCCACGTGGAGCATCCCGCCGCGCGTGTCGTTCTCGTAGCCCCCTTCGAAGTCGTACTTGGAGTTGACGGCCATGTAAGACGTTGGCACCTTGATGTTCTTGTAGTTGGAAATGTCCACCCCGGCGGAGTAGTCCATCTTGTAGTATGTGCCGGTGGCTATCGGGAAAGAGCTTACGGCACGCTTGCCGTGGTCGAACACGGCGTTGATGTCGGGCGGGAACACGCTCTGGTAGTGGTCGCCCACGGCCACGGCGGGGTTGGCCCACCACAGGAACGTCTGCGGCATGGGCGTGCGGTTGTAGAGGTGGCCGCGTATCTCGAGGTAGGCGCAGCCCGGCCTCAGGGTGAATCCTGCCATGCCCTTCTGGTGGAACATACGCTCCGTCTCGCTCACCCACACGGTCACGGAGCCGTCGGCGTTATCCTCTATGCGGCTGTCTACGGGCAGGAACGTTGACGGGCGGTGGTGCTGCGGCCAGTTGAACTCTATGCCGCCCGAAATCCACGGCCCGGTGAGGCCCACCAAGGCGGGCTTCACCACGTGGTTGTAGTAAACGAAGTGGCGCTGCTTCACCTTGTCGTAGGCCATCTGCACGCGGCCGCCAAGCTCCGGCAGGATCATCACTTTGATGTATTCGTTCTCAAGGAACACAGCGTTGTACTCCTTGTCCTCCTTCTCGTCGGCTATCGACTCGATTACGGGATAGGGATAGACCACTCCGCTCGAGCCTTGGTAGACGCGCTTTTCGAGGAACATAGGGTTCTTGTCGGGCTTGCCGACCTCATAGGTGGGAATCGTCACCACCTCTCTCCATGCTTTTACCATAATGTTGTTGTTAATCAAAGCCCTCCACCCGAAGCCCCGCCCCGGCCCTCCACGTGGGGAGGGGAACTCGCTCCGTGGCAAGGCTTGGCGAACAGAGAGACTACTATTACTTATTTATTCTTTCTTTAATTTAACGATATGAAAAATCGGTTTCCCATTAATCTGTCGCAACAAAAAAACATAACGTTGCAACAAAGCCAGTCCATAAGAAACAACATATTGCATGAACCATATATAGCCATATTGAAGTTTTTGCCTTTATGAGCAAAAACAGGCTTGGAACATACGTGATTACGAAACATAACAGCGTACTCTGAATTCTTAAATCTGGGAGTAATATTTTCCATCCTTCCGGATTGTATAAATCTCTAAATAATGTATTCAGTGGGGATTGGATAATAATTGGAAATGCAATAGACACCACTACACTTAATTGAATATAAGCTTTTTTCGACATAACATTGAAGTTTATTAATCATTAGTTAGCCCCAATTACCATATTGGCGACCATCTGCCTACGCGGCCCGCCAACTCCGCCCGCCGGTCTCCCTCCCCACCGGGGAGGGCCGGGATGGGGCTTCGGGTGGAGGGGCGTTCAGCCCACCATCTCCTTCTCCAGCTCTTCGAGCGACTTGCCCTTGGTCTCTGGCAGGCGGAAGGCGAAGAAGAGCAGCCCGGCAAGGCACACGCCGGAGTAGATCCAGAACGTGCCGTAGCTGCCGAGGGCGGTGTTGAGCAGCGGGAAGGTGTAGGTGAGCGTGGACGAGCCTACCCACAGGGCGAAGGTGCAGGTGGCCACGGCCACGGCGCGGACGCGGTTGGGGAACAGCTCGGAGATGAGCACCCACGTGCAGGGGCCTAGCGTCATGGCGTAGCAGGCTATGGCGAGCACCACGAGCACAATCATGAAGAAGCCCGTGACGTGGAAATAGTAGCACACGCCGAGTATGAGGTAGATGGCGCACAGCCCGCCCGCGCCGAGAAGCATCAGCGCACGGCGGCCAAGGCGGTCGACGGTGAAGATGGCAACGACGGTGAACACGACGTTGGCCACGCCGGTGACGACGATGTTGAAGAGCACGTCGCCAATCTCGTAGCCCGCCGACTGGAATATCTCCTGGGCGTAGTTGAAGATTACGTTGGTGCCGCACCACTGCTGGAACACGGCAACGACCACGCCGAGCAGCAGCACGCGGTGGAACGGGCGGCCCAGGAGCATGCGCAGCCCGCCCCGGCTGGCGTCGGCGGCGTTGGCCTGCCTCACGGCGGCCAGCTCGCCTTCGGCATAGCCGGCGCCGCCTATGTGGGTGAGCGTGGCGCGTGCCTCGCCGTCCATGCCCTTCAGGGCGAGCCACCGCGGACTCTCAGGTATGAAGAAAGCCAGCATGAGGAAGAGCGCCGAAGGCACGGCGGCGGCCCAGAACATCCACCGCCAGGCCATCTGGCCGTTCCACGACGCGGCTATGAACTCTGCCGTGGTGCCGTCGGGTATTGGGTCGGCGATTAGCCAGTTGGTTATCTGCGCACCGAGGATGCCGAGCACGATGGTCATCTGGTTGAGCGACACGAGCTTGCCCCTGACCCGTGCCGGAGCCACCTCGGCGATGTACATCGGCGACAGGCCGGAGGCCACGCCGATGCCGATGCCGCCGAAGAAGCGGGCCACGAGGAACGAGTGGAAGTCGGAGAACGCGCCCGTGGCCACCGACGACAGGAGGAATATAAGCGCCGACACTATAAGCAGCCGCTTGCGCCCTATGCGGTCGGCAAGCCAGCCGCACACCATGGCGCCTATCATGCAGCCCACGAGGGCGATGGTCATGGCCAGGCCCTGCGCCGAGGGCGAGTCGGCAATGCCGAAGTAGAGTTCATAGAATGGCTTGGCCCCGCCGATTACGACCCAGTCGTAGCCGAAGAGCAGGCCGCCCATTGCCGACACGAGGCAAATGAAATAGACGAACGTCTTGTTGTAGCTGTCCATAATAACAATGTTTGCTTTTGTTTTCGGTTATTGGTTCTGCCTGCAAAGATAGGCATAAAAAGCACTCCCGGAAATAGACAAACCTTGTTTTAAAGATGGACTTTTTCACTGTCCAACCGCGCCACGGCACATCAGACGGCTCAGGAACCGTTTATGTGTTTTGCCCAACGTATTGCCATGGGCGCCTTGATGTTTTATGTCGTCGTTTGATAGAGCCTATCGGGCTAAATGACGAAAACGACAAAAACACCGAAAAGACACCGCAAGGCATGGACAAAGATAAACAATAGGCACAAAACAGACGCTACTGTAAAAAATCAGAACAGCTTCTCAGATAAGGCTTGCGTCGAGCCTAAGCACAAAGCCCAACGCTGCGGCAATCCTGATGAAGGAGGATAGCTGCAAGTCTGTCTCGCCTTTCTCCAGGCGGCTGATATAGGAACGCTCGCGCCCAATGCGCTCGGCCAACTCCTTTTGGGTCATGCCGAGTGCCTTTCGGCGGTCACGCAACACTTCGCCATAGTACCACGCCAACGCCTTGGCATTGAAATCGGCACGTTCCTGGCTTCCAGCCTCGCCCACCTCACGGGCAAGCATGGCTTCTGCCGTCTCGAAACCCGGCTTCTTGGAGAAGTCTGTTTGACGCAATTTCGCCATTTCTTCAGCGGTCAGTCTGTCATACTTAACTTTCATAGCAAGCTCCTTAAAATGTTAATAGCCTTCGTTATTTCCTTTTCATAGTCCTTTGTGCTTTTCTTCACAAAGCCATTCAGCAGTATAATGCTTGTCGCAAGATTGATATTCTCGTTGTCAACGGCAAACAGGATGACACGTACCTCGTTGTCAACGGAAACCCGCAACTCGAAGAAGTCTGTTCCGACAAGTTTCTTCACGAACTTAGTTGGCACAGGGTAAACAGACTCCAATATGGATATTGCATAGCGCAACTTATCACGTGTGCGCGGATTGGCATTTATCGCAAAATCCTTGAAAGCGGGAGACAATATCAAATTCCGTTTCATATTTACCCTTGTTTTCTTTGCAAAGGTAACGAATTAGTCACACATAGCCAAATTTTTTGGAAACAAACCGCCTATTTTCACAATTTCGGCCATCTATTTTCAAACGAAAGGGAATAATAAATCTGCATGGCAAAGGTACAAAATTTCTCAGAAATATCACCGGATCTTCCGTTCACAGAGTATAATTTTTA
>CALUMB010000062.1 GCA_944321645.1 uncultured Prevotella sp.
TTCGATGATGCCGAAACGAACCGTTATATCCGCCGTGACGGAATCACAGACTGGATTTTGAAAGAAGTCCGCAACCGCTTTGGTGGTTTACGAGCTATTACCAAAGAACATATTTTCTACTATGTGTATGGGTTACTTCATTCCAAACAATACCGTGAGCGTTTCGCCGATGATTTGAAAAAGTCATTGCCACGCATTCCCATAGTGGATAATGTACAGGATTTCATGGCTTTTTATAAAGCAGGAAAGGAACTTGCCGACCTACATTTGAACTATGAGCAAGGCATCAACATGCAAACAACAGGGCATGACGGCGATTATGCATTTTTCGCAGAAATGCCAATGTTGGCACATCGTTTCTTTGGCGTAAAGGTTATTGGCGACATCGACATCTGGCAAAACAAATGGACAGATGAAACCTACCAATACTTCTCCGTGGATAAAATTAAGTTCGCCAAAGTCCGTGACGAGAACGGTAAACTCGTTGCCGACAAGACACGCATCATTTACAACGGTCATATCAGCATTGAGAACATACCACTCAAAGCCTACGAATACGTTGTGAATGGTAAGTCCGCTATCGACTGGATAATGGAACGCTATGCCGTAACCATTGACAAAGCATCCCAAATCAAGAACGACCCTAACGACTGGTCAAGAGAACACAAGCAACCTCGTTACATCCTCGACCTCCTGTTGTCTGTCATTATCCTCTCTTGCAAAACGGTAGATGTCGTATCCACATTGCCATTTTGCAAATGGTAATTTCAATAGACAAAACGAACTGTGGCAAATATATTACCACAGTTCGTTTTAATCTTGAGGATTTAAATATTTTGTATCAAATTGTATTATGAGTTCTAATGTAATTTCTCATACGTTCTATGGAATCTTTTAATTCTTGTTCGCTATAACTATTATTGCGATTTTCCGGATGATGAATGATATGCCGAATTTTTTCCGTTTCCGTAATTTGTTGATTTGATGTTGTGCCATCCCTATGTAGTTTTATATAAGGAACTTTTAACTGCTGTGCATCATAACCATTTTTCCAACCTTCGGCTTCTATATATCCATATAATGCATTATGATAATCTGTTGATGCTACACCAAAAGCTTGAAAATTAACTTCAGCCGCTAATGTATATGGTAATACAGCAGGAGCGTCAATACTTCCCGCTGTGATGTTTCCCATATTATCTTTTAGAATTATAACTTTTGTATCATTCAAATCTTGTAGAGCCTCACTAATAACACCCTCGGAATGGCTTGCGAAAAATAATTGAGCTATTTGCTCTCCATTATTATCAGTAAAGAGATTTTTGTAATATCTTAAAATGTTTTTCTGCCATTTAGGGTGCATACTCAATTCTGGCTCATCAATCATAATTACAGCACCATTAAGTTGATTCATGTTTTTGAGAAGGTAAGCACCTCTAAATACAATTTGTTTTTCCCCTGTGCTTAAGTTATCTAATGAAATTTCAGTTCCGTTTTTCTCAAAAAGTATAACCTTTTCACCATTAATATTACTAACCTTATTATATTTTATTTTGTCAAAGAAATTATCAAAAGCTTTTTTGAATCTAAAGATTTTTGAATTAGGTTCAAATTCAGACGTAGTCATTGCTGCTTCCCCACGGCGTTCCCTTTGTGTATTTATATCATAATACTGTTCGTTGTCTTGATTTTGAATATCTACTATGAGCTGCTTTAAAGATGTGAAGTTGTCATCTTTATCAGAATCGTATTTATCTCTATCTAATTCATTGGCTCTCACTGATTCTATTTTATCTGTCTTATAATCTGCACGCGGTCTTGAAAATACACAACCGTATGATCTTGGATCTATTTTATCTGATTGAATAGAACCCGGTGTATTGTTTCTATCTGTGCATATGTTTTCGGATGTACCATTTTTTATATCATATCGTGTAAAAAAAGTATCAAGGGAATTAGGTATCATTGGCGGGGTTAAGATATACAATTCGTCATCTACTTCAAATTCTATCATGTCAAATGGTTTAAAACTACCAATGCAAAGGAAAGTATTTAATGTTTCCAAAATAGTAGTTTTTCCACTTCCATTTTCTCCTGCAAAAACAATAGTTGAAAAAGGATGATTGGTTAATGGATTTACAAAATCCAATTCAAGATTTCCTAATACAGGATGATTTGCCCATTTAACTTTTCTTATTTTCATTTTTTTCTAAACTATATCAAGTTGTTGAATTTTACTTCCATAAAGTATCTTTTTGCCAATCTTTACAAAACCCCATCGCCACAATATCTACAGAAGGAAATTGAGCTAACAAATTAGCGATTTTTTCATTGAAACTATTATTCGGTGAAATAGACGAAAGGAAATATCGGATAATACACAGCCGATAGAAAATCTTTTTCTTGTCAATCTTGGATGTGTCTATCCAAACATTTGAAGTCTTGCGTGGCTCTGCCGGATTTAACATAAAATCTCTGTTCCACACCCTCGCATGATGACAGCACATATTACGCAAGTTGGCAAGTACAGTCAGCCACGATGTGAAAACCTGTGGCTTCAAACCGAAATAAGCGGCAATACGTTTCATCAGTTGATTGCTGGATATATTGGAATAGATATAGTTCAAATTACCGAAAGACAATACTTCCGTTATCATCCATGCCGGAGGATAATTCTCAATATAATTGTGCCTGAAATCTTCGATATAATCTTCTTTGCTCGATGTCAGTTCCTTTTCTATGAGAACTAATGTCTGGTTGAATTTATCCGCATTGGCAAAATATTCAGGCTTTGTTATCCAATACTTATCGCCCAGTTCTTGGCAGCCAATGTTTGCCAATACACTACGAATGGCAACTTCTATCTTTTCGATTTCATTGAAAAGGAGAATACGCAATTTTTTGTCAAAGCGGTAAAGGGTCAAAACTTGCTCAAAGGTCGTACCCTCCTTTAATATCAAATCGTTTTTAGGACTTTTATAAAAGGGAAAGATATAAGCCGATAAACGGTGATAACCTATGTTTAATAAGTAGCTTTCGACTTTATGCTCATCTTCCATAAGCATACCCCTCGATTTTAGTATTTGAACGATTTGTTCCGGGGAGGAATAGGGTTTGGTGAAACTCGTTTTCATATAGGTATAATAAAAAAACGACCCGCCGATTTGAGCATTGTTAAGAGGCTTGGCAGGTTCTAATGTTGCAAAGGTAGCAAAACAATTCGGAATACCAAAATATTTTGTGATTTTTTTTGCACTGCGCTAGATAAGCAGCAAGATAGACGGCGGTATTCCGCAATTAATCGGCTTATAATTAACTTTGGATGCACAAAGATTATTGGATAATCTGTATTCAGCAGCTTTTTAAAACGATTTTCACACTCTTAATAGTGGTTCTAAAATGGTACTAAATCTAATATTACAACTTATTTTGTTTGTGTAAATCACACATTATCAGATTGATATAAAATCATTTATATTGTTGCCCACCGAGTTGTCGTCAGGGCTGTAGCACGACAACCCATGCCCCGTGCCGGCCCAGACGCGCCCCGAGGCATCGACGGCAATCGAGTTGACGTCGGCACTGGCCAGCCCCTGGCCGGTGGAGATGGCCATACACTCGAGCCTGTCGCCGCCAAGGCGGAGGCGCAGCAGCCCGCCGCCCACGGTGCCAGCCCACACATATCCGCCGGCGCCTTCCTCTAAGCAGACGAGGTAGTCGCTGGGCAGCGGGCTGTTGCCGGTGTCGTACACCTTGCGGCGGGCCGGGTCGGAAGGCTCGGCCACGCACAGCCCGCCCTCGGTGGCTATCCACAGGCGGCCCTGGCCGTCAAGCTCTATGTCGTGGGCCTTGGCCGTGGCACCCTGCCCGGCAAAGAATGGGGCGAAGGCCACGCCGCCGTCGGCCCCAACGTCGGCCCGGATCACGCCGCCGCCCAGCGTGGCCACCCACACGCGCCCGCCGCTGTCCTCCAATATGTCGTATATGTCCATCGAGGGCAACGCGCTGTTGCCGGTGGTAAGGTGCCTGCCGCCTATGTAAAGCCCGCCGCCGCGCGTTCCCACCCAGCGTCGCCCCCGGCTGTCTGTCAGCGTGCAGTATATGCGCCCGCCGCGCCATGCGGCCTTGGTGGAGCGGCGGCCTTGCGGGTCGGCAAGGTGGCAGGTGCCGTAGTTGTCTGCCAAGAGCAGGCGGCCGTCAGGCTCTACGGCCACGTGCCTCACGTAGTTCTTGTCGGGTATGTCGGCCTCGGGCGCGGCCACGATGCGGCTGTTGCCCACCGTAGGGAAGCGCAGGATGTTAAGGCCGGAGAAGTCTTCGGCCAGCCAGAGGCACCCGCTGCGGTCGGCCATCAGTGCCGTTATGTAGTTGCTGCCGATAACGCCGCCGCTGTTTTCGGCGGTGAGCTGCGCGAGCGAGCCGCTGTCCGGGTCGTACACGAAGAGGCCCGCGCCGTATGTGGATATGGCCTCGCGCCCGTCGGGCAGGGCCACGGCATGGAAATGGTCTTGCCCGGTGTAGGCGAGTATGGCGCGTGGCAGCAGCCTCATTGTCTTGGGGCTGGCGCCGGGGGCGGTGCGCGTCAGGCTGCCGTCGCCGTTGTTCCTGTACGTCACGCCGTTGAAATGGGCTATTATCGGGCCTTTTCGGCGCATTTCGTCCGATTTGCCCGCATGGGCCACATAGCGGCGGGTGGTTAGGCTGAAGCAGGCCGTGCGCCCGTTTGAGGCCACGAGCGACAGCGTGTTGAGCAGCCGGTCTTCCGTCATGTCCACTATCGGGGCGGGGCCTGCGCCGCTGCCCTGCGGCATGGGGTACGAGGCCACGCCATACCCGTCGTAGACGTTCAACCCGTTGTATGTGGCTATCCACACGTAGCCGTCAGCATCCTGCACAATACAGCTCACAATGTTGCTCGACAGCCCGTCGCGCACGGTGAGCCGCTCGGAACTCATCCCAGAGAAGGGCGACGGCTGCGCGGCTATCGGCAGCATGGGCGCGGCAGCGGCGGCAAGGGCAATAAGCAAGGTCGGTTTCATGCGGCAAATATATTGTTTTATGGCAAGAAAAACGAAAATCAGACAAAAAAGTTGTGTAATCAGACGTTTTTGTTGGCAAACCTCGCAGCAACGGGCATAATTTTGCAGCCGATTTGAAACCAATAACGCATCTCAAAACATCTACATTATGAAGAAGGAAGCATTGCTTACACTGGCCATTGCAGCCATGGCCACGACAGCCGCAACGGCTGCCGGCAACGACTGGGACTGCCTCGTGGAGGGCGGGCGTTTCATGGACCGCATCATGCCCATGCAGGGCAAGGTGCTCACCTCCGACTGCTGGGGCGCACCCGGCACGCGCCCAAGGCTCACCGACAACGGCATCGAAAGCCCCGACACGTCTTATTGGGGCGGAAACATACTGAAGGGTGCCGACGGGCTGTACCACATAAACGTGGCGGGATGGCTGGAAAGCTCGCCGAGGGGCCACAACACGTGGTCGCAGTCGGACACCTACCACGCCGTGAGCGAAAACCCGTGGGGACCTTTCCGCGTGACGGCCACGCTCGGCAAGGGCCACAACCCGGAGACCTACCGCGCCAAGGACGGGCGATACGTGTGCTACGTGATAGACGCGCGATACATCAGCGAGGCCATAGACGGCCCGTGGGAGAAGAGCGCCTTTGAGTTCGACCAGCGCGACCGGAAGATTCTCAGCGGGCTGTCG
Organism: uncultured Prevotella sp.; assembly: GCA_944321645.1. Classification (GTDB taxonomy): domain Bacteria; phylum Bacteroidota; class Bacteroidia; order Bacteroidales; family Bacteroidaceae; genus Prevotella. Next base: position 5,728 of record CALUMB010000062.1, read on the forward strand.
AACATCACCTTCGCCACGCGGCAGGACGGCTCTATGCTCGCCGTAGACCGTGGCGGCAGCGTGTGGGTGAGCCGCGACGGCATATCGGCCTACCGCCAGATAACCGACCACTCGGTATATTCGGGCAACAAGCGGTATTTTGAAGACCCCGTGATATGGCGCGACAGCCTGCAGTACCACATGATAGTGAACGACTGGAACGCACGCATTGCCTACTACAGCCGCTCCCTCGACGGGGTGCACTGGGTGACGGAGCAAGGAGAGGCTTACCTGCCGGGCTGCTCGGTGCACGAGGACGGCACGGTGGAGGAGTGGTACAAGTACGAACGGGCCAAGGTTTACATAGACGAGACGGGACGCGCGGCGCAGATTAACTTCGCCGTGATAGACACCATAAAGAACGAAGACAAGGCAAACGACAACCACAGCTCCAAGAACATAACCATGCCGCTCAACCGAGGGCTGCTCCTCGAGGTGCTCAACACGGAGCCTATCGGCGCGTCAACGGCGCAAATCCGCGTGCTGGTGAAGGCCGAGGAGGACTTCGACCCGCTCACGCAGCTCGACACTGAGTCGCTCGTGTTCGGCAACTTCAACAAGGTGAACTACGGCGAGGGCGCCCGCGTGGTGGCCTCCGAGCCACATGGGCGCGACCTCGTGCTCACGTTCAGCGGCGAGAGCGGCATCGACGCCACCGAGTTCGCCCCCAAGATGATTGGCCGCGACACCGAGGGGCGCATGGTCTACGGCTACGCCCGGCTGCCATACGTCAACTACCGCCCGGCCATCGTCTCCGCGCTGCGCCCCACGGGCGACGGCAAGCGGCTCACCGGCGTGGTGGTGGAGAACTTCGGCCTGTCGGCATCGAAGCCGATGACGCTCCGCGTGACCGACGACAAAGGCACGCTGCTGGCCAAAGGGAGCCTCGGCGCGATAGAGCCTTACGGGCGGACAGACGTAAGCCTGGAGCCTGTGGCCGACATCCCGGCATCGGCTTCTGGCTACACCGTGACCTTCTATGGGGCAGACGGCGCCAAGGGCGACGACAACAAGTTCGACATCAGCGACATAGTGGCTGCGCGAGCCGAGCTCCAGCAACTCGTAGACTCGGCCAACGCACTCCTGCGTGACCCCGCCTACACTAACGGACACGCCGCGATGGAGGCCGCCATCAGCGATGCCAAAGACGCGCTCGGCAGCTTCAGCGCTGAGTCGATTGAGGCCGCCGTGGCTGCGATGAAGGCCGCGCTCAACAATTTCAGCTTTGCCAACGCATCAATGGAAAGCCCAAAGGAAATTGGATTGGAGAATCCCGACATGGCAGCAATGGACGGGTGGACAATACTCGACCCTCTGTCTGACCCGACGTTCAAGCTCAACACCAACCACGACTACGGCCAAATCGTGCGCCCGTTCATGGAAATCTGGGTGTCGGCATCGAAAGCCTTGGGAGTCGAGAACGGCGCGAGCCAGACCGTGAAAGGCTGCCCGGCCGGCAAATACCGCCTCACGGCTGACGTGATAGCCAACCGCCAGAACCAGAGCGGCGACGTGAGCGGGGTGACGCTCTACGTCAACGAGCAGTCCACAGCCTGCCACACGGCCAACAACTCGCCCGAAACGTACACCATCGACTACACCATGGCCTCGGCGGGCGACATCACCGTGAGCCTGCACATCGACGCCTCTACCGACGCAAACTGGGTGGCATGGGACAACGTGAGCCTCCTGTACTTAGGCAACCCAGTGGTTGATGCCATCACAGGCATAGGTTCCGACGACACGCCGGCACCAATATACAACCTCGCCGGCCAGATGGTGGCCCCAGAAGCCACCTCTGCCGAGGGCCTGCCGCATGGTGTCTACATCCACAGAGGCAAGAAGATAAGCAAATAGCCTACGACTCCCCGCCCCAGTAGGGAATGGGCTTGCTTCGCTGCCAAGCTTATTGCCTCCACCGCCCCTATCCGCCCTCCCCACGGGAGAGTGTTGGAGAGGGGCTCCTACTTCTCCGCCACCAACACCACGTGTGACCTGTCGGCAAGCGTCGTGCCGAAGATGTAGGTGTCGCCGCCGTCGGCAAGGCCGAGCCTGCGCCGCAGCTCGACAGCCGGCATTGGGAAGTTCCTCACGGCCACGTTGGCCCGGCGCAGCCCGCCGAGCGCACGTTTGAGCGACTTGCGGTTCATCGTGGAAGCCGTGCGCACGGCGAACTCCCGCCCCGGAAAGCCTTCCACTCCCCCGCGCGACACGAAGAGGTGGCTGTTGGGCGCAAGCTGCTCCACGCCATAGCGGCTGCAAACGAGGCCGAAGCAGCCTGCCTTCATCACCGAAGGATTTGGCTCGTAGAGGTGCCACCCGCCTGCGGCGAGGCTGCCAAGTATCGTCCCGTCGGCGCACTTGGGAGCATCAGGCGCGTCGCCAGGGCGATACGACAGCACGCTGCCGCCCGAGGCGCAATGCACATCCGGGCCACCTTCGCCCTCCGCCGACAGAACGAGCAGCAGCTCCTTGCACTCGCCGCCGGCCGACACGATGTGTACCTCGCGCACGCTGCCGCCCATGTCGGCCACGGCCTTGCGCCAGTCGAGCATGGGCGAGAGCTTCACCACAGCCCGGGCGGCCTTCTCCGTGAGCAGGGGGCGCAGCGCGGCCACGTCGGGCGTGCAGTCGGCAATGGCAAACGTGCGCCCGCCGGAGGCGCCGCGCCGCGCTGGGTCGGCATACACCATGGCCGCACGGCCCATACGCCGCAGGTAGTCGGCACCGTCGGCGCACACCACCTCTGCCCCGCCAAGCCCCAGCAGCGGGAAGTTGTGGCGGGCCAGGGCGCACAGCCGCTCCTGCCGCTCAACGTAGGTGGCGCGGTCGAACGCCCGCGCCATGAACGAGAAGTCGGCGCCGAGGCCGCCCGTTATGTCAACAAGCCACCCGCCGCCGCACAGCCGTGCCGCCAAGGCCGCCTTGTAGCGTGCCGCCTCCTCGCCGGAACACTGCTCCATCGAGATGTGCGGCGGATATTCGATGCCGCCCACCGCCGCCCACGAGGGCAGCTTGCGCCGCGCAGCCTGCCGCCCGGCTATCTGGTCGAGGGCATACATCATGTCAACGCCGGGGTGCTTCCCGGCCTGCAACGCCAGCAGGCGCACGTCGCTCCCGGCGTTTGCCTCAATGAAGTCAAGGGTGTCTTTGTCCATCGGAGAAATACTGTCAAACGGTATGATAAAAAGAATGTCCGCATTCTGCAAAGCACATTCGCAAGATGCGGACATTGTTTTAATGCGGGCGCCACGGCCTAAGCCTTCGCGTCGGCCCTCCTCATGCGGAGGTTGAGCTGAAATATGGCCGGGCCGAGGAAGCACAGCGAGAAGAGCAGGCTGAGCCAGACGGCCGTCTGGTCGCCGCGGAAGATTTCGAGCAGGGTGGCGTCGGGATTGGGCAGGATGTTGTAGAGCACGTAGGCGATGGTGTTGTTGGCCCAATGGAAGGCCACGCCCGGCACGACGCTGCCCGTGCGGTAGTACATCCAGCCAAGCAGCAGGCCAACGAGCAGGGCGTGGGGCATCTGCGCCGGATTAAAGTGCGCTACGGCGAAGAGCACCGCCGACACGGCTATGGCCAGCCAATGGCTGCGCATACGGTCGAGCAGCACGCGCAGTATGGCGCCGCGAAAAACCATCTCCTCGGCCACGGGGGCGAGCAGCCCCACGGCGAAATAGCCCCAGCGGTCGCCAAGGATGGCCGAAAACTCGTCGAGCACATAGTTGGGCAGCTCCGGCATCTGCTCCTGGAGCCAGAGCGAAGGGATGATGGCACCGATGGCGGCCACCACGCACCACGTGAGCACGCCCCACGGACGGGAGCGCACGTAGCTGCGCGACACCACGCACCACCGAGCCAACAGAAACACGGCAATGGTGACGGCACTGAAGAGACTCATGGCCACGACAAGCGTCATGGCGGTGATGTCGGGGGAACCGGTCACGATGCACCAAAGCTCGGTGACACCGAACGAAACGCAAAACTGCAAGGCGAGAAACACCAACAGATAGACTAAAACATTGTATAGCTTGTTGTTCATTCTTTATTGGGCTTATTGGACAAATTAGACTGATTGGACTTATTCTGGCTCGTTGGCCTGGCCAACTCCCCCAAGCCGCTCCTTGACGGCCTGGAGGTCGCGCCGCAGCTGGTTGGCCAGCTCGGCTGCCGAGCGGAACTTGCGCTCGTCGCGCAGCCTGGCCACGAACGAGATGCTGAGGCGGCGGCCATAAAGGTTGCCGCCGAAACCGATAATATGGGTCTCGATGGTGGCCTCGCCGTTGTCGAACGTAGGCCGACGGCCAATGTTTGTCATGGCGGGCAGCGGCTCGGGGTTGTCATCCACGCGGGCCTCGACGGCATATACGCCACGGGCCGGTATGAGCTTGTCGGGGCAATCAGGCACGAGGTTGGCCGTGGGGAAGCCCATCTGCCCGCCAACGTGGCGACCCTCGGCCACCGTTCCGCCAATGGAATAGGCATGGCCGAGGCAGCGGGCGGCCATGGCCACCTCGCCCTCGCGGAGCAGCGAGCGCACCACCGACGAGCTTACGCCCACGCCGCCCATCTCCATCGGCCGCCACCGCTCAACCTCCATGCCCATCTCGCGGCCATAGCGCACGTAGTCGTCGAAGCCTTCGGCGCGGCCATGGCCAAAGCGGTTGTCGTAGCCTATCACGAGCCGCCGCACGCCAAGCCGCCCGAGGAGCACTTGCCCCATGAAGTCGCGGGCGGAGAGCGAGGCCATCTGTTCGTCGAAGTGCAGCAGGGCGCAGGCGTCGATGCCCGTCTGCGCCAGCAGGGCAAGCTTCTCGTCGGTGGTGCTGAGCAGTTCAGGGCGGTAGTCGGAGCGTAGCACACGGCGCGGGTGGCTGTCGAAGGTGACGGCCATGGCACGCAGCCCTGCCCCGTGCGCCACGTCGCAGACGTGGGCGAGGAGGTAGCGGTGGCCGCGGTGTACCCCGTCGAAGAAGCCCACCGTGGCCACGCTCGGCGCAGGCCGTTGCACAGACGGCGAAAGGCGTATCACGTCCATCAGCTTCTCCTTAGGCGTGAAACGACACGCATCAGCTCTCCAACAATCATCACCGGAGACGTGCAGACGATTATCCACAGCCACTCTTCTGCCGACAGCGGCTCAACGCGGAACATCCTGCCGCCGAAGGTGACGATGAGCCACTGCCCGGCGAGTATGATTACGAGCACCACCATGAGGCCCTTGTCGGCCAGGAAGCGGTGGAAGGCAGAGTGGCGCGAGCCGAGCGACTTGGCGTTGAACAGGTTCCACCACTGCAGCATGACGAACACGGTGAAGAAGATGGTAAGGTGGTGTACGTCGGCCTGGCCGTGGTTGTTGAACCAGATGAGCATCCCCAGCAGCGCGGCGAAGAACACCACGCCCACGGAGCAGATGCTCCAGCCCATGGAGCGGTTGATTATGAAGTCGGCCTGGTTGCGCGGCTTCTCGCGCATCACCTCGTGCGATGGCGGCAGCGACGCCAGGGCCATGGCGGCGAAGGTGTCCATGATGAGGTTGACCCACAGTATCTGGGTTATGGTCAGCGGCAGGGCGGTGCCTGCGAGCGAGCCTCCGAGCACGAGCAGCAGGGCGGTGACGTTCACCACGAGCTGGAAGAAGATGAACCGCTGTATGTTCTTGTAGAGCGAGCGCCCCCACTCCACGGCACGCACTATGCTGCCGAAGGAGTCGTCGATGAGCGTCATGTCGCTGGCGTTCTTGGCCACGCTCGTGCCGGAGCCGAGCGAGAGGCCCACATGGGCGTGGTTAAGCGCGGGCGCGTCGTTGGTGCCGTCGCCCGTCACGGCCACCACCTCGCCGCGCTTCTGCAGCAGGTTTACGAGCCGTTGCTTGTCGGTGGGGCGTGCGCGGCTCATCACGCGGAGCACGTGGGCGCGCTTGTACGCCTCCTCGTCGGACAGGGCCTCGAAGTCGGGGCCGGTAATCTGCGCCTCGGCGGGCGTGGAGTCGTCCCACGCGCCTATCTGTCGGGCAATCTCTATGGCCGTGGCCGATGTGTCGCCCGTGACTATCTTCACGTCGATGCCGGCCTTGCGGCAGTGGCGCACGGCATCGGGCACCTCGGGGCGCAGCGGGTCGCTGATGGCGGCCACGCCCTGCAGCGTGAGGTGGGCGTCGGCTGGCGACAGCTCCACCTTATCTATATTGCCGCCCACTTCCTTGCAGGCGAAGGCCAGCGTGCGCATGGCCTTGTTCTGGTAGCCCAGCAGCCGCTCGCGCAGGGCGGCGCGGTCGGCGTCGCTCATGTCGCAGTAGTTGGCAACAATCTCCGGCGCTCCCTTCATAAAGAGGTAACGCTTGCCGCCCACCTCGGCTATGGTGGCCATGTACTTGCGCTCAGTGGAGAACGGCAGCTGCCACACCACGCGGTTGGCCGAGCGCAGGGCGCGGTAGTCGCGCCCGCCGCGCTGCATCCATAGCAGCAGCGCGCCCTCGGTGGGGTTGCCTATGGGCTTGTCGCCGTCAAGCTCGGCAGTGGAGTTGGCAGCGATGGCCGCGTCGAGCAGGCTGCCGTCAGCCGAGGCCGCCCACATCTCCTGCACCTGCATCTTGTTCTGCGTGAGCGTGCCGGTCTTGTCGGTGCATATCACTGTCACCGCGCCCATCGTCTCGCAGGCGTGGAGCTTGCGCACGAGGTTGTTGCTCTTGAGCATCCGCCTCATGTTGAGGGCCAGGGCCAGGGTGACGGCCATGGGCAGGCCCTCTGGCACGGCCATGACAATGAGCGTGACGGACACCATGAAGTATTGCAGCACCACCTCGGCCATCTTCAGGTAGTTGTCGGTATGCCAGAGGTCGTTGGTCATGAGGTCGTGGCCGAGGAATATCACGAACGCCGCCACGGCAACGCCCGTGCCAACCTTGCTTATGAGCTTGGCCAGGCGGTCGAGCTGGAGGTTGAGCGGAGTCTTCACGGCGGTCATCTCGGTAGACTTGCGCGCCACCTTGCCTATCTCGGTGGCGTCGCCCACTGCCGTCACCACCATGCGCCCGCTGCCGTTCATCACCATCGTGGAGCGCAGGGCGTGGTTCGACGGGTAGGTGGCGCCGTCCTGCCTCACGTCGGTGAACTTCGAGATGATAGGCTCGCCCGTCAGCGCCGACTCGTCAATCTGCAGGTCGGTGGCCTCGAAGAGCGTGCCGTCGGCAGGCACTTCGTCGCCCACGCCGAGCACCACCACGTCGCCCACCACCACGTCGCGGCGCGGAATCTCCTGCACCTTGCCGTCGCGCACCACCTTCACGGGCGACTCCTCGCCTATGGCCGTGAGCACGTTGAACTTCTTCGCGGCGTCGCGCTCGAAGTAGAAGCCGATGGTGGTGGCCAGGAAGATGGCCACGAAGATGCCGATCACCTCGACGAACTCGTTCTCGATTATGGCAAGCACCAGCGACACGGCAGCCGCCACGAGCAGCACCTTGATAATCGGGTCGTTGTATTTCTCAAGGTAGAGTTTCCACATCGGAGTCCGCTTGGGCGGCGTGAGCACGTTCTCACCGTGGAGGCGGCGGCTCTCGTCGGCCTGGGCCGACGAGAGGCCGCGCTTCGCGTTTTCTGTAATTACTTCCTTTTCCATTATTGATGTTTAGTGTTTAGTTGCTTTTGCCATGCCACAACCGTGCGGCAGCGTGATGGCGCTGCCTCCAAACGGCAGCCAAGGCAGGTGGCGCGGCACCGCGCACAGCGACCCCGACAAGCCCCCGGGCAGCCAAATGATGGGCAAAGTTAGCTAAAAAAGGCCAGACACTTAATATAAAGGTGGCATATTTTATAACTTTTTGCAAAAAACATTTGGTAATTTGATTTATTAAGCGTACCTTTGCACCCGAAATCAGAATCCTTCTGTTTCACCGGGCTTTTAGCTCAGTTGGTTAGAGCAACAGACTCATAATCTGGAGGTCCCAGGTTCAAGCCCTGGATGGCCCACCG
>CALUMB010000063.1 GCA_944321645.1 uncultured Prevotella sp.
GCCGCCGGATATGGCGCAGCCGCCCACGGCCACCACATACTTCGGGTCGGCCATCTCGTCGTAAAGGCGCTTGAACACCGGGGCCATCTTGTGGGTGATGGTGCCGGCGCACATGATGAGGTCGGCCTGGCGGGGCGAGTTGCGCGTCACCTCGAAGCCGAAGCGGGCGAAGTCGTAGCGGGCGCAGCCCACGGCCATGAACTCGATGCCACAGCAGCTCGTGGCGAACGTGAGCGACCAGAGCGAGTTGCTCCGGCCCCAGTTTATCACTTGGTCGAGCGTGCCGAGCACGACGCCGGTGCCGCCCTCGTGGAGTTCGGCCACGAGCTTCTCCAGGCCTTCGTTGTCCTTAAACTCGCCGTAAGGGATGCTCTTGATTACAGGTTTCCTTACTTCCATTCCAACGCTCCTTTCCGCCAGGCGTAAGCCAGGCCAAATACCAATACCAACAGGAAGAAGCCAATGCTGCACAGAGCCATTGCCCCAAACTGCTTAACGACCACCGCCCAGGGATAGAGAAACACTGTCTCTATGTCGAACATCAGGAACAGGATTGCGAAGAGATAGTAGCCCACATGGACCGGAAGCCACGATGTGCCCCGCGTGGGGATGCCACACTCAAACGGTTCTCCCTTTACCCGATTGTACGAGCGCGGCCCCATCAGCTTGGCCACCACGTAGGCGCCCAACACCAATACTACGGCCGTCAGGATAACGGTAATGAATAAAGTGAAATACATAAAATATAATATTACAAATTTGTATGCCGTAATCGGTTGCAAAGTTAATAAATTTATTGCAAAGACATCATATTTAATGCAAAAATGTTTTTAGCTTTTCCAAGATACAGCCCTGTTTCCTCCGCAGGACGGATTCCATCGGACAAAAAAACGAAACAGTTCCTAAAATAATTAACCACCAGCCCTGCGGCACGTGAAAGACCGCCGCCTTACGCCGCATCGGCGCCGAACGGCGGCGGTCAACGCGCAACGGCATCCCGCGCCAAGGCTTGCCCGCAGGCGTGCCATACTGCCGCCAGGAAGGCATCGCGGCACGCTCCCGTTAGCATTATTTAGCATTTGCGGCACGTGGATTTAACACGGCAAAAAGTGGCGAAATAGAAAGCGGAGAGCCGTCACCACCCGTTGGAAACGCCGGAACAAGGCCGACTCCGCGCAAAACGTACCGTTTTGGAAAGCAAAACGTGCCATTTCGCAATGCAAAACGGCACGAATCGGAAGGCAAAACGGAGCGTTTTGCGAGTCTAAATTTAACTCAATTTAAGCACTTAAGGCCGGATTTAAGCAAAATTTAGACCATCATCATTGCACATCCCGGCCAGTCAACCACATAAGTCCTGCAAAACCAGGCTGTTACGGCTGCACACCCATTTTGGCGATGTACGCAAACAAACGGCCGCCCGCGCAAAATTCTTCAATTTTAAAGGGGGTATAAGCCCTCGGTTTTAACATTTCGGCACCGCTTTCCGGCGTTTTAAGCCCCGCGATGCGCATAAACCGCCCTTTCCATCGGCAACGGCGCCCACGGCTACGAATGGTAACGCACAAGCCCGTCCATAGGGCTGCGCACGACGCAGCCGAGCGCAACGCCCTCTGCCTCGGCGGCATCCGACAGTTCCGCCGAATAATAGTAGCCGATGCTCCCCACCACGCCAACGGCAAGTTCGGGCCTGCCGTATGCCTTCACGTTGTTGCGGAAAAAGCTGCGGAAATTGTCTGTCACAAGGCTGCGCAGCCCGCCGTCAACGATATGGCGGTGGATGAACGGCGAGAGCGAGGCAAGGAAGCGGTTGGCCTGTGGCTCGCGGTACGTGCGCCTGACTATCTCGGGCATACGAAGCCCCGTCTCGCCCTCGAAACTCTCGCGCAACGACGCGCCCAACCGCCCTTTATATAAAGCGTTTACAAACATCCTGCCAAGCACCGCGCCGCTGCCCTCGTCGCCAAGAATGTAGCCCAAAGGCGGCACGTTGGCCGCCACCGCCGCGCCGTCGTACAGGCACGAATTGCTCCCCGTGCCTAATATGCAGGCTATCCCGGCCGTGCGGCCGAACAAGGCGCGAGCCGCCCCTGCAAGGTCGGACTCCACCTCAACCTTCGGCGTGTGCGGGAAGACGTGCGCCAGCAGCCGCCCAACCGCCGCCACATACTCGTCGCGGCACCCGCTGCCGTAGAAATACACCGCCTGAGGCTCTTCGTCGCCCATCTGTGGCAACAGCTCGCCTGTCAAGACGCCCAAAATAGCGTCCTCGCCACAATGGAACGGGTTTATGCCCTGCGTGGCCATGCGCTTCACCACGCGCCCGCCGTCGGCCATGCACCAGTCTGTCTTAGTGCTCCCGCTGTCTGCAATAAGTATCATCGTCTTTGCTCCTGTTTAGTCGTTACGGCTGCAAAAGTAAGCATTATTGCCCGAAAAACACGCCACATTCTGGCCAAAAAGCATCTGCCACAAGGCCACATAGCCCGCCCAGGGCTAAAAAAAGCCGCCACGCAGCATCAAAAAGCCCGCCACACGGTCTGGGAAAGTCCGCCACGCAGCCAAAATAAAGCCTGCCACACGGCCAAAAAAGGCCGCCACGTGGTCTGAAAAGGCCGCCACGTGGCTCCCCGAAGGCCATTCCCGCCGCTTTTACCCACACCGGTGCAGGCCGCCTGCAGGCCATCGGTGCCCGTCATTTCTTGGCCGGAACAAACGTCTCATATGTCAGGTCGTCGTAATAGACCCTTATCTCCACCACTTTCCTCGGCGGCCTTTCCACATACTTTATCTCCTCGCGGATAATCTCCTGCCGCCCATCGCGCTCCAAACCGCCGTGTGCGGCGTGCGCCGAAGGAGCCTGCCCGGAGGGGAGATGGGCCGACGCAGCCGACGGAGCGTCGTCCTCAAAGTCGAGCGTAGGCTCTATGCCCAGCACGGCGTGTCCGCCGTCCTCGGTGGGGTGGGATGCAGGCACGCCGCCATACATTTCGCCGGAACCGAACAAAAGCCAATCAATGTTAATTTCGGGAATTTTCTTTTTGATGGCTTCAACAATGTTCAGTGTAGGCTTTGTGCGCCCGTTGAATATGCTGCTGAGCGATGCCGGCGACATATCTATGAACTGCGCAAACACCTGTTGGGTCATGTGTTTTGACTCCATAATTTGCCTTATCCTGTCTTTCATACGGCGTAAAGTGTCATTTTAGGGTGCATTAGGCACCATTTCTTAGCGTTTACAAAGGTAAAACATTTTTCGATACTACACAACAAATGTAATGAAAATTTTGATTTTAAAATTTAAAACGGTGTGTTTTGGTTTTTAAAACGTGCTTTACAAACATATATCCAAATGCTCTTCATATTTGCAAACACAAACTTTAGGAGTCTGAAGCATATCTAATGCTTACAACAACGTTTTTGCCTAACACACTGGCTTTTAGCCCACTTCATTACAGCTCATTTGCAACGGAATGCCAATATATGCTATATACAGGGCTAAATGCGGCGTTTTCGATACAAACAGATGCCAAACACGGGCATAAACAGCTGATTTTTTGCTGTTTAACCGTACAAAACATGGTTGCATAAATATTCGTTCGCAAATCCAGACGCGGTGTTTTGATTTATAAATACAAACCTAAACAATACCGAATTGCGACATTTTGTATTTACATTTCCAAATGGCTAGAGTATAAAATGTGATGTTATGTTTTGATTTACAAATCAAGATTCAAAGAAACAAACCGTAAATTATGCTAACGCTGAATTTTGGCTGCTTTGCAAAACGCAAAATCCTCATTTTTGAAAAATTCCGAGCCATCGGTCGAAATATTTCAAATATGCGAAATATGAGAGGGGTAAAACGGACTTAACGCGCTGAAAACGCGCGACTTGAGCCTAAAATTTGCTGTACAAAAAATCCCTGCTTCCAGAGAAAACAGGGATGGATTTTGACCGAAAATCAGTGGAGTGTGAAAAAAATTAACTCTTTCATAAGCTCTCCGGGAGGCGTATTTGGGTTGTCAAGCCCCTTGCTTTTGGCGTCAATCTCCCTAATTTTAGAAATTATCTGCAACACTTTCGTGCCCTTGTAGTTTCTCATCCCGGTCATGTAGTCCTTGGCAGCCCACGGCGATTTCAGCTCCAGCCACTTGGCAAGTGCGTCGGGATTGCCCTTCTGCGGGCAGTAGTAGGCAATCATCAGGTTCTGGAAATAATTGAAAAGCATGGGCAGGAAACTGTAGATGTTGCCCGCCTTGGGGTTCTCGTCGAAATACTTTATGATTTGGTTCGCCTTAAACACATTCTTGTTCACTATCGCATCCCGAAGCTCGAAGGCGTTGAAATCCTTGCTCACCCCTATCTGCTGCTCCACAACCTGGGGCGTCACGCGCTTGTCTCCCTCCGGCAGTGCGAGCAAGAGCTTGTCGAGTTCGCCCACGAGCCGGCTCAGGTCGGCGCCTATGTGGTCGGCTATTATCTGCTGCGACTTAGGGTCTATCGACGCGCCCTTGCCCCTAAGGTAATTCTCAATGAATGCCGGCAGGTCGCGTTCGCGCAGTTTCTTGCTTTCAAACAGCACCCCGACCCTCGCCACGGTGGCCGCCAGCTTCTTGCGTTTGTCGAGCGTTCCGTTTTTATGGCACATCACGAGTATTGTCGACTTGAGCGGCTTCTGCAAATAAAAGTCCAAGGCTTCGGTGTCCTTAAGGTTTTGGGCTTCCTTCACTATGACCACCTGGTACTCCGACATCATCGGGTAACGCTTAGCGATGTCGGCCACCTGCGCAGCCGAAACGTCAGACCCGAACACCACAATCTGGTTGAAGTCACGCTCCTCCGGCGTCAAGACGTTCTCCGCTATGTAGTCGGAGATTTTGTCAATATAATAAGGTTCGTCGCCCATGAGGTAATACACTGGGGCGAACTTCCGCGCCTTCAAGTCTTTGATTATGCCGGCGTAAGTTGCGATTTTATTGTCTGCCATCGTTATTTTAGTGCATAATTTATTAATTTTGCAAGCCCGATGCCGCCCGTATACGCGGGGCAGGCCCTTCTGGGCGGCCCGCCTTATGCAAAGGCAATGCAAACGAGAGGAAAGAAAGCTTGCTTTCAGTTTCCCGAGTGCAGCTTGCCTTATGCAAAGGCAATGCAAACGAGAGGAGAGAAAGCTTGCTTTCAGTTTCCCGAGTGCAGCTTGCCTTATGCAAAGGCAATGCAAACGAGAGGAGAGAAAGCTTGCTTTCAGTTTCCCGAGTGCAGCTTGCCTTATGCAAAGATACGGCAAAAAATCGGGCATACGAAAGCTTGCGGCGATTTTGTTCGCCACTTCGGCCACATAAATCAGTCAGGACATAGGCTCAAATAAAATATGTACAAGCTCAACCTTCCGCCCTTCCAGATAAGGGCCAGCGTAGTTTCAGGGCGGCCAAAGGTGCTCGACAGGCTCCGCCGCAGGTACGTCGCGCTCACTCCCGAAGAGTGGGTGCGCCAGCATTTCGTCAACTTCCTCATCGAGCACAAAGGCTACCCGCAGGCATACTTAGCCAACGAAGTTGAGCTAAGGGTGGGCGACAAGCGGCTAAGGTGCGACAGCGTGCTATATAATAATGTGATGCGCCCGCGCATGATCGTTGAATACAAAGCCCCCGACATTAAAATAAGCCAGGCTGTATTCGACCAAATCACGGTCTACAACTTCCTCCTTAAAGTGGATTACCTTATAGTAAGCAACGGCTTGCAGCACTTTTGCTGCAAGATGGACTACGAGAACGACAAATATATTTTCCTCGACGGCATACCCGACTACCGCGACTTGTGACATATTGGCGCAGTTTTCCACGCACCGCCTATCCACGACAGGCGCCCCACCCGATTCCCACAGCCACGGCAACGACACACCATGGCATCAACGGAACGCACATATTCCACACAAAACACTGGCATACAGCAAGTTGCACACGCAACCCACAAGCTTCTGAACGCGCCATGGCGCCCACTGTCCACAGGCAAACTGCCAAACCGACACATTGTCTTGACACAAGTCAACGCCATTGATTTAGGTCAAAAATCCATGGGATTGCAAGCAAAACCGCCATCGGTTGTGTACGCGCACAGACAAAAAGGCATTATCTTTGCACCGTAAACAACGAAATTCAGGATAACGGATGTGAAGCGGCATCCAACGAGAACGGTAACATAAAGGATTGTATAACGAAAAAGAAAGAAAGGGTAACAAACATGAAAAAGATGATTAAGAAGATTGCAGCAAGCAAAAAGTTCAACAACTACTGCAACAATATGCTGAAAATGTACAGCTACGGCAGGATAAACATGCCGGCATAAGCTCGCCATACGGGCTTGACGGCTCACAAATAGAGAGGAGGAGAGACCGCCCCAAAGCGGTTCCCCCTCCTTTTTTTGTGCATACGCCACCCTAAAAGCCTGCCGTTTCCTTTGCCATGCGGCCTTTTTTGCCTAACTTTGCAGTCGTGCGCAACGACAAGCTCACCGCATTTCCCGACACGGGAAAGCGGCTTCGCAAAGCGAAACAACAACCAGACAACAACGAAATAAGACGACACCCATGACCCGAAAGACCATCAAAGCGCTCTTCCTGGCAGCCTTGGCATCGATAGCCACAGCCTCCTGCGAACTGAACACCGACAAAGTGAAAGAGTCCATAGGCCAAAAAGTGGAGGAGAAACTCACCGACTACGCCTCGCAGGCCATCGACCGGCTGGCCCAGGAGGCGGGGCTTGACACTCAAACCGAGGCCGACGGCAAGGCAGCAGCCGCCGTCGAAGCCCCCGCCGGGGTTGAGATTCCAGCCCCGCTCACCGACCGCAAGGAGCAGATACTGCGCCGCACGGCCTACACCGCGTCGTACAACAGCGACACGCGCCTGCCCAACTGGGTGGCGTGGCAGCTCACGGCAGAGCACACCTCCGGCCCCCACAAGCGCGGCGGCATAGACTTCGCCGAGGATGAGGATGTGCCGGAGCCGCGCGCCACCGACTGGGACTACTACCGCTCGGGCTACGACCGGGGCCACCTCTGCCCCTCAGCCGACAACAAGTGGAGCGAGGCGGCGCAGCGCGAGTCGTTCCTCTTCACCAACATCTGCCCGCAAAACCACTCGCTCAACGCCGGCGACTGGAACGAGATGGAGCAGCAGTGCCGCCGCTGGGCCGAGGAGCTTGGCTCAATCTACATCGTCAGCGGCCCGATACTCTACAAAGGGCGCCACAAGACGATAGGCAAGAACAAGGTGGTGGTGCCGGAGGCGTTCTTCAAGGTGGTGCTCTGCACCGAGGGCGAGCCCAAGGCCATCGGCTTCATCTACAAGAACCAGCCCGGCAACCGCCCCAAGGGCGACTACGTGAACAGCGTGGACGAGGTGGAACGCATCACGGGCATCGACTTCTTCCCCGCCCTGCCCGACGACGTTGAGAGCCGCGTAGAGGCGTCGGCCGACATCGCCGACTGGCTCTGACCAAAGCTGCCGCACTCCGCCGCCAGCCTCGTGGTTGTAAACTTTGCTTACCATTGCGCAGTCTTGTGTGCTGACCTTGCAACCAGCTGAACGCCAGGCACATACCGAAGCCGGCCATTTTACACCCCGAAACAGGCCATACAGCAGCGCAATACAGGCCGTTTCAAGACGCAAACCGCGCCGTTTGGACTTGCCAAACGGCGCGGTTTGCTTTCCGCCAAAGGCTTTGTAACGAAATGTTACCGTCTTAACCCAAATCGGTCATTAGACCGCCAAGCCTACATTTTCACTTGACTGCTGTCTCTTCAGCCGTATTCCGCACTGCTGCCGCCATCTTGCTTTCCGGTTTTTCTCGATGTAGCCCGCTACATCTTCGATAAAACCGAAAATCAATCTGCCTGCCAGCAGCACGAAATCCAACTGAAGTCTAATGGCCGATTTGGATTAAAGCCTTTCCTTAAGTATCCCTTCCACCTCCTCTGCCGTAGGGTCGATGGCCAATATCGTGCCGTCCGGGCCTACAAGATACGTGCCTCCGGCACTGTAAGTCTTGCCGTAGCGTTCCCAGATACCGTTTTCGTCGTCAATCTCAACGAGGTTCAGCCACGGGTAGCCGTCGCGCTCCAATGCCTTGCGGAAGCTCGCCTTGCTCCTCTCACGTGCCACGCCTACAACGGTAAAGCCCCGGTCTTTGTATCTGTCGTAAACCGGAATCATGCTCACCGATGCCTGCCTGCACGGCCCACACCACGAAGCCCAGAGGTCTATCAGGGCATACTTGCCGCCTATCTCCTCCGAAAGCGTATGCCTGCGCCCGTCCTTGTCTGCCGCCGTGAAGTCTATGTAGCGGCCTCCCACGCGCAGGCTCCGGCTCTCTATCCACCGCCTAACGCTCCTGCCCATGGCGCTTTCAGAAAAATGCGCGGCATACTTCTCGTTGTAAAGGGCCTCTATGCGCCCATTGGCCAAGGTGCTGTCAAGCTCCACGTCGCGCGTAAGCCCAGCCAGACAATGCAGCCCCACGGGCGACGGATGGCTCTCGGCATAGCGGAACTCTATCTCCTGGCACTCGCGGTTGTACCTGAAATACTCGTCGGAACGGAAGATGTCGGCAGAGTCGCTGTACCGTTTCTTCGCCTCAACCCTCGCCGCAGCGATTGCACTGTCGGCCAGCCGCAACTCGGCATTGAGCGGCGACGCGCTGCAGACGGTCGGCTCCCGTTCGGCTGAAGCCGGGTGGAAAGTTATCCTTACGGTGTCGCCCGTGGCGAAAAAGCGGGCGGCTGCGGTACACGCCCCGGGCCTGTGGTACTGCCTCACCCACCAAACCGCAGGCTCACCGGCAGGCAAGTCGCAGGAGAAACGCCCGCCAATGACCGCCACCGTGTCCGACCGGCCCGTCCGGTCCGTTGCCCCGTCGGGCATCACCAGCAGCACACAGGCTTCCGTTCCCTCCACCTTGCCCTCCACATGGCAAACCTCCTGGCCGCCACGCGCCGCTCCCTGCATGGCGCAAAGGGCGGCAAGGACAACAAAACACAACTTAATAATACTCTTCATAAGCCTTTCTGATATTTAGTCACAGTCATTTCAGCTTCTCTTTCAGTATAGCCTCAAGCTTCTCTGGCTTCGGGTCGATGGCCAGGATTGTGCCATCACGGTCAACGAGAAACTTGTTTCCACCGCCGCGCATGCCATAATTGTTCCACAGCTTGATACGGTCATTAAGCTCAATGAGGTTGAGCCATGGGTACTTGTCGTGTTCTACAGCCTTGCGCATGGCCTCCGCATCGCGCTCACGAGCCACGCCCACGATGGTGAAACCACGGTCTTTGTACTTCTCGTAAACAGGAATCATGCTTTTGGAAAGCCTGCGGCACGGCCCGCACCAGCTCGCCCAGAAGTCGATGAGAGCCACCTTGCCCTCTATTTTCTCCGACAGCGTGTGGTCGTTGCCGTCCAAGTCGGGTGCGGTGAAGTCGATATAGTTGCCTCCAACCTTTACGCTCTGCGAGGCACGCCACAGCTTCATATATTCCGAAAGGTGGAAACCGGGAAACTTGCCGGCATAGACATCATCATAGATGGATGCCACTTCACGTACCGCCACGCTGTCATCAGAGAACCGCTCGCCCCACTCAAAAGCATGAAAAGCCCGACAAGCCCTGGATTTTTGCGCATATAACCGAGCCGGAAAGCCTTAATCTGTCCGTGGTAGGAATCACTCAGTGCCTTATATTCCTTGCGTTCGTACTCCGACAGACTATCGTAGTCGGCATATTTGGCAAATCTCGCTTGGTAATGAAGGAAAATGCTGTCTGTCATTCCGTTCACACGATGCAACTCTTTGTTAAGCGGCGAGGCCGAATACCACTCGGGGGAGTCGTCGGGGACGAACTTCATGCGTACCGTATCGCCCTCGGCAAAGAAGTCCACTGCCCGTCCTATCCATCTTTTATTGTACGCACAGATTGAATAAACGGCAGGCTCAGCCGTGTGGATATCGTAAGAAAAACGGCCGTTGGCAAACGGGATGGTGTCCGTATATATATAGCTGTTGTTCTGATCAACCCTGCGCACCCTTATTACCTGCACAGCAGTGTCAGCTACCTCGCCTTCTATATGCGTGCATATCTTGCCGTCTTGGGCGTTGCTGGCCACCGCTACCAATAGCGAGCAGGCCACGGTCAAAAGTCTTTTTCTTTTCATTTACACAACAGGTTATTACAGTTTGTCTTTCAATATGGCCTCAACCTGCGAGGCATCGGGGTTGATGGCCAGTATCTTGCCGTCACGACCTACGAGGAAGCGGGCACCTCCGGCATTGCCAATGCCGTATTTCGTCCAGATGCCGAGACGGTCGTCAAGCTCCAGGAGGTTGAGCCACGGGTAGCCGTCGCGCCTTATCGCCGTTTTCATTGCATCTGCATTGTCATACTCGCGAGCCACGCCCACAACGGTGAATCCACGGTCTTTATACTTGTTATACACGGGAATAAGCTCTTGGGAGTGTATGCGGCACGACGCGCACCAACTGCCCCAGAGGTCAATCAAGGCCACACGCCCCGCTATCTCCTTTGACAGCGTATGGTCGTTGCCCTCCAAATCGGGTGCGGTAAAGTCGAAATAGTCGCCTCCCACCTTGGTGTTGCACCCCGCGAGCCAGCCCTGAAGCCACCTCGTGGCGTAGGCAGCGGGATACCGCTTGGCGTAAATCTCCTCCACGGCGCGGCGCACCAGGGCTGTGTCGGCAAGCTTGCTCGAGGCTGACTCTTGCAGGAAATAAAGCCCAACGGGGCCGGGATGCTCAACGGCATAGTGGCAGCGGGCCTTGTACTCCCGCCTGAAGGCATCACCGACAGCATTGTCTGCCGCAACAAACTCAGGAGTAAGCAAACGGCCGTCGGCCTGAAGCCGCCTCAGTTCGGTGTCAATCGCTTTCAGAGAGTCGCTGTTTCTTGTTGTCTGGCGCAACTCCAACAACCGTCGCGCAGGCTCTGTGTAGTCGAGCTTTGCCCTCTCCAAAGCCTCAAGCCTGGCGAAAGCCTCGTCCGTAATGGTGTCTGTGGCGGCCTTCACGCGCCTCATCTCTGTGTTGAGTGGCGTGGATGTAATGACATCGGCCACGCTGTCGGGGTGAAACTTGATATGCACAGCCCCTTCTTCGGCAAAGAAGTGCACATAGCGACCACTGCGCCCATCCCGCGCTGTGAGGTCATACACAGTGCTTCCGTCGGTGTCCAGCTCGTAGCGGAAACGCCCGTCGCGAACAGGTATGGTGTCGCCATAATAGCGGCCGTCCTCGCCATAGCGAACTATGTTTACAAGAGAGGCTGGAAATCCATTCAGCTCGCCTGTCACCACACACACTTTCTTTTCACCATGCTGCGCCATGCCGGGCAGCGAGGCCGCCATCACTGCGACGAAAGCCAAGTTTATGAATCTGTTCATAAGCCTTTGTTATGTTTGTTCATTATTTCCGTAACTTTCGTTACCATGCCCTCGCCCCGCAGTCCGCGCTCTACGATGCGACCGTCGGGGCCGAAGAGGATTATCAACGGAATGCCATCAGCTCCGTAAAGTTCCAAAGCCTTACGTTCTGCATCAAACATTTGGGGCCAAACCGCGCCAAGTTTCCTTGCCGTCTTTCCCATAAGCTTCTCGTCATCCCACGTAAACAGGCCGAGAACCGTCAGCCCCTTGTCCTTGAACTCACGGTGCAGGCGGGCCAGGTTTGGTATTTCCTCATGACAAGGGCGACACCACGATGCCCAAAAATCGACAAGCACATAGTTGCCACGACCCACATAGTCGCTCAGCCTGACCGGTTTTCCGCTGACATCACGCCCGTTTATCTCAACAAACATTTGCCCGGCAGATGTGCGCCGCTCCGCTTTCAACCGTCGTAAGAAGTCTTTATATATATTTGTTGTCTTCATCCACGGGCCGAGCGCGGCCATGATGCGTTCCCGGTCGTCAAGTGTTTGTGTTTGATAAAATTCGCTTCTAAGCAGTTTTTCGGTCACGGCATCATCCGGATGCCGTGAAAACAGCTTTTCAGCTATTCGGCGCATATCGGCATTAAAACTATCCTCAAGTACAAGATACGCTTTGCTATATGCCACACTGTCAAGCCCTTGAGCCTTCAGAGCCTCTATCTTAGGCGAATAAACGGCATTAAGGCTATCCAAGATGCCGTCAATCCGGCGAATCTCATCGTTGAGCGGAGTACCTGACGGCTTGTCGTAAACCCTGCGGCCAACGCTCGCCCGTATGTTGCCACCTTCCAAAACGATGTTGGCGTGTTCGCGGTTTGTGGCCTGAATGCAGCAAAACCACGGCCTGTCCGTGAAGCCCCGGAACACAAACTTGCCGCCCGTGATGCGAGTGCTGTCCAACATCTTATGGTCATCATAACGCTCTATGTAAATCATCCTGCCCTCTACGGTGGAGTCGTTGACCTCACCCGTCACGGTATAGGCGGCCTTTTGCTGGGCTGCCGCCGTCGTTGCGGCGAGCGCAAAGAGCACCGCTGCCGCCCTACTTTTTGAAAAAAATGCTATCATACAAATATGTTTCAAATTACATTCACGTTCATGAATCCCAGGCCCACTGCGCATAAACAACGGCCTGCGGCTCGCACAGCATACCTTGTGCCATTGCCACCAAAGCCAACGGCAAAGCAAACGAGCGGAAGGAGAGCCTGCCCCCTATTTTCCACTGTGCAGCTTGCTCGATGCAAATATAAAGTTTTTTTCGTTGAATGCCATGGATTACGTGTAGATTTAACTATATTTTCAGTAAACACAAGGCTGCCTCCACCCACCATCAGGTGGCCCTATGCAAATTTGCCCAAACGCCGTTGCCAACCGAACCGCCGCCACAAATGTTAAAAAAGCGATGCCGAAACCCTCCATTTTCCGCGTATTTGAAAACAAAAACCATTTGGCCGCAAATACGCAAGCCACGGGTGTGCAATCGTAACCAATTGGTCTTATTAGACTTATCAGTCCTATTAGACTAATTGTGCAACAAAAGCGGCCCATAAAACACCACAAAACGGCCCAAAATCGCCACTTTTTGCCGTGCAAAACGCCACATTTCGCCTTCCAAGACGGCACGTTTCGCGATGCGAAACGGCCTGTTTCGCATCGCGAAACGTGCCATCTTACAAAACAACGGATTATTTCAGGCAAGCCAAGGCGGTTTTTGGCGCCCCAAAAACTCTATTTCACCACTTTCAGCCGTGTTAAATTTGCAACGGCAAACAGCCAAAAAGAGTTAAAAAGACGAGGTTTCCGCTATGGTATATGGCAAAAATCAGTACCTTTGCAGACTGAACACATATTAAATTTAAGCTGTAAAAGCGTGAAGATAAAGGAAGTGATGAGCGCCCTTGAACGATTCG
>CALUMB010000064.1 GCA_944321645.1 uncultured Prevotella sp.
ACAACAAAGGTACAATTATTATGCCGTTAATTGCGGGATTCGGCATGTTAACTCACACTAAATCCCGCAGAACCATTAAAAGAAATCTCTGACAAAGCCCCCATCCTCAGGAGTTTTGTGATGTCACTTTTCGCGGTTGTAGGCGTTACGGCAAACATCACTTGCACGTCCTTGACCGTAAGAACTTCATCTGGATTGTCATAATACCTCCGCATAATCTCCGCTTGCCTTTCGTTGACTATTCCCAACCGCAAAAAGCGTTTGGATTTTTCTTTGTCAGACGATTTCCGCTTAATATATTGCTGAAAATCCTTAAAAGCCAAATCAAGCACACGCAAATTGTATGAAACAAAATATCCCATGTCATTTCCGTCAGCCTCGGAGTACATAAAGGTCTTTTCGTATGATTTCTTAGAGCGTGAAATTATTCTTGATATTGACAAATATTCCGTCAACCAATATCCCTGTTTCAGCATATACCAATAAAAAATCGCGCGTGCAGTCCGCCCATTTCCATCTGCAAAAGGATGCACAAATGCAAGCATGAAGTGTATGGTTATGCCACGTATGATGGGATGTATAAAAAATTTGCCACCATCATTCCCATTAAAGAAAGCGCACAGCTGCGATATGAATTCTGGAATGTCTGTGCAAGCCGGTGGAATATGTACAATCTCGTGTGTTATCCCATTTTCCACAACTACATCGTCGTTTGTACGGAAATGGCCTGCGTATTCTGGCTTTTCGAGGGTGTTCTCGGTCATCAGCCTATGCACTTCAAGGAGCAGCTCCTCCGTTAAAGGTTTCTCTTTATTCGCGATGATGAATTGTATTGTCTGGTAATTATTAAATATCATCTGTTGTGACTTGTCCTTGGGCGCTATCTTCTTGCGCAACATTTCCTTTGCAACCTTCCTCGTGGTTGCAGCTCCCTCCATTTGGCTTGAAGAAATAGCTTCCTCCATCAAGGAACTGACAAGGTACATACTTTTACTTTCTTCGGGTATCAAGCTGTCATTTCCCCATGAGCCTCCAAAGTTCATGTCAAGCTCATGGCAAATTCGTTGCATCTTATTTGTAAGATAAAAATTAACGCCATATTTAGGCCATGCAACCATACTATTCGCCCATCTTGATGCCTTTACTAATGTCCATAAATGCTGCGGGGGCATAGGAAATGGAAGTTTTTTATATTTCACGCTGCTCCAATATTCATATTCGTCGTTCATTTGCTCTATCAATGAGGACAGTCCATCGTATTCTTTCCCAGACTTCAGGGAAATGTATGCTGCTCTCAAATCTTTCAACGACACGACAGGGGGCCTCTCTACCATAAATTTCTGCAATTTGTTTCGGATGCAAATATAGCAATTCTTTCCAATGTTTGCAAAATTGGAAAGAATTATAAACTTTAAGTTCCTCAATTTTGGCTACAAACAATACAAGAAGTACCCTGTTTCCCACAAAATGGGTGCTTGCAAAGTTAATCACTAAAAGCTAAGACGTTTGTTTCTCTGTATGCCAGAGCTTATTGTTATCAAGTTGCTTGGTGTTTGGGGGCTACGCCCAGTTTGTGTTTTTCAAGCCCAGATAATCTTGTAACTCTTTTCCATAATTCCGTAACGCCTTGTAGGCTGCAAATGGCTATCTTTGCATCAGTCAAAATCAAGCTATATGGAAAAGAAGACTGTTGCAATACTTGGGATGATGTGCGCCGGTTGCTCGGCCAACGTAGAGCGCAAGCTCAACTCCATCGGCGGGGTGGCGTCGGCAGTGGTGAACCTTCCGGCCCGCACGGCGTTGGTGGAGTACGACCCGAAGGTGGTGTCGCTCGAACAGATGAAGGCGCAGCTGGACTCTATCGGCTACGAAATGGTGGTTGACGACGACCGCAACGTCGAGGCCATGGAGCGGCGGTCGTATGTGTTGTTGCGCCGTCGCGTGCTGGTGTCGTGGCTGCTTGCCATCGCCACTATGTGCCTGTCGATGGGGTGGGTGGACGTAGGCGGCAGCGACGCGGCCAACCAACTGATGCTCGTCTTGTCGCTCGCCAACCTGCTGTATTGCGGCCGCCAGTTCTACGCCACGGCACTGCGGCAGGCCGCCCACGGCGCGGCAGGCATGGACACGCTCGTGGCAATGAGCACCTGCGTGTCGTTCGCGCTTAGCGTTTTCAACACATTCTGGGGCGAAAGTTTCTGGGGCGCGCACGGCATAGAGTGGCACACTTACTACGATGCGTCGGTGATGATCATCACGTTTGTGCTCACCGGGCGGCTCATCGAGGAGAGCGCGAAAAAAGGAACGGCCTCGGCCATACGCTCGCTCATGGGGCTTGCCCCAAAGACGGCCCACCTGGTAGACGGCGGCGAGGTGGTGGACGCGCCGCTGTCGGCACTCCAGCCCGGCGACACCGTAGAGGTGAGGGTCGGCGAAAAAGTGCCGGTCGACGGGACGGTAGTAAGTGGCGAAGCCCGCATAGACGAAAGCATGATAAGCGGCGAGCCTGAACCCGTGGCCAAGCTGAAAGGCTCGCGCGTGCTCGCAGGCACGGTGGTGCGCGAAGGCACCTTCCGCTTCAAGGCCGAGGCCGTAGGCTCTAAGACCATGCTTGCGGGCATAATAAAGATGGTGCAGGAGGCGCAAGGCTCAAAGGCTCCCGTCCAGCGCGTGGTAGACCGCATAGCTTTGTATTTCGTTCCGGCGGTGCTCGCCATATCCGTTCTCACGTTTGCGCTGTGGCTGGCCATCGGCGGGCTTGCGGCCATGCCCCACGCCGTGCTCTCGGCAGTGTCGGTGTTGGTCATAGCCTGCCCCTGCGCCATGGGGCTTGCCACGCCCACGGCTCTCATGGTGGGCATAGGCAAGGCCGCAAAGCTTGGCATACTGGTTAAGGATGCCACCGCCTTGGAGAACCTGCGCAAGGTGGACGCGATGGTAATCGACAAAACCGGAACGCTGACTTTAATCAATAACGGAGTGGGCGGAGCGCAGAGTGAAGAGGTCGGAGTGAAGAGGTATGATTTGAATTTAGCGCAGAGTGAAGAGGTCGGAGTGAAAAGGTATGATTACCTTCAAGGTGGTGGCAACGTCGAAAGCTGCCAGATGGATTCTTCCGCCCAAATTCCTGCCTCCAAAACAAATCATACCTCATCACTCCAAACTCTGAACTCAAAACTAAACTTTGAGGCCAAGGAGTCGCTAAAGCCCCACGCCCGCGAGGCCATGGATGCGCTTAAGGCAGAGGGGATAGAGATTTACATGATGAGCGGCGACACGGAAGAGGCTGCCGCATATTGGGCCGAAAAGGCCGGTATAAGCCATTGGCAGAGCCGCGTGATGCCGCAAGACAAGGAAGATTTGGTGAGAAAGCTACAGGCCGGAGGCCACCGCGTGGCGATGGTTGGCGACGGAATAAACGACAGCCAGGCACTGGCGGCTGCCGATGTGAGCATTGCCATGGGCAAAGGCACCGATGTGGCAATGGACGTGGCGCAGGTAACGCTGATGGGAACAGACCTAAGGCGCATCCCCGATGCCATCCGCCTGTCGCGGAAGACCGTCGGGATGATTCGCCAAAACCTCTTCTGGGCCTTTATATACAATGTGGTTTGCATCCCGCTTGCCGCCGGGGCGTTGTACGGGGTGGCCGATTTCCAGATAACGCCGATGTGGGCAAGTGCGCTCATGGCCATGAGTAGCGTGAGCGTCGTGCTCAACAGCCTGCGCCTTAAGGTCGTCGCATAGGCGCGATGTGGCGGCGGTCGGGGGCTGACTGGTGCCACACGCTTAGCCCGATGGTGAACGAGGGGCTGACGTTGTAGCGCACTTCAGCCCCTATCTTGTCGCCAAAGTCGCCCATGTAGTATAGCGGCAGTGGCATATCGGGCTGCGCCATCGACTTCTGCCCGAACACGCTCGCCTCCCAACGCTCGTTGAAGCGGTAGTTGAGCACTGCCGTCAGCCCTGCGTCGTTGAACTGCGCCGCCCCCCAGTTGAAGTGCGAGTAGTAGCCGCCAACGGCCAGCGAGAGCTTCGGCATTATCTCCGCCGCATACATAAGGGCAATGCTTTGGGCGAAGCCCGACCCGGCGTTGTCGCCGAAGCCCACCGTGGCCGAGAGCGACAGCGAGGCGTTCAGCCCCGGGTGCAGCCTCCAGTCGCCCCACTGCCCCCACGGGCCGGGCGGCGTGTGCGCCGCCACCGTGCCTCGCTCGCTAAGCCGCGGCATGGCCACTGTGTCGGCAAGGCCGGTTGGCGCGGCTTCCGGCACTGCCACAAAGTCTGGTGCCGTGGCTTCCGTAGGCCGCTTCCCAAGGTCTTCCTGTGCGTTTGCCGCCATGGCGAAAGAGGACAGTGCGGCAAACGCTATAATGCTTTTTTGCTTCATTGTGCTGTGTTGGAGGATGTCTTTCCTGTTTTACCTGTCTTCGGCGAAGAGCGGGTCTTCGGGCATAACCATCACCGGCTCTTGCTCGTTGAGCTTGAGAATCTTTTCGGGAACGTATTTCTTGTTCACCACAAGGCGGAACATATATTCGCGGAACCAGTTGTCCGACATAATCAGGTAGCCCCGCTGCTGGCTCCAGTCGCCCCAGCTGTTTTCCACTTTCCACTTCGTTGCCTTGCCGTCGGCGTCGAGGTCTACTGCCGTTAGGGTCATGGCGTGGGTCGAGCCGCTGTCGTATGTGCTTATGCGCTGCGCCTTGTCCATGCCGAAAGTCGTGCCCATGAGCGAGCCGTAGTCGTAGTTTGCCGGGTCGGCATAGCCTCGGGTGCGGTCGAGGAACTTGCCCACGTCATACGAGCTGTACAGCTTCCGCCCGTCCTTCAGCGAGGCGATGGCCATTTGCTCGATGTCGTCCATGGGCAGGTTTATGTACTTCCAGTTGTGGCCGTCGTAGGTGTGGCGGTCGTACTCCACCTCGTATGTCTTGTAGTAGGGGCGGCGCGGGTCGTTCATCGCCATGATGAACGTGCCGTTTATCGGGCCTCCGACAACCTCTTTGAAGAACTCCTGCGGCGTGTATTCCTTCGCCTTGCCCACGGTTCGGCCTTCGGCGTTCTTGAATGCGTAGGAGAACTTCGTCGGCGGCTCGCCGATGGTGAGCGCGAGCATACGGTATATGGTGGCGAGCATCCGCGTCTTTTCGGCCTCGATGTCCTTCGCCGCCTTGCCGTCGGCCACCATCTGGCGCAGGCCAAGCCCGTATTCGCGCAGCTTCGAGGCCACGAGGCGTGCCATTTGCGACGTGTTGTCAGACGAATAGGTCTCTGGCATCACCTCCTTCGGCACGAGTCCGTATTTGTCGGCCAGGTCGGCCACGCCGCAGAACGTGCCGCCGTCGTTTATCGGGTTCTTGAAGAAGAACTGCACCCGCGTGTCGTCCATTGGCTTGTCTGCCGTTTCCACCACCCCTTGCAGGAAGAGGTTGGCCTTCTCGAGCTGGTCGTAGAAGAACAGGTAAGCCTGCGAGAAGTCCACGCGGAGCGAGTCTGTGCGCTTGGCGAAGGCCGCGCGGAGCACGTTCATGCCGCTGAACATCCAGCACCGGCCCGACTGTTGCTGGTCGGTGATGCTCTGTGCCGGTGTCTCGATGCTGAAGTGGGTGTCTATTGCGCCCGCGTTTGCGTGGTTTTGCGCCAGCTTGTCTATCGGGTTTGCGGCAATGGCGTTTGCAATTGCGCGGTCGGCGGCGGTGGCCTGCCTGCCGTTTCGTATCTCGTCGAGCATGGCCTGCGATATTCCGCCGGCCTTAGTCTGTGCGCTTGCGGCCGATGTCAGGGCCATGGCGGCGGCAAGCAGTAGTAGGTTTTTGTTCATTTATGTTTGTTGTTGCTTGTTCCTTATATATTATATAATGTGTAAACGGCGTCAGTCGTCGGCGGTCACAGCCCCTCGGCCAGCAGCCGCCACAGCGGAGCGGCCATGAGGGCCTGCATTATTTCGCCGCGCCGTAGCATCTGCCTAACCTCGTCTTTGGAGAATAGGCACACCTCGATGTCTTCCGTTGCGTCGAGGTGCTGCGCGGCGGTGCGCTCCACTCCCGTGGCCACGAAACAGTGTACGATGTTCGTCACCGTGCTCGGGTTGGGCGAGAGCACCATCAGTTCGCGCCAGCACCCGCCGCCGTAGCCCGTCTCTTCCTCCAATTCGCGGCGTGCGGCGGCCTCCGGTTGCTCGCCCGGCTCAATCACTCCGGCCACAATTTCGTGGCACACCTCGTCTATGCCGTGGCGGTATTGCCTGACGAACACGAAGTCGCCGCCGGTGGTTATGGCCACCACGTTTACCCAGTCGGGATATTCCAGCACATAGTATTCGTCGTTCACGGTGCCGTTAGGCAGCTCAACGGTGTCGCGCCGTGCCGTGAGCCACGGTCGGCGTATGAGGTATTCGCTGGAAAGCGTGCGCCATTTCATGTCGCGCTTGTCGTTGTTCCCCATTTTGTGGTCGTTTGTTTTGTGTCACTTTGTGGCGCGTGGCCTGTTGTCTGTGGCCGCAGGCCGCCCTTTAGTTCCGATTTTCAAAATTAGCCATAATTTCCCAAACGGAATAACAATGTTCGCATTTTAACCATTTCTTAACAGCTATGTATCAAGAATTTTGCTTCGATTACAAATTTATTCGATAAATATTTGGCGTGTAAGCCAATAAATCCTATCTTTGCAGCACTTAACTTTTATTGTTTAATTAAATTATTGAGATTATGAAAAAAGTTATGTTGATGGTTGCGTTCATGGTTGCCGCAGTTGCAGCCAGCGCACAAGTGTACATCGGAGGAAGCCTCGGTGTAAGTTCGACAAAGGCACCTTATCGTGATGGAGGCGTTGAGTCGGATGCCGTTACGAAGTTTCGTCTCAACCCGGAAGTGGGTTACAACCTTGATGACAAATGGGCTGTAGGTATCGGATTGGGTTTCGATTATGGCAAGCAGGGTGATGTCAAGAATACCGGTTTTGAGATTGCGCCTTATGCCCGTTGGACTTTCGCAAGATGGAATAAAGTGAGTCTCTTCTTGGAAGGCGGTCTCTCTTATAGCTTTGACAAGGTAAAAAAGGAATATGAGGATGATGGTGAGACTATATCCAAAGAGGAGAAGACAAGCTATTTCAAGATTGGCGTAAAGCCGGGTCTGCGTGTTGACCTCACCGACCACTTCGCATTGATGACCCGATTGGGTTGGTTGGGTTACACCTGCACAATGCCTGACGGTGATGACATGAACAATGGTTCGAGCTTTGGCTTTGATGTGAGCGGCGAGAACATTTCGTTTGGTGTTCTGTACAACTTCTAATTAGTAAAACCACAATACAGCGAAGCCCCGCTTTTCAGAAGCGGGGCCTCGCTATTTTTATGGCTGTTCGTGAGTTGCCAATACTGTTTGTTGTGGTGGTTCACGATGTTTTGTGGTTAATATATATTTCAATAGAACTTCGCCATGTACTACAACTTCTGATCGGAAGCGTGTAAATAAGGTCTGAACAGTATGCCCCGCCATTGTGGCGGGGCTTTTTTCGTGCCTCTTCCGCAGCCCGGGGATTCGGCAATATGGTGCAAGCCGCTGTCGTTGGGCGGAAGGAAGGCGCAAGCCGAAGGGCAGATATGCTCAATGCTATCCGCGCCTTGCCACTGCTTGCATATATGAAACTAAAAACAGGTAGTGTGGCCTTGTTTTTTTGTGTGTGCCGTCTTGTGATGCGAAGTGTGCCGTTTGGGCTTGTAAAACGACCCGTTTCAGGACGCAATACGTGCCGTTTCGCATTGTGAAACGGCACGTATCGTAACATTCCGACTGCCAGATTGTTATATGGGCAGTGCGTTCTTTGTGCCATTAACATATAGATGTTAACGGGAAAACGTTGCGGGGCGTGGCCGTGATTTGTCGCCCGATGCCTACTTCCTGACCAGCGTTGACCCCGTGAAGCCTTCTTCCATGCTGTCCGTTTGCACGGCATAGATGCCCGAGGGCAGCTGTGAGACGTCGATGCTGACGGCCGAACTTTGCGGAGAGCGGATTGTCTTGTGCATCAGGAGTGTGCCCGAGGTGGAGTAGAGCCTGACGGAGAGCGGGGCGGCGGGTGCGCTGGCGAAGCGCAGCGTGAGCCGCCCCGGCGCTGTTACGGCGGCTTGCAGGCGTTGAGGCTGCGTGGTGCTGATGCCCTCTATGCCGTCGAGGTTGAGCAGGTGCAGCAGCCCCCGGTGTACGTCTATCTCGCCGTGGCCGTAGCGGTTGTTGGGGTATGCGAGTCCGCTTTCGGGGTGGCGGCACGTCAGGGCCAGCGCGTCGAGGGCTTCTTCGGGCGTGAGGTCGGGCTTGGCCTGCAGCCACAGGGCTATGGCCCCGGCCACAACGGGAGCGGCCATCGACGTGCCGGTGTTGGAGTTCCACGGGTAGGTGCGCCCGGCGAAGGCGAAGTGGGCCACGTCGGAGTTGATGTCGGTGGCCTGCGGGTTGTGCTCCTCGTAGAAACTGCTGTACGACGACACGATGTTGTTGCCAGGAGCCACCACGTCGGGCTTCGTCCTGCCGTCGAGCGTTGGGCCTACCGACGAGTAGTAGGCCAGCACCCCGTCGTTGCGCCCCGGCTGCGTGTAGTCGCAGTATTGCCCGAGGTAGTTTGTGAAGCCCGTGCGGTGGATGGTGGAGCCTACGGCTATCACTCCGGGGAAGTAAGCCGGGGCGAGCACGTTGTGGCTTATGTCGGCGTCGGCCCATGCCGCGTCGGCCAGTCCGTTTTGGAAGTATGCCGGTGCGGCGCACGCTACGTGTACCTCGGCGCCAGTCCCTTCCGCCACCACGGCCAGTCGGCCCGCGCTGTTGAGCGGTGCGTCGCACTCAATTTCCACGATGTAGATGGAATCGGGTTGGCTGAACGCCGAGGCGTAGCGGCCCACGCTCACCGTACAGTTGCGCGTCTGGCCGCCGAGCTTCAGCGGCACGGCAAACACCGAGTCGGCCATGCGGGGGCTGTCTATTACGGTCACCGTGTCCGTCGGGCTGAACCCGTAGGACAGTAGCCGGAGGCAGAACGGCCCGTCGGCCTTCACCACCATTGCCGCGCGGCCCTCGCCGCTGCACAGGAACGAGCCTGCCTGCGGCTTGCCGGCAGGCTTGCCCACGTGGCGCGCTATCACCGACTCGTTGCCCGCCGAGGCCACTATGATGCGCCCAGGGCCGGTGAGCCGCCGGAGGTATTGGCAGTAGAGGCTGTCGTCGGTGCCGTAGGTGGCGGTGGCGCCCTCGCTGAACGAGGCCACGCATGGCATGCCGAACGAGTCGGCATAGTCGAATATGTACTTGAAGCCGAGCGCGTCGGTGGCCGAGGTGTATTTGTAGACGTCGGCCGAATCGATCAGCGGCAGGTTGTCGCTCACGGCGTTTGCCACTATGCATATGCCGCTCTCGTAGGCCATGCCTCGGTATGGCGAGTCGTGTCCGCTGCCGGCGGCGATGCCCAGCGTGTGGGTGCCGTGCGTCTGCAGCAGGCCGTCGGTGGAGTGCTTCTTTTGCAGCAGCGCGTCTTTGCCCGTGTAGTCGCGCCCCACGGGCAGCTGGCTGCCAATGGTGTCGCGGTCGAGCATATCCCACAGTGCGCCTATGCGGTAGGTGGTGGCGGTGGAGTCGTAGAATGTGGGGTGGGTAAGGTCGAAGCCAACGTCCATCACCCCCACCACCACGCCGCGCCCCGTGAAAGTCTGCGGCAGCCCCTTGCCTGCATAGACGGGCAGTGCGTTTATTACGGATGCCGTGGTGTCCATCGCCGCCCGGCACGGCCTTGCTGCCTCAATGCGCCTCACGGCGGGCGATGCCGAGAGCGCGTTTAGCCTGTGGGTGGGTATTGAGGCAATGAAAATGTCGCCGCTTGCGTCTATCTTGCGGCAGCCGTTGGCGGCCAGCAGGCTGTCGGCCTTGGCCGGGTCGGCGCACACGAAGGCGTTGATGCAGTGCGCCTTGGCGGGCGGGGCTTGCCTCCTTGGCTGGTGGCAAGCCGCTGCGGCACTGCGCACCAGAGGCGACATCTTGGCGGGTTGCGGCTGTTGCGCAGCGGAAGGCGCACCGGCCAAAAACAGCAGCAACGCTGTGGCTATGGTTTTCTTCATGTGATGCTATGGCTTTAGATGCTGCTGCAAAAATAGTAAAAATGCGCTTAACGCCACAGCCTCGCCGTTGTTTTTGCATTGAAAGCCACAAAAAAGCCGTCGCACGTGTTGGTGCGGCGGCTTTTAATGGTATGTGATGTTTGTTGTGCTTTTACTTCTCCATGCCCCTGTTGGCCAGCGTTGCGTTTATCAGAATCTCATACTTGCTTAGCTGTGCCGGGGTGAGCACGTAGCTCATGCGCTTGAAGTCGTTTGCCACGGCATTGTCGAGCAGGGCCTTGCGGTCGGCGTCTGCGGCTCCCACGAGAGCCTTGAGGTCGTCGTTGAACGAGCGGTTGAGCGCGTCAACGCTGTTCATCTGCGACAGCGTCAGTCCGAGGGTCTCGCCCATGCGGCGCAGGTTGTAGTTGATGTCGTAGGCGGCTTCTGTCTTGCCTTTACCTGTTGCGGTGCTGTCGCATACGTTGCCGTTGTTGGCGTTCTTCGTTTCGTTTCCGTTTCCTGCGAAGGCCATGGTCATGCTGAGCAGAGCCACGACCGAAACATACAATCTTTTCATCTTTTGTTACCCTTTCTTTTCTTTTTCTTGTTACTAATTTTCATTTCGCCGGCGTAGGTACCATTTACCGGCATTCTCTCTCAGTTGTTATCCTTTTTCCTTGATTTCGCTGCAAAGTTATAGCTTTTTGGGCTTCCTTCAAAATGTTTTGTTTGTTGTGTGCGCAAACAGCGTGTTTATTTGATGCAGGTCAAATAATCAAGACGGTAATGTTTTTTTAATGGTTTTGCATTAAACGCCGCGTATTGGAGGCGTATATATTAATTGAATGTCGGTAAAGATCCTATTCAAAGGAGTTAAAGGAGTTACAAGGAGTTATCGCTCCACTGCGTTCCGCTAAGGAGTTAGAGGACAAATGCTCTTTCTGTTCCTTATTTCGTTCGTTTAAGAAATGTGCGGATATTCATAATATATCAATGTGTATTCCATCTGTTCCTTATTTCATTCCGCGTAATCCGTGTCGTTCGTGGCGAAAAATAAACGGGCGGGGAGAGCGGTAATACGAATCGAAACATCGTTTGCTAACGAATGTAAAAGTGTTAAATCCTGGGCGAAACCACCCTCCAAAAATCGCGCCTTCGTAAAAAATCCGGCAGTAGGACGTAAATATCGCGAAAATGGGCGGTGGGGCATAACACGTTGGTTTCGTGCCACTTAAGACTGCTTTTATGCAAATTATGCAAAAACGGAACATTAAATTTTGACAAGAAAAGCCTCGAAAACATTGTTTTTTGATAAAAACGCACTTCTGGCGAGAGCCTTTTTGGATGATGAAACGACCCGTTTTGCATTCTAAAACGGGTCGTTTCGCAATCTAAAACGGCCCGTTTTGGATTGCTGGCTCGCTGAAGTCTCAAATAGTTAAGCTCCGAATCGTTTCCCGCTTTCTATTTCGCCAGGTTTTGAAGTGTTAAAATCAGGAGACAGGAGACTGAATACAGGAGTTCAGACAAATGTTGTTCAGGAGGCAGGAGACGGGGGGGGCGGGGTAGCCCCTCTCCCGTCTCCCCTGTGTGGAGAGGCTCGGCGCGGCAGTCTATGTCCGTACTTTTCCCGCCGCCGTTTTTCTTCATTCTTAACTCTTAATTCTTCATTCCCAATCTCCCGTTCTTCATTTTCCGTTCTTCATTAATTTTGTTGGATAGCCTAAAATGCTTAACTTTGCAGGCGGAAATTAATCATACAGCCACAATGGAAAGACCAATTAACAAGTACATAGCAGTTTCGTATAAACTTTATACGGTGGAAGCAGACGGGAAACACCTCGTGGAAGAGGCTACCGAAGAGCACCCGTTTCAGTTCATAAGCGGTTTTGGCGTTACGCTCGACGCCTTCGAACGGCAGGTGGCCGACTTAGAGAAGGGGGCGGAGTTTGACTTCGAGCTTGGCAAGGACGAGGCATACGGCGACTATGAGGAAGCCCACGTGCTCGACCTCGACCGCAGCCTCTTTTGCATCAACGGCCACTTCGACCACGAGCGGATATACAAAGACGCCGTAGTGCCGTTGCAGAACGCCGACGGCAACCGCTTCCTTGGGCGCGTGCTCGACATTGGCGACGACAAGGTGAAGATAGACCTCAACCACCCGCTGGCCGGACAGACGCTCAACTTCAAAGGCCGCGTGGTGGAAAACCGCGAGGCCACAAACGAGGAACTGCAGGCCATGGCCAACCGCCTGAGCGGCGAGGGCTGCGGCTGCGGCGGTTGCGGCGGTGGATGCTGCGGCGACGGCGACTGCGACGACGACTGCGGCAGCCATGGCCACCACCACGACCACAAGGGCGGATGCTGCGGTGGCGGCCACTGCCACGGGTAAGCCGCAGGCGCGTGGCGCACATATCCCTAAGCCAAAGCCTGCATGCGCATTCGCAACTGTGTGGGATGCAGCCGCCTGGCGGGCAGGAAGCAGGCTACCGATGAGGCATTTTCTTTTAATTTTAATTCTTAACTTTTAACTTCATAAGCGCGTGCGCAACACATTCGGCAACATATTCACCCTCACCACGTTTGGCGAGAGCCACGGCGAGGCCGTGGGCGGGGTGGTGGACGGGATGCCGGCAGGCACCGAGATAGACTTAGGCTTCATACAGGGTGAGCTTGACCGCCGCCGCCCGGGGCAGAGCGCGATAACCACGAGCCGCCGCGAGGCCGACCGCGTGGAGCTGCTAAGCGGCGTGTTTGAGGGCAGGGCTACGGGCGCCCCGATAGGCTTTATGGTGAGGAACACCAACCAGCACTCGCAGGACTACGAGAACCTGCGCTGCCTCTTTCGCCCGTCGCACGCCGACTTCACATATTACAGCAAGTACGGCCTGCGCGACCACCGCGGCGGGGGCCGCTCGTCGGCCCGCGTCACTATAAGCCGCTGCGTGGGCGGGGCGCTCGCCAAGCTTGCCCTCAGGCCGCTGGGGGTCAGCGTGACGGCATTCACGTCGCAAGTGGGCGACATCTCTATAGGCCGCGACTACACCCGTTACGA
This sequence comes from uncultured Prevotella sp., assembly GCA_944321645.1. GTDB lineage: Bacteria > Bacteroidota > Bacteroidia > Bacteroidales > Bacteroidaceae > Prevotella. The sequence goes on from CALUMB010000064.1 coordinate 13,146, forward strand.
CCTGGCCGAGGCAGAGCGCAACGCCGTGCGCTGCCCCGACCCGCAGAAGGCGGAGGAGATGGAGCGGCTCATACTCGACGTAAAGGCGCAGGGCGACACCATCGGCGGCGTAGTCTCGTGCATCGTTAAGGGCTGCCCCGTGGGGCTTGGCGAGCCGGAGTTCGGCACGCTGCACGCCGCGCTCGGCGCAGCCATGCTTGGCATCAACGCCGTGAAGGGCGTCGAGTAT
>CALUMB010000065.1 GCA_944321645.1 uncultured Prevotella sp.
TGGCTGCCGTTCCAAAGACCGCAAAGCGCATCGCCGTGCTCGACAGGACGAAAGAGCCGGGAGCAGAGGGCGAGCCGCTGTACCTCGACGTCAAGAGCGCATTCTACGATGTTGAGGACAAGCCCCTCATCGTTGGCGGACGCTACGGCCTCGGCTCGAGCGACACCACTCCCGCCAAGATTATCTCCGTGTTCAACAACCTTGCGCTGCCCGAGCCCAAGAACCACTTCACCGTTGGCATCGTAGACGACGTTACGTTTACGTCGCTGCCTGCCGTTGAGGAGATGGCTCTCGGCGGAGAGGGTATGTTCGAGGCCAAGTTCTACGGCCTTGGCGCCGACGGCACTGTGGGTGCAAACAAGAACTCCGTGAAGATTATCGGCGACAACACCAACAAGCACTGCCAGGCTTACTTCTCCTACGACTCGAAGAAGTCGGGCGGCTTCACCTGCTCGCACCTGCGCTTTGGCGACACCCCGATTCGTTCGACTTACTTGGTGAACACGCCTAACTTCGTGGCTTGCCACGTACAGGCTTACCTGCACATGTACGACGTTACGCGCGGACTGCAGAAGAACGGCACGTTCCTGCTCAACACGATTTTCGACGGCGAGGAGCTGGTGAACTTCATTCCCAACAAGGTTAAGCGCTACTTCGCACAGAACAACATCACCGTCTACTACATCAACGCAACGAAGATTGCGCAGGAAATCGGCCTTGGCAACCGCACCAACACCATCCTCCAGAGCGCATTCTTCCGCATCACCGGCGTAATCCCCGTTGACCTTGCCGTTGAGCAGATGAAGAAGTTCATCGTGAAGTCTTACGGAAAGAAGGGCCAGGACGTGGTAGACAAGAACTACGCTGCCGTAGACCGCGGCGGCGAGTACAAGCAGCTCGTTGTCGATCCCGCTTGGGCAAGCCTTGCTGACGATGCCGTTTGCGAAGACGACGCTCCCGCATTCGTTAAGGAACTCGTGCGCCCCATCAACGCGCAGGCCGGCGACCTTCTCAAGGTTTCCGACTTTGTTAACCACGGCACGGTGGACGGCTCTTGGCAGGTTGGCACGGCAGCTTACGAGAAGCGCGGCGTTGAGGCTTTCGTTCCCGTATGGAACTCCGAGAACTGCATCCAGTGCAACAAGTGCGCATACGTTTGTCCTCACGCAGCCATCCGCCCGTTCGTGCTCACCGACGAGGAACTGAAGGGCTATTCTTCGCCCACCCTCGAGATGAAGGCTCCCGCAGCCCTGAAGGGCATGCACTTCGTGATGGGCATTTCCGTTATGGACTGCCTCGGCTGCGGCAACTGCGAGGACGTCTGCCCGGGCAACCCCAAGAAGGGCAAGGCTCTATCGATGGTTCCGTTCGCCGGCGACGAAGGGAAGGCTGCCGAGTGGAACTACCTCGTTAAGAACGTGAAGAGCAAGCAAGACCTCATCGACATCAAGAGCAACGTGAAGAACTCGCAGTTCGCACAGCCTCTGTTCGAGTTCTCCGGCGCTTGCTCCGGCTGCGGCGAGACTCCTTACGTGAAGCTCATCTCCCAACTCTTCGGCGACCGCGAGATGATAGCCAACGCAACCGGCTGCTCCTCTATCTATTCAGCTTCGATACCTTCCACCCCGTATTGCACCAACGAGAAGGGCCAGGGCCCTGCCTTCAACAACTCGTTGTTCGAGGACTTCTGCGAGTTCGGCATGGGTATGGTGCTCGGCAACAAGAAGATGAAGGAGCGCGTGGAGCTTCTGCTCAACGAGGCCATTGCAAACGACGGCACTCCCGCAGACTTCAAGGCTGCTGCCCAGGAGTGGATTGCCGCCAAGGACGATGCCGACGCATCGAAGGTGGCTGCCGCCAAGCTGAAGCCGCTCATCGCTGCCGGCGCAGAGGCAGGCTGCGAGGTTTGCAAGGAACTGAAGACCCTCGACCACTATCTCGTTAAGCGCAGCCAGTGGATAATCGGTGGCGACGGCGCTTCCTACGACATCGGTTACGGCGGCCTCGACCACGTGATAGCAAGCGGCGAGGACGTGAACATCCTCGTGCTCGACACCGAGGTGTATTCCAACACCGGCGGCCAGGCTTCAAAGGCAACTCCGCTCGGAGCCATCGCACAGTTCGCCGCCCAGGGAAAGCGCATCCGCAAGAAGGACCTCGGCATGATTGCCACGACCTACGGCTACGTTTACGTCGCACAGATTGCCATGGGCGCCGACCAGGCACAGTGCCTCAAGGCCATCCGCGAGGCCGAGGCTTACCATGGCCCGTCGCTCATCATCGCCTACGCTCCATGTATCAACCACGGCCTTAAGGCCAAGGGCGGCATGGGCAAGAGCCAGGCAGAGGAGGCCAAGGCCGTTGAGTGCGGCTACTGGCACCTGTGGCGCTACAATCCCGAACTGGCAGAGCAGGGCAAGAATCCGTTCTCGCTCGACTCCAAGGAGCCGGATTGGAGCAAGTTCCACGACTTCCTCATGGGCGAGGTTCGCTATCTGTCTGTTAAGAAGGCTTATCCCAACGAGGCCGAGGAACTCTTCTCCGAGGCCAAGCGCATGGCACAGCTCCGCTACAAGAGCTATGTCCGCCAGACGCAGATGGACTGGAGCGACGAAAACGAGGTTGAAGCTTAAAGCCGAGCCATTGGCGTTTTCGCTATAATACTTTTACGGAAGGGGCGCACCGGAAGCCAAGGTGCGCCCCTTTTTTCTTGCCATGCCTGGTTGCAGATGTGCAACTAAAATGCGGCTTTGCGCCTACTGTTTTAACATTATGGCGGGATTGCATTGCAATATGGCCTGTTTCGGCTTGCGAAACGGGCCGTTTCGCAAGCTGAAACGGCCTGTTTTGGGAGCTAAAATGCCCCGCCTTGCAACGCATTGGCAACCAGCGTGTTAGCCAATGGGTGCGGTTCTGCCTGCCGTTAACTTAAAAGTGTTAAATCTTCGGCGGCCCATAATGGCACCTGCCTAAGTCTTCGTTGCTGTTAATCCCGTGTTGCTTGCCTTGGGCTTGTTGTGGCTTGCATTCGCGCTTTTATGCGCTGGATGGCCTGCAATAATCCCGTCTTGGCAGGGAAACATCTTCGCAAGCATCCCCCGGTCGCGCAATTCCGGCGGTATGGCTGCCCCTTTGGCTTCGGCCTGCGGCCGGCTCCCGCCCCCGTGTGTGTTGGCATCGGGTTCTGTTGTGGGTACACCCTGTGGCGCGTCCTGCCAAATTGAAAGCCGTTTGCCCGATATCGGTGTGGAAACGGCCTGAAACTCAACGTTATTTCAGCCCAAACCGCTATGTGGAATTTATGTTGAAAGGCAATATTGCCGCCAAGAATAGTTTTTTCGGGAATTTGTGTTGCAGATTGGCATAATTTTAGTAATTTTGCCAACTAAAGTGGCCGTGCGCATATTTTCGGGCGCCGCCAACGTTGACTGCATAACTAAAAAAATAACAAAAACAGAATAATAACAACAAAAAAGTAATGGCAGCATTAGGAACAATCAGGAAAAGAGGCGTGACCTTGATAATAATCATCGGTTTGGGTCTCTTTGCGTTTATCGCCGAGGAGATGTTTCGTTCATGTGAGGCAACCAATAACGAAAAACGTCTCAGAGTGGGAGAGGTATTAGGAGAGAGTCTCTCCGTTCAGGATTTCCAGAACTTGCTCGACGAGTATCAGGAGTTTGTCAAAGTCACCCAAGGGCGCGACAATTTCACCGAAGACGAGCTTAACCAGCTGAAAGACCAGGTGTGGCGGACATACGTCAACAACGCCATCGTCGAGGGCGAAGCCGAGAAACTCGGCCTTACCGTCACCAAGGAAGAGCTACAGAACGTCCTCCGCGAAGGAACTAACCCCTTGCTCTTGCAGACACCGTTTGTAAACCAGCAGACAAGGCGTTTTGACGCTTCGTTGCTCACGAAGTTCCTCGACGACTACAAGAAGGTGCAGGCAGGCCAGAACCCGGAAGCTGCCGAACAATACCGCACAATCTACAAGTACTGGCAGTTCATGGAGAAGTCGCTCCGCCAGCAGCTCCTTGCCATGAAGTACCAGACTTTGATTTCCGGCTGTATGTTGTCTAACCCGATTTCTGCAAAAATGGCCTTCGAAGACCAGAACACCGAGAGTGGCATCGTGTTGGCTTCTATGTCATATTCCTCAATCAACGACAACGACGTTAAGGTTTCTGACGCGGAGCTGAAGGCAAAGTACGAGGAACAGAAGGAAATGTACCGCCAGTACGTGGAGAGCCGCGACATAAAGTATGTCGAGTTCCAGGTCTTGCCTTCGGCTGCCGACCGCAAGGCGATTCTCGCCACCGTTACTGACGCGCAGAAGAAGCTCGAGGCCGGCACTAGTCCTGCCGAAGTGGTGCGCAAGGCACAGTCGCAGTATGCCTATCTCGGCCTGCCCGTGACACGCAACGCCTTCCCCTCCGACATCGCGGCCAAGCTCGATTCCATGTCTGTTGGGCAGACCACCTCTCCGTTTGAGACAAAGTCTGACAACACCTTGAACGTAATCAAGCTCATATCGAAGTCGCAAATGCCCGACTCCGTGGAGTATAGGCAGATACAAATTGTTGGCCAGACGATGGACGAGATACGCAAGCGGGCCGACAGCGTTTACGTTGCGCTGAAAGGCGGGGCAAACTTCGACTCCATTGCCGCCAAGTATGGCCAGAACGGCACCACACAGTGGCTCACGTCAGCCATGTACGAGAACTCGCAGAGCATCGATGCCGACTCTAAGAAATACCTCGAGACGCTCGGCACTCTTGGCGAAAACGAACTTGCCAACGTAGAGTTCATGCAGGGCAACGTCATCGTCCAGGTGGTAAGCCGCCGCGCGATGGTTGAGAAATACGTCGCTGCCGTGGTTAAGCACACCATAGACTTCTCCAAGGACACTTATTCTGCGGCCTACAACAAGTTCAGCCAGTTCGTAAGTGCCAACCAGACCATCGAGGCTATGGAGAAGAACGCCGCCAAGTTTGGCTACAGGGTGCTGGAGCGCAGGGACATTTTCAACTCCGAGCACAACGTTGCAGGCATAGGCAGCACCGACGATGCCATGAAATGGATTTTCGACGAGGCCGAGGTGGGCAAGGTGTCGCCGCTGTATGAGTGTGGCGAAAACGACCATCTGCTCGTGGTGGCATTGACCAAGGTTCACCCTGTGGGCTATCGCGCGTTCGACGACGTGAAGGACGTGGTTAAGGCCGACGTGGTGAGGGATAAGAAATACGAAATGCTGAAGGAAAAGCTGGCCGGGGTTAACAGCGTCAACGCTGCAAAGGGCAAGGGCGCCCGCGTTGATACCGTCCGCCAGATTACCTTCAACGCTCCCGTCTTCGTCCAGGCAACTGGTGCCAGCGAGCCTGCTCTCAGCGGCGCGGTGGCTGCCACAAAGCAAAACTCGTTCTGCCCGGATGTGATAAAGGGCAATGCCGGTGCGTATATGTTCCAGGTGACAAGCCGCAGCACGCGCCAGGGTGCCAAGTTCGACGCCAAGACCGTGGAGCAGCGCCTGCGCCAGATGGCGCTCCAGGCTGCAAGCCGCTATATGGACGAGCTGTATTTGAGCGCCGGAGTCGTAGACAACAGGTACTTGTTCTTCTGATATAGCAAGACAAAATGATAAGGGCCGAGGGATGAAGTCTTTCAGGACTTTGTTCCGCGGCTTTTTCGTTTTGTCGGTTTTCTTGTCTTCGTGGCCACGCTCCGGCCTCTCCGCCACACATATATTATATATAGGCGGAGTTAAGCCATTGCCTGCTCCGGGGTTGTAACGCGCCTGATGCCGGCCGTGCATTGCGTGGTTAGTGGCGGTTGGCGGCCTTTGTTGGGAATCTAATAGTGGGTGATGGCCTAAATTTTCGCCGCAAAATTTCATGCTGTAACAATAATTGAGTACCTTTGCAAATGCTGTTTGGCTGATATATGCAGCGCAGGCACAGCTAGCATTTAGGGTTAATAACAAATAAACAACAAGGATGAAAAGAGATCAGGAGGTCTTCGACCTTATAGAGAAGGAGCACCAGCGCCAGTTGAAGGGAATGGAGTTGATTGCATCGGAGAATTTTGTCAGCGACGAAGTTATGGAAGCCATGGGGTCGTATCTCACAAACAAATACGCCGAAGGCTATCCCGGCAAGCGTTATTATGGCGGTTGCGAAGTGGTCGACCAGGTTGAGCAGCTTGCCATCGACAGGGTGTGCAAACTGTTCGGGGCCGAATATGCCAACGTGCAACCACACTCCGGGGCGCAGGCCAATGCCGCAGTGCTCTTGGCTGTGCTTAAGCCCGGCGACACGTTCCTGGGCCTGAACCTGGCCCACGGAGGCCATCTTTCGCACGGCTCTGCCGTGAACACGTCGGGCATCCTGTACAATGCCATCGGCTACGACCTCGACAAGGAGACCGGGCGCGTGGACTACGACGAGATGGAGCGGCTCGCCATTGAGCACAAGCCGAAGCTCATCATCGGCGGCGGCTCGGCATACAGCCGTGAGTGGGACTACAAGCGTATGCGCGAGATTGCCGACAGCGTGGGCGCCTTGCTGATGATAGACATGGCGCATCCGGCCGGACTGATAGCCGCAGGGCTTCTTGACAACCCGGTGAAGTATGCGCACATCGTCACGTCGACAACCCACAAGACCCTGCGCGGGCCGCGCGGCGGAATCATACTCATGGGCAAGGACTTTGAGAATCCGTGGGGATTGAAGACGCCGAAGGGCGTTACAAAGATGATGAGCCAGCTGCTTAACTCCGCAGTGTTCCCCGGCCAGCAGGGCGGCCCGCTCGAACACGTAATCGCCGCTAAGGCAGTTGCCTTTGGCGAGGCTCTTCAACCGGAGTTTAAGGAGTGGGCAAAGCAAGTGCAGAAGAATGCCAAGGTGTTGGCCGACGAGCTTATCAAGCGCGGCTTCACAATCGTGAGCGGCGGCACTGACAACCACTCCATGCTCGTGGATTTGCGCACGAAGTACCCTGAACTGACAGGAAAGGTGGCCGAGAAGGCTCTTGTTGCGGCAGACATAACCGTAAACAAGAACATGGTGCCATACGACACGCGCAGCGCTTTCCAGACCAGCGGCATCCGTCTTGGCACTCCGGCCATAACCACCCGTGGCGCAAAGGAAGACCTCATGGTGCTCATTGCCGAGCTTATTGAAGAGGTTCTTGACAATCCAGAGAACGAGGAAGTGATAGCTAAGGTGCGTTCGAGGGTGAACGAGACGATGAAGGGCTATCCGCTCTTTGCATATTGATAGCCCTGGCGAAGTGTGTCGCCTTGCTGCATACGTGATGGCGAAATAGAAAGAACATTTCTTTGGGGAAGCAAAAGCAACATCCCAAACTGCCCGAATGCAAGTCGTGGCGGTTTGGGATGTTGCTTTTGTCAATATACCCGCGGCCCGAAGATGGACGTACCCACGCGAACCATTGTGCTGCGGCATTCAACGGCTATGTGGTAGTCGTGGCTCATTCCCCACGAACGCTCGCGGAAATGGTCGTCGTCGGCAAAGTGTTTCTGCTTGAACTCGTCGAAAAGCGCGGCGGCTTGCATGAACTCCGAGCGTATCTGGGCTTCGTCGTCAACGTTTGACGCCATTGCCATGAGTCCGCATATCCGCACGTTTGCCAGCCCTCTCCATTCCCCGTCGTCAAGCAGCCTGCGGCAGTCGTCGGGCTTTAGGCCGTATTTCGTGGCTTCCTCTGCGATGTGCAGCTCGAGCAAGACATTGATGACGCGCCCGCATTTGCGGCCTTGCTTGTCTATTTCCTTAAGCAGCTTCATCGAGTCCACCGACTCGACCATTGAGATGTAAGGGGCGATGTATTTCACCTTGTTGGTCTGGAGGTGGCCTATGAAGTGCCATTCAATGTCTTTGGGCAGTGCCTCGTATTTCTTGGCCAGCTCCTGTTCGTGGCTCTCGCCGAATATTCGCTGCCCCTCCTCGTATGCCGCTTCGATATATGCGGCAGGGTGGAACTTGCTGATTGCCACAAGCTTTACTTCCGGTGGGATGCTTGACAACACCTCGTGGAGGTGGCCTTTAACGTCATATTCCATTTTACTGCTCATATTCAGGCTTGTCTTCCGCTTCCTTCTTCTTGTATTCGAATACGTCCATCAGTTGCGTTTCGGTGACAGAGGCTATTACATAGTCGATCATTGTGCCGCCCATCACCTCGTCGATGTTCTTGACAGCGGCATTGAACGTTCCTGCGTTGACTAGGTAATTGATGTTGGAGCGTTTCTCTTTTTCCGTTTTCTCGTCTATGGTTATGAATTGCAGCTTCGCCTTGTACCACCTGTCGGCCGAGTCGAGGTCGCTGAAGAAAATCTCTTTGTATGCGGCTTTCTTGATGTCTGCCACCTCAAACTCGCCGCTTATGTACGACGACATTTCTTCCATGATGCGCTGTTCTGCCTCGGTAAAGCTCAAGGCGTCCACCGTGTAGGTTTCGGTGACCTTCTTTTGCGTCCCGTCTTCCATTGTCTTTTCATACCTGATTTTGCATTCGAACCATTCTGCCGTTCTACTTCTCATGTCTGTTTATGTTATTTGTTTGTGTGTCTTGCCTATGCGGAGGCATTGTTTTGCCGTTGTTTGGTTTGGCGGCTGTTGCCGTGTCGGCCTGCCCGTCAGATGCGTTCCACTTGTTTTACGCCCTTGACCGTGCGCAACCGCTTTATGAGTGTCTCCAAGCGCGAAGTGTCTTCGAGCATTACCACGAGGTTGCCCCTGAAGATTCCGTCGTTGCTGTCGATGCTGATGGAGCGCAACACGAGCTTCTCGTCCTTGCTTATTATGCTCGTAAGGTTGTTCACGATGCCAATGTCGTCGTTGCCGACCACCCGCAGCGTTATCGAATATTTAGCCGTTCCCTTGCCGCTCCAGCGTGCCTTCACTATGCGGTAGCCGAACCGTTTGCGCAGTTCGGCGGCGTTGGGGCAGTCGGAGCGGTGGATTTTTATTCCGCCGCTGACTGTCACGAACCCGAAGATGTCGTCGCCGTAAATCGGCTGGCAGCATTTTGCCAGCTGGTAGTCCACGCCTTTCAGGTTGCTGTCTATCACGAGCACGTCTTCCCCGCCGGCGTTGGCGTTGCTTTCGGCGTGCAGGTTGAACTCTTCCGCGCTCTTAGCCGGCTGCTCGTTGCCTGCGCCAGTCTCTTTGGCTTGGGCTTCGATGTATTTTTCTATTACGTGGTTGATGTCCAGTTCGCCGTCGGCTATTTGCTTGTAGAAGTTGCTCGCCTCCTTGAAGCCGAGCTTTTTTATCAGCTTTGCCATTAGCGGCTCTTCAAGTTCAATCTTCCTGTTCTTGAACTTCCGCTCAAGCATCTCCTTAGCGAATACGCTTTCCTTTGCCTGCAGTTCCTTGAGGGCCTGGCGTATTTTTGATTTCGCTCGCGAAGTCTTCACGATGTTCAGCCAGGCAGGCTTCGGTTTCTGCGTGGCCGAGGTTAGTATTTCGACCTGGTCGCCGCTGTGAAGGATTTCCCTAAGCGTCACAATCTTTCCGTTTACCTTTGCCCCGGTGCAGGCGTTGCCCACTTTTGTGTGTATGTGGTAGGCAAAGTCCAGCACCGTCGCGCCCTTGGGGAACTTGAACAGGTCGCCTTTCGGGGTGAACACGAACACTTCGTCCTCATACAAGTCCATCTTAAACTGGTCCATGACTTGCAGGTCGTCGTTTGCTTCGAGTATGTTGCGGATGTTGGTGAGCCAGTCGTCGAGCCCGCTTTCGCCTTTTATTCCTTTGTAGCGCCAGTGTGCCGCCACGCCTCGTTCGGCTATCTCGTCCATCCTTTCGGTGCGAATCTGCACTTCCACCCACTTGTTTTCAGGGCCGAGCACGGTGATGTGCAGGCTCTCGTAGCCGTTGGACTTCGGGACAGACAGCCAGTCGCGCAGCCGCTTGGGGTTTGGCTGGTACATATCCGTGACGATAGAGTAGGCTTGCCAGCACAGCATTTTCTCCTTTTCCGGCTGTGAGTCGATTATGATGCGTATGGCGAACAGGTCGTAGATGCCCTCGAAGCCGCAGTTTTGCTTCTTCATTTTCTGCCAGATCGAGTGTATGCTCTTCGTCCTTCCCTTCATGTGGAACTTCAGCCCGGCGGCTTCGAGCTTCTCTTTTATCGGCTGTATGAACCTTTCTATGTATGCGTCGCGGGCCTTTTTCGTGGCATTCAGCTTTTCCTTTATCATGTAGTAAGCGTCGTGCTCCAAGTATTTGAGCGACAAGTCTTCAAGTTCGCTCTTCAGTTTGTACAGACCGAGCTTGTGGGCCAAGGGCGCGTAGAGGTAGGCAGCCTCTTCCGAGACTTTCATCTTGGCCTCTACGTTGTCGGTGTCGCGTATTTGGCGCATCAAGTTCACGCGGTCGGCAATCATTATGAGTATCACCCGCATATCTTCGGCAAACGACAAGAGCAAGTTCCTGAAGTTTTCGCTTTCCACGACGGGGTTTTTTGCATACAGTTCGGCAATCCTTTCGAGTCCGTGGAGGATTAGCGCGACCGAAGCTCCGAATTGTTCGCGAACGTCGTCGATGGACATGAAGCCGTTGGCCACGCTCGGATGCAGCAGTATTGCCACCACGGCGTCGCGCTTCAGCCCGATTTCCTCAACCACGATTTTGGCGGTCTGGAAGCCGAACAATATCGGGTTAAGCCCGAAGTGGTCGCGCTCCACCCTGTTCTTTTCCATAGAGTCTTTCAGGTGCCCGTGAATTTTTTCCTCGTCGCCGGGGAGCAGATATTGGCCTATTGCGTCTTTAAGCTGCAAATATATGGCTTTGGCCTCCTCGGTTTCCTGCGGGGTGAATTCCAATCTGTCTGCCATGTCTTACCTTTTGTGTTAATATATCATTGCAAAGTTACAACTTTTATCCCATAAATTTCACGATTACACAAAAAGTTAGTATATTTGTGACGAATTAATCATAAAACCTGATTTCTTATGTTATCACAAGAAGACCTTAAACAAATAGCCCTAAAGGGAATAACCGAGGAGCAAATCGAGACTCAGTTGGAAGAGTTCAAGACCGGTTTCCCCTTCCTCAAACTTGAAGCCGCTGCCGGTATAGGCCGCGGCATATTGGCGCTTGACGACGCGCAGTGCGATGAGTATAAGCATAAATGGGCCGAATACAAAGCCCAGGGGAAAGCCATCGTGAAATTCGTGCCAGCGTCTGGAGCCGCAAGCCGTATGTTCAAGAATATGTTCGCTTTCCTCGATGCCGACTATGACGTTCCGACCACCGACTTTGAAAAGCAGTTTTTCGACAACCTGAAGAGTTTCGCCTTCTACGGCGACCTGCTCGCCTGCTGCCGGAAAAACGAGGGCAAGAGCATCGACGAGCTGATAGGCGAAGGCAGCTACAAGGCCGTCGTGGAAAACATGCTCCTGGCCAAGGGCCTGAACTATGGCCAGCTGCCAAAGGGCCTGCTCGCATTCCACATGTATGCCGACGGCCCGCGCACGCCGGTGGAGGAGCACCTGACCGAAGGGGCGCTCTATGCCGCCAGCAACGGTAAGGCTTCGGTGCACTTCACCGTGAGCCACGAGCACCGCGACATGTTCAAGAAGAAGATAGACGAGAGGAAGAATGTCTACGAACAGCGGTACGGAATTGAAATAGACGTCACCTTCTCGGAACAGAAGCCAAGCACCGACACCGTGGCGGCAAACCCTGACAACACCCCGTTCAGGACCGAAGACGGGAAACTGCTCTTCCGTCCGGGCGGCCATGGGGCGTTGATAGAAAACCTGAACGACATCGACGCAGACGTGGTGTTCATCAAGAACATAGACAACGTTGTGCCTGACAGGCTGAAGGGCGACACCGTAAAATACAAGCAGGTGATAGCGGGCGTGCTCGTAGACCTCCAGAAGAAAGCGTTCGGCTACCTCAACCTGTTGGATTCAGGCGCATACGACCACGGGCAGCTCGAGGAGATAATCCGTTTCTTACAGAACGACTTGTGCTGCCGCAAAGGCGACATCAAGCACCTGGAGGATGCCGAGCTTGTCATCTACCTAAAGGAAAAGCTCAACAGGCCGATGAGAGTGTGCGGCGTTGTGAAGAACGTAGGCGAGCCTGGCGGCGGCCCGTTCCTCACGTACAACAGCGACGGGACTGTCAGCTTGCAGATTCTCGAGAGCAGCCAGATAGACAAGAGCAACAAGGAATACATGGAAATGTTTGCCAACGGCACCCATTTCAACCCCGTAGACCTTGTGTGCGCCGTGAAGGACTACAAGGGACGGCCGTTCAACCTGCCCGACTATGTTGACAAGTCAACGGGCTTCATAAGCAGCAAGAGCAAGAACGGCAAGGAACTCAAGGCCCTCGAGCTTCCCGGCTTGTGGAATGGCGCGATGAGCAATTGGAACACTGTGTTCGTAGAAGTGCCTCTGTCAACATTCAACCCGGTGAAGACTGTCAACGACTTGCTGCGCGAACAGCATCAGTAACGGCGCAGGCGCCAATAAAGACACCAGCCGCTTCATGCAAGCCGGACTAGCCCCACGCCTTAGTCCGGCTTGCTTTTCGTTTGCATAGGTGTGTTGGCTGTCTCCATGCCAAGCACACTTCGCGCAACGCCGTTTGCGGAAAAGCCACCAATGCCTTACAAGGCAAGTTGCATTTCGGCTGGTGGCAGCATCTGGCAGAGTCAACCAGCGAGTGCAACATTACAAAATATTTTTGAAAAAGACCTCCTTAGGTGTCAAGAAATTGAGCTT
>CALUMB010000066.1 GCA_944321645.1 uncultured Prevotella sp.
GGCTTGCTCCTGCTCCGCCTTGGCCACCTTGAGCCCGGCGATGAGCTGCCCGTTCATGAAGATGGGCTGCACGAGGCTACCCACGGCAGAGAGCAGCCACTTGCCGGGGTTGACGATGCCCGCGCCGGAGTTGTTGGTGAAGGCCCCGGAGCCGCTGATGGTTATGTTGGGGTAGAACTTCGAGCGTGCCGTCTGCGTGTTGTAGAAGCACTGGGCGAGCGTCATCTCGGCGTAGTGTACGTCGGGGCGGTTGTTGAGCATGTTGAGCGCGATGCCGGTGCTGAACTTCGACGGCAGCCTCTGGTCCTCGAGCTTGCCCCGGCTTATGGCCTGGGCAGGCTGCCCGAGCATGAGCGAGAGCGAGTTTTCCGTCTCGCGTATCTGGCGCCTTAGGTCGGCGGCCTGCGCGAGCACGGAGTAGTAGTTGGCCTCGGCGCTCTGCACGCTGGTGGAACGGTAGCCTATGCGCAGCTCCTTCAAGCCCTTCATCATGTCCCAAGTCTCCTTGGTGATGCGCGACATCTCGTCGACTATGGCCAGCTGGCGGTCGAGCATCAGCAGCGTGTAGTACATGTTCGCGATGTTGGAGATGACCTGCGTCTTCACCACGAGCTGGTAATCCTTGGTGGCCAGCAGGGCAGCCTGCGCGCTGCGCTTCTGCGAGAGCAGGTTGCCGAACAGGTCGAGGCTCCAGCTTGCCTGCACGGGCAGCGAGTAGGTCTTCGTGGTCTTGCTGCCATCCCACGACGTGAGCGTGCCTTGCGGCGAGAAGGTGAACGACGGTACGAAGGCCAGCTTGGCCGCCGTGAGCTGCGCCTCAACCATCTTCACGTTCAGCGCGGCGTTGAGCAGGTCTACGTTGTTCTCCAACCCCTGCTCGATGAGCGCCTGCAGCTGCGGGTCGGTGAACACCTCGCGCCAAGGCAGGTTGCCGAAGCTGGTTGTGTCGCTCACGGCAAGCGTGTCGGTGGCGGACACGGTGTCGCGCACCAATCCGGTGGCGTTCACGTCCGGGCGCTCATACTTGTTGTAGAGTCCGCAGCTGCCCAAGAGCAGCGGGGCGGACATTATGATCAATAACTTCTTCATTTTCATTCTTCATCTTTTTTGTAATCAGCAGGACGGTGGGCGTACTGGGCAAGCTCAGTGGTCACCTCCTCGTTCTCCTCGTCGTCGAACTTGAGCGGGGTGAACTTCTCCTGGAGCGACTGGAATATCACGAACAGGCCGGGAACGACAAAAATCTGTATCATTGTTCCGATGAGCATACCGCCGATGGCGGCCGCGCCGAGGGTCTGGTTGCCGTTCTTGCCTACGCCGGAGGCGAACATCATGGGGAGCAGACCGAAGATCATGGCCAGCGAGGTCATAAGGATCGGGCGCAGACGGGCGCCGGCTCCGAGGATGGCCGACCACGTGATGGCCATGCCGGTGTGCCGCCGCTCAAGGGCGAACTGCACGATGAGGATGGCGTTCTTGGCCAAAAGGCCGATGAGCATGATGAGCGAAATCTGCATATAGATGTCGTTCTGGTGGCCGAAGAGCTGCGTGAAGAGGAACGCTCCGGCAAGTCCGAACGGAACGGACAGCAGCACCGACAGCGGCAGGATGTAGCTTTCGTACTGCGCCGAGAGTATCAGGTAGACGAAGACGAAGCACAGCACGAAGATAAGGCCGGTGGAGCTGCTGGAGTTTGCCTCCGTCCTGGTAAGGCCGGTGAACTCGTAGCCGTAGCCCTGCGGCAGCGAAGCGTCAGCCACTTCGCGCACGGCCTGGATGGCCTCACCCGAAGAATAGCCGTCGGCCACGGTGGCCGTCACGCTGATGCTGGTGTACATATTGTAGCGGTTGATGTTGGACGGGCCATAGACGCGCTCCATGGAGCAGAACTCGTTGACGGGAGCCATGCCGCTGCTGGTGCGCACGTAGATGCTGCTCAGGTCTTCGGGGCGCTGGCGGCTGTCCACCGTGCCTTGTATCATCACGCGGTAGAGTTTGCCGTAGGCGTTGAAGTTCGACGCATAGAGGCCGCCGTAGTATCCCTGGAGCGTGGTGAGCACGGTCGAGGGGGATATTCCGGCCTGCTTGCACTTGGCCACGTCCACATTAATCATATACTGCGGGTAGCTCGAGTTGAACGAAGTCATGGCCATCTGTATCTCCGGGCGCTTGTTAAGCTCGCCCAGGTACTGCTGCACGATGCCGAAGAACTTGTTTATGTCGCCGCCGGTGCGGTCGAGCATCACGAGCGAAACGCCGTTGTTTGCCGAGAATCCCGGGATCATAGGCGGCGCGAACGCCAGGATCTGCGCGTCCTTGATGGAAGCCGTCTGGGCGTAGATCATGCCGAGCACGGCCTGTGCGCTCTGCGCGTCGTTGCGCTCGTCGAAGTCCTTCAGCTTGACGATGAACGTGGCCTGGTCGGAACCTGAGCCGGAGATGAAGTTGTAACCCTGTATCTGCTGGCGGCTCTGTATGGCGGGGTTCGACGCGAGCATGGCGTCAACTTGGTCGATAACCTGTTGCGTGCGGTGTACGCTGGTGCCCGGCGGCATGGAGATTGTGCAGAACACAACGCCCGTATCCTCGTCGGGAACGAGGCCCGAGCGGGTGGTGTTCATCGTAACCACGAGCGCAACGATGCCGAGCACAACGGCCCCAAGCACCATGAGCGGCTTGCGGGTCATGCGCTCCACGCCCTTCTTGTACTTGCCGAGCACCTTGTCGTAGGCCGTGTTGAACGCCACGTGGAAGCGGTCCACGGGGCTAAGCTTGCGCTCCGAGCCGTCTTCGTTCTTCGGTTTCATAAACACGGCGCACAGGGCAGGCGAGAGCGTGAGGGCGTTCAAAGCCGAAATAAAGATTGAGATGGCCATCGTAAGACCGAACTCGCGGTAGAAAGTACCAGACACTCCGCCCATGAACGACACCGGGATGAACACCGAGGCCATAACGAGCGTGATGGAGATGATGGCGCCCGAGATCTCGTTCATGGCGTCGATGCTCGCCGTCAGAGCGCTCTTGTAGCCGAGGTCGAGCTTGGCATGGACAGCCTCAACCACCACGATGGCGTCGTCAACCACGATGGCGATGGCCAAGAGCAAGGCTGAAAGCACGAGCAGGTTGACCGAGAAGCCGAGCAGGTTGAGGAAGAGGAACGTACCGATGAGCGACACCGGCACGGCGATGAGCGGGATGAGCGTGGAGCGGAAGTCCTGAAGGAAGATGTAAACCACGAAGAACACCAGCACGAGGGTGAACACGAGGGTGAACACCACCTCGTGTATTGAGGCGTAGAGGAACGAAGTCACATCGTAGTTGATGTCGTAGGTGAGGCCCGGGGGGAAGTCCTTAGACAGCGTTTCGAGCTGCGCCTTCACGTCGGTGGCGATGTTGTTGGCGTTAGAGCCGGCGATTTGCTGCACCATACCCATCACGGAGGGCATGTTGTTGTTGCGCATCGACACGGTGTAGCTAAGTCCGCCAAGCTCCACGTCGGCCACGTCCTTGAGCTTCAGTGTCTGTCCGGTGAGGTCGCTCGTGAGGATTATGTTCTGGAACTGCTCCGGGGTCTTGAGCCTTCCGGTGTAGCGCATCACGTATTCAAAGGCAAGCTTGCTCTGCTCGCCGAAGGTTCCGGGGGCGGCCTCGATGTTCTGCTCGGCCAGCGCGTTGGAAATGTCGCTCGGCATGAGTCCGTACTGCTTCATCTTGTCGGGCTTGAGCCAGATGCGCATGGAGTAAGTCTTCATACCGGGACTCATCACGTCGCCCACGCCCTCGATACGCTTCAGGGCCGGAACGACGTTGATTTCGTTGTAGTTGGTGATGAACTCGTCGTCGTAGCGGCCGTCGGGGGAGACGAGGGCGTACATGATTACCTGCGACGACTGGCGCTTGTTCACCGTGACGCCCACCCGGGTAACCTCGGCGGGCAGCTGCGACTGTGCCTGAGAGATGCGGTTCTGCACGTTCACGGCGCACATATCGGCGTTGGCTCCCTGGCGGAAGTAGATGGTTATGCTGGCCGAGCCGCTGTTGTCGGCGGAGGATTCCATGTAGTCCATGTTCTCCACGCCGTTGATGCTTTCCTCCAGCGGGGCGAGCACGGAGTTCTTCACCGTCTCGGCGTCGGCGCCGGTGTACGTGGTGTGCACCGAAACCGTAGGCGGCGCCACGTCGGGGTATTGCTCAATAGGCAGCGTGAGCAATCCGATGATGCCCAGGATGACGATGAGAATCGAGATCACCGTCGATAGCACCGGGCGTTTTATAAAGTTTGTAAATGTCATATTGCCTTTTTGTTTTAAAGCCTCTTTCTATGTTTTTAGCTAAGACTGCGCCCGCCCGTTACTTCTGGGCGGCTCCCATTCCCTCTGCCTGCTTTATTCTCTTGGCGTATTCCTCGGGGGTGATGGGTGTGATTGCGGCACCGTCGGTGAGCTTCGTGATGCCGTTGGTCACGTATTTGTCGCCCGGCTTCAGTCCGCCCGTCACGACATAGTTGTTGCCATCGTTCTGCGGCTCGACGGTGATTTCGGTGTACTTGGCCTTGTTGTCGGCTCCGAGCAGGTATACGAATATTTTGTTCTGAAGCTCGACGGTGCAGCTCTTGGGCACCACGATGGCCTGCGGGTTGGTATGCTTGAGCACGATGGAGCCGGAGCCGCCGCTCTTGAGCAGGTGCTCGGGGTTGGGGAACTGCGCTATCATCTGCACGCTGCCCGTCGCCTCGTCTATCACTCCGCTCACCTTGGCCACCTTGCCCTCGTGCTGGTAGGTCGAGCCGTCGGCCAGCTGGAGGTGTACGGGCGGGAACGAGGCTACCACCTTCTCGGCGGTGCCGGCCTCCTTGGTGAGGTCGAGCACCTCTTTCTCGTTCATCGAGAAGTAGGCCTCCATCGTGCTGATGTCAGACACGATTGTAAGCGGCTCCACCGACGATGCGCTCACGAGTGCGCCCGCGTCGTAGGGCAGGGTGCCAACCACGCCGTTGGCCGGGCTTTTCACGTAGCAGAAGTTGAGGTTCTCCTTGGCCGAAGCGAGCGAAGCCTTGGCCTGGGCGAGCTGCGCCTGCGCGCTCTCGAAGGAGTTCTGGGCCGACTGCAGCTCGTAGGAGCCTATCACCTTGTTGGCATACAGCTTCTTGCTGTTCTCGTATGTCAGCTTGGCGGTGTTGAGCGAGGCCGAGGCGGTGTTCACGGCGGCCTGCGCCTGGCGCACGGCGGCCTCGTAGGTCACGTTGTCGATGACGAAAAGCAACTGCCCGGCCTTCACGGCCTGGCCTTCGTTCACGCAGATTTTCGTGATGAAGCCCGACACTTTCGGGCGGATTTCAACATCCTGGATACCCCTGATAACGGCAGGGTAGGTCGACTGCAGCGTGGCGCTCTGCGTCTTTACCGTCTCCACCGGGAAGCTATTGTCGCCCGTCATGCCACCTTTGTTTCCACAAGAGACGAAAAGTGCAGCTGCTGCCGCAATCAACAACATTTTGTTCTTTTTCATAACCTAAACTATAATAACTGTTTTTTAATTTGTTCCTAACCCACGAAAACCGCCACGGCGGAAACTTGCCGTGGTGGTTTTGGTTTTCGGAGTGCAAAGTTACACAGAAAAAAGCTATCGTAAATATGTGTCCGCCAACATTTAACAATCTTTACAGACGCTGTTGTTAACGTGCAAAAATAAAAGCCGCCGCATGGTTAATTTTTACAAACCAGCCCCATTTCGCTGGCTTTCTCCACGAGCAGGCGCATGAGCGGCTCGCGCTCGTTGGGCACCCTGTTGTCGAGCACGGCGTCTTTCAGTGCCTGCTTCAGCACGCCCACCTCGCGGCAGGGTGGCAGGCCGAAGAGCTGCATTATCTCGTTGCCGTCGATGCAGGGCTGCAAGAGCCTCTTGTAGTCCTTCTCCTTGAGGTCGGCAAGCTTCTCGCGCACGATGCGGAAGTTTTCGAGGAACATCCTCTTGCGCACCTCGTTCTTGCTCGTTATGTCGGCCTCGCACAGCGTCATGAGGTCGTCTATGTCGTCGCCCGCGTCGTTCATCAGCCGCCGCACCGCGCTGTCGGTCACCTCTTCGTCGGCGATGGCTATCGGCCTCATGTGCAGGTCAACGAGCTTCTGCACGTATTTCATCTTAGCGTCGAGCGGCAACGCCAGGCGGCGGAACACCTGCGGCACCATCTTCGCGCCCACGTAGTTGTGGTTGTGGAACGTCCATCCCTGCGCCGCGTCCCACCGCTTGCACCGCGCCTTGCCCAAGTCGTGCATCAGCGCAGCCCAACGCAGCCACAGGCCGGCGCCGCGGCGGCTCACGTTGTCCACCACTTCGAGCGTGTGGTAGAAGTTGTTCTTGTGCGCCTTGTCGCCTCGCCGCTCCACCACGTCGAGCGCGGCCAGCTCCGGCAGTATGAGCTGCAGCAGCCCCGCGCGGTGCAGGTCTACGAAGCCCCGGCTGGGCGTGGGCGTCATCATTATCTTGTTCAGCTCGTCCTTTATGCGCTCGCCGCTCACTATCCTCAGCCGCTCGGCGTTGCGGGTGAGCGCGTCGAAGGTCTCGTCCTCAATCATGAAGTTTAGCTGCGCGGCAAAGCGCACGCAGCGCATCATGCGCAGCGGGTCGTCGGAGAAGGTCACGTCGGGGTCCAGCGGCGTGCGTATGATGCCGTCCTCCAGGTCCTCTATGCCATAGAAGGGATCCACCAGCTCGCCGAACCGCGCCTTGTTCAGGCACACGGCCATGGCGTTTATGGTGAAGTCGCGGCGGTTCTGGTCGTCCTCCAGCGTGCCGTCCTCCACAACTGGCTTGCGCGAGTCGTGGCTGTAGCTCTCCTTCCTCGCGCCGACGAACTCCACCTCCGTGCCGCGCCACTTCACCTGCGCCGTGCCGAAGTTGCGGAACACCGTCAGGCGGGCCTTCTTGCCGAGCCGCCGCGCCAACTCCGAGGCGAGGCTGATGCCGCTGCCCACCACAACGACGTCGATGTCGTCTGACGGGCGTTCGAGGAAAAGGTCGCGCACGTAGCCGCCCACCACGTAGCACTCCAGGCCCAAGTGGTCGGCAGCGTCGGAAATTGTGTGGAAGATGTCGCGGTCGAGCGCCGCCGCAAGCTCTTCGTCGGTAAGTATCTTCATTTGCTCGGTCTGCTGCTTAACGGGGTGCAAAGGTAGCGCAATTTTTCCTAAAATAGGGCTTTTTGGCCACGCTATTTGCCGCAGGGACAACCGCAGGCGTTAAACAATGCTAACGCAAAGGACAGCTAAAAACCACAAGCCGGCCTCGCGGCACAGGAAAATGCCGTGGAAAATGACTTCAATTTTGCGGTGCCGGCAGCAAAGCCATCGTTTGGCGGCAAACAACGCAGCCACAAGTGTGCAGAGGCCAACGCACTGACCCACGGCTACTTACACTCACACAAAGCCAAAGTGTGCAACAAAAAGGCTTCGCTTTTAGGCAAAAATCCACACGAAAAGATAGTTATTCGGCACAAATCGCGCTCCAAAACAGGCCGTTTGGCATTACGAAACGGCACGAACGGCAATGCAAAACGGCACGTTTCGCACCCTAAAACGCACCGTTTCAGGAAACGAGACGCCGCCGGAGGGCATCATTTTCGCTTTATTTTACACTCCGGCCGCTTCCCGGCGCGTAGATTAAGCAGCACGGCTGTAAAGAAAAGAGAATGCCGAAACACGCCAAGCAGCGCCAAAGCGCAAGCCCAAAGAGAGTTAACAACGGTTAATTATTCACAGCGCAGCCCGGCAATAACAATTATAAGGTGTATATTTGCAATATGAATGTCCGCATTTATCCCAAACAAATGAAATAAGGAAGCTAAGGAGCATACGTCCTCTAACTCCTTAGCGGAACGCAGTGGAGCGATGACTCCTTATAACTCCTTTATCTCCTTAGAATTGGAGCTTTGCGGATATTCAATATTTGCAATGCAAGACGCCCCGCCCCACCCCCGCACGGCGTGCTAAAGGCAAACGGCCCGGCGCAAAGGCGCAGCACAACCACGAACAACGAAAAGCGAATATATGAACTACAGACACATCCTAACCACACTGGCCGCAGCCGCGCTGCTCGCCGCCTGCGGCGGCAGCGGCCCCGAGGGTGCCGCAGGCAAGATGCTCGACCGAGCCGAGGCCGAGTTCGCCGCAGGCCAATACGACAAGGCCCTCGCCACCATCGACTCCATGCGCCACGCCTACCCGGAGGCCATCGAGGCACGCAAGCGCGCCCTGAAGCTCCACCAAGACGTGTCGCTCAAGCAGGCGCAAGACGACCTCGCACTGACCGACAGCGCACTGCAGGCCACGAAGGCCGCCTACCAGAGCCTCAACGACTCGGTGGAGAAGAAGCGGGCCAGCCTCACCGCCACCGAGGAAGAGGTGGCCAGGCGCAACCTCACGCGCGTGAAAATGGACTCGCTGCAGGTGCGCTTCGACGTGCTCTGCGCACAGATCAAGTACATACACAAGCGGCAACAGCAGGACAAGGAAGGGCAATGATAAAGGACACGACAGAAAAAGGAAAGCGCAAAGATAACGCAAGCGAGAACAATGGGAGCTTGCCCACAAACTGCCGGGCGCAACTTACCTGCTGCAAAAACAAGCAACGACCGGGCCTTCTTCGAGCAACTGCCTGCCGACCACCCCGAATGCAAAATAAAATTTGAACGCCATATAAACCACCAAAAGGTAAGCGAAATAATCGAAAAGATAGCCAAAGGCGCATGACCGGCCACCGCATACAGCTATATGACGCAAGTTTTTTTGGCCGTTTCGGCGGAAATGTCTAATTTTGCATCGCACATCCAAACAAACCAATGCCACAGACCGCAACAGAAACAGACCGCCAGTTCGAGCAGGTGATGGCCGAATGCCGCTCGCTGTTCGAGAAGAAGCTGCGCGACTACGGGGCTTCGTGGCGGCTGCTGCGCCCGCAGTCGCTCACCGACCAACTGCTCATCAAGGCGAGGCGCATACGCAGCCTCGAAGTGACGGGCGAATCGCTCGTGGGCGAAGGCATAAGGCCGGAGTTCGTCGCGCTAATCAACTATGGCATAGTGGGCCTCATCCAGATAGAGCGCGGCTACGCCGACACGGTGGACATGACCGCCGACGAAGCGCTCGCCCTCTACGACGGCCACGCCGCCGGGACGCTCGCGCTGATGAAGCGCAAGAACCACGACTACGGCGAGGCGTGGCGCTCAATGCGCACAAGCAGCTACACCGACTTCATTCTGACCAAGATTGAGCGCGTAAAGGAGATTGAGGACAACGGAGGGCGCACGGCAGTGAGCGAAGGCGTGGCCTCCAACTACATGGACATCATAAACTACGCCGTGTTCGGCGCGATAAAGTTAGGCGCGGAGTGAAGGCATGGCAGGCATGAGGCAGAGATTGGCAAAATGGGCGGTCAACGTGTGCAGGGCCGTGCTGGCCGCCACGTTCGTGTTCTCGGGCTTCACCAAGGCCGTAGACCCCATCGGCACACAATACAAGATACGCGACTACCTCGCCGCGTGGCAGATGGCCGGCATCGTGCCCGACGCACTCACGCTGGCGGCATCGGTGGCCGTGTCGGCAGCGGAGTTCACGCTCGGCGTGTGCCTGCTCTTCGCCATGCACCGCCGCGCCGTGTCGAGAATCGCGCTGGCAGCCATGGCCGTGCTCACCCCGCTCACGCTGTGGCTCGCCGTGGCCGAGCCTATAAGCGACTGCGGGTGTTTCGGCGACGCCGTAAAGCTAAGCAACTGGGAGACGCTATGGAAGAACGTTGCGCTGCTGGCCTGCGCCGCCGTGGTGGCGCGGTGGCCGATGCAGATGACGCGCTTCGTCAGCCGCACCACGCAGTGGATAGTAATCAACTACACGGCTCTCTACTCGCTCGTGGTGTCGGGCATGGGGCTGTACTACCTGCCGCTGTTCGACTTCCGGCCCTACCACGTAGGGGCAGACATTCGCGCCGGCATGGAGATTCCGCCCGGCGCACCGCTCCCGCAGTACGAGACAACGTTCATACTCGAAAAGGACGGCGTGCGGCGCGAGTTCACCCTCGACGACTACCCGGACTCCACGTGGACGTTCATAAACAGCAACACCGTGCAGACAGCCGAGGGATACGTGCCGCCGATACACGACTTCTCGATGACAAGGCGCGACAACGGCGAAGACATCACCGAGCAGGCGCTCGCCAACCCCGGCTACTCGTTCCTGCTCGTCGCGCCATACCTCGAACAGGCCGACGACAGCCGGTTCGACCTGATAAACGAAATCTACGAGTATGCCGTGGAATACGGCTACCCCTTCTACTGCCTCACGGCAAGCGCCGACCGCGCAATCGCCACCTGGCGCGACCTGACCGGGGCCGAATACCCATTCTGCGCCACCGACGCCACCACGCTCCAGACAATCATCAGGAGCAACCCCGGGCTGCTGCTCATCAAGGACGGCAAGGTGGTGCGAAAGTGGAGCAGGAACGACCTGCCCGGCGAAGCCGACCTGAGCGGGCCGCTCGACAAGATCGAGGCAGGGCAAACGCCGCGCAACTCGATGGCGGCGGGCATGGCAAAGATTGTGGCGTGGTTTGTGCTGCCGCTACTGCTGCTCACCCTCACCGACCGCCTCTGGGCATGGTCGCGGTACATACGCAGGGTGAGGCCCGTAAGGCGCAGGCACAAAGGCACAGGAAACAAGCAACAAGACATACAAACCCATAAAACGAAAGAAAATGAGAAAGAAAATCGTGGCAGGCAACTGGAAGATGAACATGAACCTGCAAGACGGACTGGCCCTGGCAAAGGAGCTTAACGAGACACTCAAAGCTGACAAGCCGAACTGCGGCGTGATTATCTGCACGCCGTTCATCCACCTGGCCAGCATCGCACAATTCCTCGACCAGAGCGTAATCGGGCTTGGCGCAGAAAACTGCGCCGACAAGGAAAAGGGCGCCTACACGGGCGAGGTTTCGGCCGAGATGGTGAAGAGCACCGGCGCACAGTACGTAATCCTCGGCCACTCGGAGCGCCGCGGTTACTACGGCGAGACACCCGAAATACTCAAGGAGAAAGTGCTGCTCGCACTGAAGAACGGCCTGAAGGTAATCTTCTGCATCGGCGAAAGCCTCGAAGAGCGCGAAGCAAACAAGCAGAACGAGGTGGTGAAGGCCGAGCTTGAAGGCAGCGTGTTCAACCTCTCTGCCGACGAGTTCAAGAACATCGTCATCGCCTACGAGCCAATCTGGGCCATCGGCACCGGCAAGACCGCAACAGCCGAGCAGGCCGAGGAGATACACGCCTACATCCGCAGCGTGGTGGCAGAGCACTACGGGGCAGAGGTGGCCGACGACACCACCATACTCTACGGCGGAAGCTGCAAGGCAAGCAACGCCCCCGAACTGTTCGCCAAGCCCGACATCGACGGCGGACTCATCGGCGGCGCGTCGCTCAAGGCTGCCGACTTCAAGGGCATCATCGACGCCTGGAAATAAGCGCCAGCACCCGGCGGCCACAGCAACGGGCCGCAACGGCAACACTCGCCCGCAGCCTACGGCAACGCCAACGGCTGCGGGCGCAGTCAATCACCCACTTAAAACGTACAACCAATGAAGTTATTTGCCGCAACATTAATCATTGCAGCCATAGCCGCCAACGCCGCAAAGGCACAGACTTTCACCCAGCGGCTGCAGAAGCAAGCAGCCGGGCAAGGCACAGTCACCGTCCACCACGACAAAGACATCGACAAACTTGTGAACGGGGCATGGGTGGAGCGCGACGCCATCGAACGCAAGCGCAGGGAGGCAGAGGCAAAAGCCGCCGAAGGGCTTAAGCCAAAGGCAAGCCCGGCAAAGAAGCCCACAGCCCCGCACGAGGGCGACAAGGGCGACGAGGCCGAACGCGCCGCAGTGGCGGAAGTGACCGAGGCCGGGCAAGGCTCGGCCGACACGCGCAAGAAAGTGATGCTCAACAGCCGCAAGGTGAACGGCTACAGGGTGCAGGCATTCGCCGGCGGCAACACGAGGCAAGACAGGCTGAAGGCCGAGCAGGTGGGCAACGAAATCAAGCAACGCTTCCCGGAGGAGCCGGTCTACGTCCACTTCTACTCGCCAAGGTGGATTTGCCGCGTTGGCAACTACCGCAGCTACGAAGAGGCGCACCAGATGCTCCTCGAGATACAGCAGCTCGGCTACAAGCAGGCTCTGATTGTGAAAGGCAAAATAACCGTGCAATACTAAACGATGGCCATGAATCCAGAAACAGAATACCGCGATGGGCTTGACCAGCTGGCGGCCCACTACAAGAGCATACTCGGCCTGCTTGGCGAAGACCCGTCGCGCGAGGGGCTGCAAAAGACCCCGATGCGCGTGGCCAAGGCCATGCAAGTGCTCACCAGGGGCTACACCATGGACGCCCACAAGGTGCTCACCGACGCGCTCTTCAAGGAAGACTACAGCCAGATGGTCATCGTGAAGGACATCGACTTCTTCTCCCTCTGCGAGCACCACATGCTCCCTTTCTACGGCAAGGCGCACGTGGCATACATCCCCAACGGCTACATCACGGGCCTGAGCAAGATAGCCCGCGTGGTGGACATATACTCGCACCGGCTACAGGTGCAGGAGCGCATGACGCTGCAGATCAAAGAATGCATCGAGCAGACGCTCCACCCGCTCGGCGTGATGGTGGTGGTGGAGGCGCGGCATCTATGCATGCAGATGC
>CALUMB010000067.1 GCA_944321645.1 uncultured Prevotella sp.
CGTTGACGGATTCACCATCGCCGGCCACGGCACCATCAACGGCAACGGGCGCAACTACTGGGAGGAGTTCTGGATTCGCCGCCAGTACAACCGCCAATGCACCAACTTGGAGGCAATGCGCCCGAGGCTGGTCTACATCTCCAACTCCAAGAACGTGACCGTGCAGGACGTACACCTCATAAACAGCCCCTTCTGGACAAACCACCTCTACAAGAGCGAGTACATACGCTACCTCGACTGCTACATCTACGCCCCCACAAGCGGCATCAAGGCCCCGAGCAGCGACGCCATCGACCTCGACGTGTGCAAGAACGTGCTCATACGCGGCTGCTACATGAGCGTGAACGACGACGCGGTGGTGCTCAAGGGCGGCAAAGGCACGTGGGCAGACAAAGACCCCGACAACGGCCCGTGCTCAAACATAATAGTGGAGGACTGCACCTACGGCAGGGTACACGGATGCCTCACGCTGGGCAGCGAGTCGCTGCACGACCGCAACGTGATACTGCGCCGCTGCACGATAGAGGACGCCAACCGCGTGCTGTGGCTCAAGATGCGCCCCGACACGCCGCAGCACTATGAGTACGTGACGGTGGAAGACCTTACGGGCAACTGCTCCAGCTTCCTCGTGGTGCGCCCCTGGACGCAATTCTTCAAGCCGGAGAAGCGCGACGACATGCCGCTCTCCACTTGCAACAACATCACCATAAGGAACATAAAGATGAACTGCAAGAACTTCTTCGACGTTGGCAAGTCCGACAAGTACCGCCTCACCGACTTCACGTTCGAGGACTGCGACGTGAACGACGAGAAGAAAGCCTTCGACAAGTCGCTCATAGAGAACTGCACGGTGAAGAACCTCAAGATTAACGGCGAGAAGGTGAAGTAAGCCTCCACTACCCCGCCCCGGCGTGAATACGCCCACAAACGACAAGCTCGGAGCACACAGCCGTTGCTCCGGGCTTTTATTTATTTGAATATCCGCAAAGCTACAATTCAAAGGAGTTAAAGGAGTTAGAGGAAGCCATCGCTCCACTGCGTTCCGCTAAGGAGTTAGAGGACGTATGCTTCTTCGATTCATTATTTCATTCGTCTATGCAAAATGCGGACATTCATTTTTTATCCTTCATCCTCAATTCTTCATCCTTTCGTATTTCCTTATAAACGTCGTCATGGCCACGAAGCCCGCCGCCACCACCGGCACGCCCACCAGCGCGGCATACCGGTAGGGCATTCCCTGCGCCATGGGCAGTCCGCCGAAGTAGGCGCCAAGGGCGTTGCCGAGGTTGAACGCCATCTGTATGGCCGCGCCGCCGAGCATCTCGCCGCCGGGGGCATACTTCAGGATGAGGAACTGCTGCGGGCTGCTCACGGCAAACAGCCCCGCCGTGCACACCACCATGAGCGCAGCCGAGAGCCACCCGTGGGTGGAAAACAGGAAGATAAGCATGAGCGCCACCACTACTATGGCCTGCGTGGCGGCTGCCACGCGCCCCGGGGTGTAGCGGTCTGACAGTCGCCCGCTCATCAGGTTGCCCGCCACCATGCCGAACCCGGCGGCCACCATGAGCAGCGACACCGTCTCCGGCGGGAAGCCGCCCTCAGTGGTCATGAGCGGGGCAACGTAGCTGTACCAGCAGAATATGCCGCCGTTGCCCAGCATAGTGGCGGCAAGTATCAGCCACGGCGCGCCACCCTTTAGGAAGCGGAACTGGCCTTTGTAGCCGTTGTCGGGCAGCGGGTCGATGTGCGGCACCCACTTCCAGATATAGTAGATAACGAGGACGCTTAGCAAGGCCACGAGCACAAACGGCACCCGCCAAGATATGTTGCCGCTAAGGGCCGTGCTGAGCGGCACCCCGAAGAGGTTGGCGATGGTCATCCCGGCAATCATTATCGACACCGCGCCCGTCTTGTGGCCCTCGTCGGCCAGGCGCACGGCGGCAATGGAGGCCACGCCGAAGTAGGCCCCGTGGGGCAGCCCGGCAATGAACCGCGCCGCGAGCATCACGCCGTAGGTGGGCGAGACGGCGCAGAGCACCGCCCCGAGCAGCATCATGGCCGCCAGCACGAGCAATATGCGCTTGGGGCTGTAGCGGTGGGCCACGGTGAGCAGCGGCGCACCGCAGCACACGCCGATGGCGTAGGCCGATATGAGGTGGCCGGCCTGGATGATGGTTATGTCCAGGCCGCGGGCCACGTCGGGCAGTATGCCCATCATAACAAACTCTGTCATGCCCAGGGCAAGCGTGCCGAAGGCCAGTGCTATAAGTCCTTTCTTCATTGTGTGGGGTTGATGGTTGGCAGCAGCAGCCGTCATGTCGTTATCCTTATCTTCATTTCCGCTGCGCCTCGCAAGGCAGCATACAGGCAACTGCCCCTGCGTGGCTTCACATTATTACGGACTGCAAAGTTACAGCATTCTTTGCAACCAGCTTTCCCACAAACGTTAAATGGGGTTAACGTACCTGCACATAGCAATGCAGCCCCGCAAGCGTCGCCCTGCAAAAGCATGGCAAAACAAGAAAAGGCTGCGCCACATTTGCTGCGCAGCCTTTTTTACCTTTTTGCTTTTTTACCCTTTTACCTTTCCTAATACGCCTCCTTGTCGCCCTTCACGGCATTAGCCACGGTCTTATACATTATATATATGTCTAGCCAAATGCTCCAATGCTCGATGTAGTAGATGTCGCCCTTCACGCGGCCTTCCATCTGCGACAGCTCCTTGGTCTCGCCACGGAAGCCCGTCACCTGGCTCCACCCAGTGATGCCCGGCTTGACGAAGTGGCGCACCATGTACTTGTCTATGAGCTTGGAGTACTCCTCGGTGTGCATGAGCATGTGCGGGCGCGGGCCAACTATGCTCATGTCGCCCAGCAGCACGTTGATGAACTGAGGCAGCTCGTCGATGTTTGTCTTGCGCATTATGTTGCCCCACTTGGTCTTGCGCGGGTCGTCCTTGGTGGCCTGCACCCTGTCGGCATCGGCGTTGACGCGCATCGAGCGGAACTTTATGCAGTAGAATTCCTTGCCGTTCAGTCCGTTTCGCTTCTGGCGGAAGAACACCGGGCCGGGCATGGTGAGCTTGGTGATTATGGTCACCAGCACGAGCACTATGGGGAAGACCGTACACAGGAACGTGAGCGATACCACCACGTCGAACAGGCGCTTGAGCAGGCGGTTCTCCACGCGCTCCAGCGGGTCGCGCATAAGGCTGAGGTATGGCACGTTGCCCATCATGTTGAGGTACATACGGTGGTGGAGGTAGTTGCTCACGTTAGGCACGCTGTAGAAATGCACGAGGTTGTTCTGGCAATAGTGGATTATCGGCAGGATGTCGTCGCGGTGCGACGAGGCGAGGCAGCAGTACAGCTCGTGTATGTTGCGGTTGGCGGCGAGATAGTCCGCCACCTTGTCGGGAGTGCCAAGGTATGGGCAAGCAGCCGGGAACTTGGGGTTTGGGGCGTAGTCGAAATAGCCCTCCACGCCATAGCCGAAGTAAGGCACGGTGGTCATCTCCTCGTAAAGATGCACCATGTTGTCATAGCTACCCACGAGCACCGCGTGGTGCTTGTGCTTGTCGTCGGCGCGGTATGCCTTCACAATCATGCGCAGCACGAGGCGGAAGGCCGAGGCCAGCACCACCTGCGACAAAAGCATGAGCAGCGACAGCTTGGCTGGCAGGATGTAAAACCCGCCCACGCTAAGCAGCGCGAGGCAGGCCACGGTGAACAACAGCACGTTGCGCAGCACGAGCATAGGCACCTGGAAGTCCTTCACGTTGCGCTTGAAGAGAATCACGCCGCCGCTGAGCACGCAGGTGAAATATATCACGCCCACGGTAACGGCAGTCTGCCCGAAGTGTGCCGTGCCATAAAATCCGCTGGCGCGGCAGTACAGCATATAAAGTATAACGCAAATCGCAACGTCGCCGATAATGGTCAGCGCGGAGAGTATCATGTTGCGGTGGTTGTTTTGCTCATTTCCATTCATCGTCATTAAACTTTTCAGACCTTTTACACCTGCAAATTTAACCATGTTCAACCAAAATAAAGAATTTATTGGATGATAAATTGATTTCTGTCTAATTTTTTTCAAATACATCAACCGGGCAAAGCCCTAAAAACCATGTTTATGGCTAAAGCCCCGGTTCACAAAGCATCACGCCGCGCCCTGCCGGGCACCGCCAGGGCAAGCCTCAACGCCACGCCAATGGCAACCATCCCGCAAACAGCCCCATGCCGACAAAGCCAACGCGAAGGCGGAGGCCCGGCAAGGCTGCCAAGCGGATATTTGAAAATATGCAACCAAAAAGCGCAGCCCGCCCCGCCAATTTAACACAAAGGCGAGGCGGCAATGCAAAACCTGCCGTTCCGCAGCCTAAAACGGGCTGTTTCGCAGGCCAAAACGCGCCGTTTTAGGGCGCAAAACGGGCCATTTCGCAACGCATTGGCTGTCAAGGCGTTGCGCGGAAGGGTCGCAGTCGCCCCGTGTTAACATAAAAGTGTTAACGTGGCCACAAGCCGAAATATATAAATAATGTGGCAAACAAGAGCCTTTGCCGACGAATCAACATAGGAACAATTTCGGCCTTTTACGGCAAAGCCGCCCCCTACTTGCTTCGCCCGCATGGCCGCCACGATTGGGCGCGGGCCAGCCTGCGTGCCACAAAAAGAGGAACGCAACAGTTAAAAACATTTAATCGGCGCGATTTTTTACCTTAAAGCCTTGCCCGCAAAAAAAAATATGCCTACCTTTGCAACCGCAAACAAGAAATGATGGTGCCATAGCTCAGTTGGTAGAGCAAAGGACTGAAAATCCTTGTGTCCCCGGTTCGATTCCTGGTGGTACCACTCCTCCTTTCATTGGCCCTGTCCGCTCATGCGGCAGGGTTTTTCTTCGTTAAGGGGAATTGCGCAAATTGCCGACAAACACAGCGAATGCCGCGCTTTAGTTGAGCCAAAACAGGCACGGAACGCATTAAGTCGAAAAATGGCTATCTTTGCAAACGGCAACTTAGCTGAACGCAGATTCACCAACATTTATGAAACATACACGCATTTTCATGGCCGCCTGCCTCGCGCTGTCGCTCGCGGCCACAACGCCTGCCGCCGCTGCGGGCGGGTTCGCCACCGAAGAGCTGTGGATAGAGAACGGCTCGCGCCGCATCTACGGCATCGAGGCCACGCCTGACGGCGCACAAGGGCGGCTGCCCGTGGCCATCATCGCCCACGGCTTTGGCGGCACCCACGACTTCGCACGCGCCTACTTAGACACGCTCTGCTCGCTGGGCTACCGCTGCTATGCGTTCGACTTCCCTTGCGGCTCGCCGAAAAGCCGCAGCGACAGCAACACGATGAATATGTCCGTGTGCGACGAAGCCGGCGACATCGAGGCCATAGTGCGCCACTTCCGCTCCCGTCCCGACACCGACACTGCGGCCATCGCACTGATTGGCGAGAGCCAGGGCGGGCTGGCCGCCGCACTGGCGGCATCGGCCCTGGGCGACACCGTAAGCCGCATGGTGCTCATCTACCCCGCCCTGTGCATACCAGACAACTGGAACGCGGCATACAAGACCGAGGCCGACATACCCGACACCACCCGCGTGTGGGGCGTGCCGCTCGGCCGGCGCTTCTTCCGCGAGGTGCGCTCCATCGACGTCTACGCCACGATTGGCCGCTACCGGGGGCCTGTGCTCCTGCTGCACGGCGACCGCGACGACATCGTGCCTATCGACTACTCGCGCCGGGCGGCACGCACATACGCCGACGCCGAGCTGCACACCATACACGGCGCACGCCACGGCTTCGGCGGAAAAGCCCGTGAAGAGGCCGTGGCGCGCGTGGCGGCATTCCTCTCGCCAAGACGGCAAGGCAAGCAAGATAATTAAAGACACCGCGATATGAAACGAAAAAAACTAATCCTTACTTCGGCCATGGCTCTGCTCATGGCCATGTCCAGCCTGCGGGCGGGAGCGCAGCCGCGCCTCTTCGTAGGCCCCAACGAGCCGCTGGGCCGCGGCGTGGGCATCCACCCCGGGCGCGTGGCATGGATTCACAGCCCCGGGGTGGCCTCGTGGAACGGGCAGACGGGCCTCTGGGTGGAAGACCGCTGGAACGACCAGCGGAAGGCCGACGCCATGGTGGGCGAGGCCGTCATGCAGCTCACGGGCGAAAAGAGCGCCAAGAAGGCGTGGGCGGCACTCTTCCGCCACTTCAACAAGACACGCGGACGCGGCAACCGGGGCTACAAGCCCGGCGAGAAAATAGCCATAAAGCTCAACATGAACAACGCCACCACCCACCGCGACACCATCGAGCTTAACTCCTCGCCATTCGTCACGCTGGCACTCGTGCGCTCGCTCGTGCGCGACGGCGGCGTGCGCGAGGCCGACATCACCGTATGCGAGCCGAGCCGGGCAATAACCGACAGCATCTTCGACAAGTGCCACAGGGAGTTTCCCGGCGTAGTGTTCATCGACAACATCGGCGGCGACGGCCGCCAGAAGTGCGAGTACTACGAGGAGCAAATCAAGTATTCCGCCCCCACAGGGAAGCTGGCGCGCGGGCTGGCGAAGTGCATCGTAGATGCCGACTACCTCATAAACAGTGCGCTTCTCAAGACGCACAAGGGCCCGGGCGTGACGCTCACGGCCAAGAACTGGTATGGTGCCACGGACATAAGCCTGCAGTGGCGCAAGAACGCGCACAACGGCTTCAGCCCCGACAAGAAGCACGGCAAGCCCGGCTACAAGACGTTCGTAGACTTCATCGGCCACAAAGACCTCGGCCAGAAGTGCCTGCTCTTCATCATCGACGGCACCTATGGCTCGCGCGACGTGAACGGAGCACCCAACCCCAAGTGGCGGAAGCCGCCGTTCAACGGCGACTGGTGCTGCTCGCTCATAGCCTCGCAAGACCCGCTGGCGTGCGACGCCGTGGGCATGGACTTGCTCATCGGCGAGTGGCCGGAGTTCGGCAGCTTCAACTACTGCGACGAATACCTGCGCGAGGCGGCCACCATCCCATCCCCCGTCAGCGGCACCAAGTACGACCCCGAGCAGGACGGCAAGCCCCTCGACAGCCCGCTCGGACTGATGGAGCACTGGAACAATCCGCAGGAGCGCAAGTACACAAAGCTCGACCTCGTGTACAAGAAGCTGTGACTGCACTCTGCCAACGCCCGTTGGCCAACGCCTCGACGCAAGGCTGCCACACCCGCCGGTGCCACAGGCCGAGGCACAGGCCCACTTGAACATATACAACTAAAAAGCAGCTCCCGCCCGCCTGTCTTAACACAAAGGCGGAAACGCTTCCCCAAACGTGCCGTTTCGGCTTGCGAAACGGCACGTTTGGCCTTCTAAGACGACCCGTTTCAGCCGCCAAAACGCCCCGCAATGCAACGCACAGGGAACCAACTGTTTGCGCAATACCGCCCATGCCGCAACATTTTAACGCAAAAATGTTAAAGAAACGCGGACGCACATGAGACTGAAACGCCAGACAAATGCAGGAAACGGAATATGCAATATTCCGCGAAAGACATGGCTTCTTAGACAAAAGACGGCTATACGCCCCGGCGATGTCGCCCCCATTTGCCAACCACGCCATACAAACCAGACTTGCCCCTGTGCCACAGGGCTACCGCCTCATTTCCAATATGGGGAAAGGGGTACCCTCGCTGTCGCGCTCGTTGCGCCTGAACACGCGGAACCCCATCCGTTCGTAAAACCTCGCGGCGCCCGGATTCTGTTCGTTTACGTCGACGAACTCCACGCCAAGCCTGTCAAACGCCAGCCGCACAAGTTCCCGGCCCAGCCCCCTCCGGAAGTAGCCGGGATGGAGGAAGAGCATCTCTATCTTACGCTCCTGCACGCCCATGAAGCCGGCAGGCTCCCGATTGTCGGCTACCACCCACAGGGTTGCGACTTGCCGCAAAGCCCCTTCGGCCTGCGGTGCCAGGCGCACGATGTCTGCCTCGGCCAGGAAATGGTGGGTGGCGCGTACAGACGCTTCCCAAACGCGCAACAGTTTGCCTATCAGCACATCGCCCCTTTCGCCCTTTGCGACAGCCTCTACGCCGATTTCCCTGCCGCCTTCGCCAACGTGCAGGAAGCTCGCCTCCTTGCCTTTCTTCTCAATCATTGCACAAACCTGTTTTTAATTCTGCCGCAAAGTTAAGCATTTCGCAGCAAACGGCAAAGCCCCGTGGCGTGGCAATGCAGGCGCACCGCCACGCCACGGGGGCAATGCGCGTTCGGCTCCCCGCCGCTTCCGCCGATGCGGCACTTGCCGCCGGGCCGTTTGCCGCAACATGGAGGCGGGAAGCCTGCGGCAAAAGCCGCCGCGTCAGTCTATCCGCCCGGTGGCCAGGAGCCACTCCGTCTCATATATCTTACACTGCGTAAGGGCCTCTATCAGGTCGCCCTGCGCCTGTTGCCACTGCGATTGCGCGTCCATGAGGTCGGAAAGCAGGCACAGCCCACCGGCGTAGCGGCTGCGGGCTGTGCGCAGGTTCTCTTCGGCCTGCGCCAAGCCGAGGCGCGCCGTGGCGGCCATGGCCTGCCCGTCGGCCACGTTCTGCGCGGCCTGCTGCGCCTCCATGCCCATCAGGCGGGCGTTCTTCTGCAGTTCGAGGCGGGCGTTCTCCGCGTCGAGCCTGGCCTTCCTCACCTTCTTAAGACCCGCGCCCCAGCGGAAGAGCGGCACGCTCACCGAGGCCATCACGGTGGCCATGCCATCGTCCATCGACTGCGTGAACGGGCGGTAGTTTCCCTGGGCATCTGCAGCCGCGCCCTTCAGCTTCACGTTGCCGAAGTAGCAGTAGCCGGCCGAGAGGCCAACGGAGGGCAGGATGTCGGCCCGCGCCACCTTGACCTGCTCGTCGGCGGCCTCCACCCTGTGGCGCATGAGGCTCAGCTCCGGGCGCAGGGCGATGCTCGTGTCGGGCAGGGCCGTGGGGCGGACGTCGATGGCAGTGTCGGTGGGCAGCACGTCGGAGTCCATAGGCAGCCCCACCGCGCTGCACAATGCCATGCGGCAGAGGTTGGCGCCGTTGGCGGCCTTCTGCCTCTGGTAGGCTATCTCGCTGCGCTTGGCGGCCACGCGGAGCAAGTCGCCCTCGGTGGCCATGCCTGCGGCGAGGCTCGCCTCCACCTGGCGGTAGAGCGTGTCCACCTGCGCCTTGTAGGCATCGAGCATCTTCACCTTACACCTTACGGCTATCAGCGACCAGTAAGCCTTGTCGGCCTCGGCCACGGCCTGCGCCTTGACAAGGCGCAGGTTGTCTTGCGCACTCTCCCACCCTATGTCGGCAAGCCGCTTGCCAGCCCTTATCTTCCCGCCGGCATAGAGGGGCTGGGTGAGCGTTATGCCGGCCAGGTATGTGCCGCGCATCTGCAAGTCCATGCCCATCATGTCGAAGTCGGGGGCCACGTATGCGGCCATGCCCATGGCGTCGAGCGTGGGCAGGTAGGCCGCGCGGGCCACGTCCTTGTCCATGCCCGCCTGCTTGGCGGCGTTTGCGGCACGCTTCAAGTCCTCGCTGTGGCTCACGGCCATGGCGCGGCAGTCGGCCTGCGAGAGCCTCACCGCAGTCTGCCCGCACGCCGCCGTGGCTGCAAAGAGCATGGCGGCGCAATATAAGTGGCTGCTCAAAATGAGCCGGTATAATGTGCGTTTCGTCATCTTGTAAGTCTTAGCAGTTGGCCTTCGCCCCCTTCGCCACAGCCCAAGCCATGTCAAGGCGCAGCCTTTTTTACCCTTTTACTTTCTTACCCTTTACTTGCCTTTTATCCAATGTCCACCACGGTGATGCCCGCCCCGCCGAACTGCACGTGCTCGTCGCGGAAGGACGTGACGTTAGGCACGGTGGCGAGGTACTGGCGGATGAGCTGGCGGAGGATGCCGGAGCCGGTGCCATGGAGGATGCGCACGCGGCTCATGCCCACGAGGATGGCATCGTCGATGAAGTACATCACGGCGTTGACGGCCTCGTCGCCGCGCATCCCGCGCACGTCGAGGTCTTGGTGGAAGTTGAGTTTCCGCCGGTCGATGGCCTCGCGGGTGGTGCGGCTTGCGGCAGCGAGCGGCGACGCGGCGGGGCTGTCGGGCTTGGGCGCGTCGGCGCGTTCGAGCCTGTCGGCACGCATCTTTGTGCGCATATCGCCGAAGATCACCGTTGCCATCTTGCCGTCCACCGACTCTACGCGGCCCACGGACTCCAGCCCCTTTATCCTCACGGTGTCGCCCTCGGCTATCGGCTCGGCGGCCTTGGCCGCAGTGGCCTTGGCCGCATCGGCGGCCTTGCGCCGCAGCTCCTCGTCGGCGGCCTTGTCGCGCTTGCGCTTCTCGCGGCGCTCCTTGCGCTCCTGTATCTGGCGCATCTTCTTGGCTATAAGCTCGTCGCTGGCCTTGGCATCAATCTCGGCCACCTCCTGCCTGAAGGCGTTAAGCTCCTCACGCAGGCGCTTGGTCTCCTCGCGCTCGGCCTGGCTCTCGCGTATCTCGCGTATGGTGTTCTCAATCTTGCGGTTGCTCTCGCGCAGCAGCTCCTCGGCCTGCTCCTTGGCGCGGCGGAGTATGTCCTTGCGGCTCTGCTCCAGTTCCCTTATGTCGGCCTCGTAGCGGGCTATGCGCTGCTCGAGGGTCTTCTCGTGCTGGTGTACGGCCTGCCGCTTGTTCTCCCAATAGCGCTTGTCGCGCACGATGTCCTGCAGGTATTTGTCGCTCTGGATGTAGTCGGAGCCTACCATCTCGGAGGCGTCGCGTATCACCTCTTCGGGCAGCCCCGTCTTGCGGGCTATCTCTATGGCAAACGAGCTGCCGGGCTGGCCTATGGCCAGCTGGAAGAGCGGGCGCATCTCGTGGCGGTCGTAGAGCATGGCTCCGTTGGCCACTCCCTCGTGGGAGTCGGCAAAGTGCTTGAGGTTCTGGTAGTGGGTGGTTATCACGCCATAGGCGCCCTTAAGGCAGAACTGCTTGAGCACGGCCTCGGCTATTGCGCCGCCTATCTGCGGCTCGGTGCCGCTGCCGAACTCGTCGACGAGCAGCAGCGTCTGCCCGTTGGCCTGGCGCATCATCTGCTTCATGTTGGCAAGGTGGCTGGAATAGGTGCTGAGGTCGTTCTCAATGCTCTGCTCGTCGCCGATGTCTATCATTATGTCGCTGAAAAGCCCCACCTTCGACCGCTCGCCCACAGGCACGGCCAGGCCGCACTGGAGCATATACTGCAACAGGCCCACGGTCTTGAGGCACACCGACTTGCCCCCGGCATTGGGGCCGGAGATTATCAGTATGCGCTTCTCCTGTGTGAGCATGATGTCGAGCGGCACCACCTGCTTGCCCTGCTTTGAGAGCGAGAGAGAAAGCAACGGGTGGACGGCGCGTATCCAGTCGATGTGCGGGCGGTCGCCCACCGCAGGCTCGAAGCCGCCCGTCAGTTCGGCAAGCTCGGCCTTGGCGCGGATGAAGTCGATGCGCCCCAGAAACATGTATGAGTCGAGTATGGCCCTGACATGGGGCCTCACGAGATTGGCAAACTCGGTAAGTATGCGCACCACCTCGCGCCTCTCCTCGGCCTCAAGCTCGCGTATGCGGTTGTTGGCCTCCACCACCTCGGCAGGCTCGATGTAGACGGTCTTGCCCGACGCCGACTCATCGTGTACGATGCCCTTCACCCTGCGCTTAAGCCCCGGCGCAACGGGTATGACGAGGCGGCCGTCGCGGATGGTGGGCGAAACGTCCTTGTCCACCAGCCCCTCGCTCTGCGCCGACCGCAGTATATTATATAATGTGCGGGAGATGCTGCCCTCAACCCTCGACAGCTCGCC
Organism: uncultured Prevotella sp.; assembly: GCA_944321645.1. Taxonomy (GTDB): domain Bacteria; phylum Bacteroidota; class Bacteroidia; order Bacteroidales; family Bacteroidaceae; genus Prevotella. Next base: position 11,834 of record CALUMB010000067.1, read on the forward strand.
CCTTATCTTCTGCAGTTCGGGCGACGCGCTGTCTTTCATCTTACCATACTTGTCGATTATGGCATCTATGCGGCGGATGAGCTGCGGGAACGTGGCCACGCCGTCGGCCAGGCGGTGGAGCGCCGGGTAGAGGTAGACCACGCCGCCATCGTCGGGTGCTTCGTCGCCCTTGGCCAGGAAGCCCACAATGTCGCTTATCGTCTCAAGCGAGCGGCGCAGGTCGAACAGCTCCGGCTCCTCCATGTGGGTGCCCTCGAGGCGCAACCTGGCCACGGCCTCCCTGACATCAAAAAAATATTGCAAGGGGAACTCTTCTGCGCCGGCCTGTATGCGGCGGAACTCCCTAAGCTGTTCGAGCCATTCGTTCACGGCGGACGCATCGGCGCAAAATGCCATCGCGTCCACCATCTCCTTGCCTATCTGGCACAGGCAACGCTGCTTAAGCAACGCCCTTATCTCGCCAAAGCCTATCTTCGATTCAAAGTTGTGTGGGTAAATCATGGTGCAAAGGTAGTGCAATCGGCAGACAACGCAAAACAAAACACACGGTTTTTAGGAGAAGCCACAATCTTTATCCAACCTTGCAATCCTACACACAGCAAACGCCAACAAAGGATAAAGAATCACGACAAAGACATTTAACAAGACTATCGTCTCTCCATAAGAGACG
>CALUMB010000068.1 GCA_944321645.1 uncultured Prevotella sp.
TCCCCGTCTATCAGGATTCTCTTTTGGCGTGCTTCGAAGCAGAACCCATGCCCCATTTCCAACAGGAAGTGTTGCAGGTTGTCGAGAATGGATTGCTCCAAGTCGCTTTCCGTTACCAAAGCACGGTCGTTCAATCCTGCTATTCCTCAAAAACTCCGTTAAATGTTTATTTCTCAAACGGTTGTATCAAACCGTTGAAAATCTAAAATAAATTACGTTATTCCATAAAGTTATTGATTCGGTTGGCAGTGTTGAGCGGCGTCTGGTCTGTCAGTTCCAACGACTTGACCATGTGCAGCGTCCCCTGCTTGTATTTCTGGAAATGTGCGGAGGCTACGTGCTTGTCGTAAGCCTCCCGGCTCGCGTATGTTTCAAGGATGGTTATCTTGCAGGGATTCTCCTTTTCGCCGACGGCATACATGGTCAGCACGCCCGGTTCAGTGCGCAAGGAAGTTTCACCCACCTCCGTCGCATATTTCATGTATTCGTCGAGATACTGCGGATAGACTTCGATTTTCGACATGCGCACGATGCCGTCGGCTGCCATCTGATGCTTGGCGCACATACCAGGCTGCTTGTCCAAGTTAAGGCATTTGCCGATTATCTCCCCGGTGGCGAGATAGGAATAGCCGGGGAACTCAAACAGGACTGGCTTCAGGCGCGCATAGTCGAGCTTGCCTTTCGAGTCGAGCACTTCGGGGGCGGCGTAGGTATTGGCTACGGAGCAGACGAAATTGTCGAAGCCATCCGTCTCGTAAATGTCCACCACGTCGCACTCCATCGCGAGTGGCGAGGCGTCGATTACCGGGGTGCCGTTTTCGCCCCAATGGTATTCAAACACTTTCGACTTGTCAGCCGAAGCGCCGCTCACGCTGCCCACGTAGTCGGCTTGTGGCAGCATCTCGCGGCTCACGATGTTTACAGACAGTTTCCTTGACTCCCTTATCCCTTGATTGGTATAATGGCTTTTGCTCATGCTTACGAATATCCGGTCGTGGCCGATGATGCCCGTATGCCCCACGACAAGCCAGTTCACTTTCCCGTCCACTTCGGCGCCGACGACGGTCATCGGTTTCGGATAGAGGGCCACCACGCTCCCTATGTTCTGTTTTCCCGTTTCCTCGATGTTTGAGGGATGCCCCTCCCTCTCCGCTGTGCCGCAAGACAGCAGTCCGGACAGGAGCAATGCGGCAAATAGGTTCCGTTTCATGTTAATTCTATTTTTTGCAGACATTTCTTTTCACTTTACAAAGATACGGCGATTCAAGGCGATGCCGGATAGACATATTCTCTGCGTTTGTAACGATTTTACAGAAAATAAATCCCCGGCAAGCCGCGACGGGGTGCTGGGGATTTACATATCGCTTTCTTTGTGCAAGGAGGGTTGGCACGGGCGGGTCAATGTCCTGCCGATTCCGAAAACAAGTTTATTACCACGACCCCGCCGAGGCATCATGCTGATGCCGATGATGGCCGGAATGTCGAGGTGCTGCTTGAACGCCACCCAGCCGACAAGCGCTACCAGCACGATGCCCGCTCCCGACCAGATGGCGTAGGCGATGCCCAGTGGTATGCGCTGCAAGACCATGCTGAGGAAATAGAACGCGCCCGCATAGCCCGCAAGGGTTATCAATGACGGCACGAGGCGGGTGAACTGCTCGGTCTGTTTCAGTGCGCTCGTGGCAATTACTTCGCAAACGATTGCCAACAAAATGATAAGATATTGTTTCATGCTGTTTTTGTTTACTGATTACCTGTTACGGCAAAAGTACAAAAAAGAAAATCCACCTGAAAATGCGTGCCGGTTAAATAATGTGACGCCCGGAGCCGCGGATTTGTTTAGGCTTATAAAACCGCAGAGCCGCACAAGCATCATTTCCCCATCGTCTCCTTCACCCTCGCCAATAGTTTTGGAATATCTAAATGCTGCGGGCATTTTGCCAGGCACTCGCCGCAAGCGACGCACGAGGAGGCCGGGTCGCCGCGCTGCACGGGCGACATAGAGACGGTGTAGTCCGCCATTGCCCGCTCCTTGTCGCGGTGCAGGATGTAGTTGTTGTACACGTAAGCGAAGATATAGCCGATGGCCACATTGTGCGGGCAGGGGATACGCTGGTAGCAGCCCGTGCAGTCGATGTGGCCCGGCGCATCGCGGTAGGCGTAGATGGCCGCGCCCAACGCTTCGCGCTCGGCAGGTGTGAGCACATTCGGGCGGGCTTTGGCGGCGTACTTAAGGTTTTCCTCCACGTCCTCCATGCTGCCCATGCCGCTCACCGCCACGCTCACTTCGGGAATGTCCCACAGGTAGTCCAACGCCCACTCCGTGTCGGGCTTGCGGATGCCCGTGGAGGCAAGCGCATCGCGCATCGGCTGCGGCAGGTTGGCAAGGAATCCCGTGCGCACAGGCTTCATCACCGCCGACCCCATGCCGTTGGCGGCGGCGTATTTCGGGCCGAGCTTCCCCGCCTTGTATTCGTGGACCAAGTGGTTGTGCTGGATGAGGCAGAAGTCCTATACCGGAGTATATTTTTCTTGAACAGCCCGAGGATGTCGTGGAAGGAGAAGCCCATGAAGCGTATCTTGCCCTGCGCCTTGAGCCGCTCCATCTTCTCGATGAGCTTGTATGGCAACACGTAGATTGTCGCCCCATGCCGCACTTGCGTTGTTTCATCCTTTGCCGCAGGCGTGGGTGGGCCGTGCCGGTGGGCGGTGGGCGTGGTTGCCGCGCTTCAGTAATAACGCCACAAACTTATGTAATCCGGGTATGCGTGCGTATTGCGGAAAGCGTTACCTTTGCAGCAGACGATAAAGGATGTTTTTATAAAGGAGACAAGACAATGAATATGGATTTCACACTTTTCACGCCGACCAAGCTGCTCTTTGGTCGCGGGAAACTCAACGAGCTTGGCAGCCAGCAACTGCCAGGTAAGAAAGCCTTGCTGCTTATTTCGAGCGGCAAGTCCGTGAGGGCAAACGGCACGCTCGACCGCGTGACGGCCCAGCTCGGCAAGGCGGGCGTGGCATACGCCATCTGTGCCAACGTACACGAGAACCCCTCGCGGGAGGTGGTGATGGAGGCAGCGGCCTGCGCCAAGGCCAACGGCTGCGACTTTGTGCTCGCCGTGGGCGGCGGTGCCGTGCTCGACTCTGCCGTGGCCGTGGCGGCCATGGCCACCAATCCCGGCGACCTGTGGGACTACGTGTGCGGCGGGACGGGCAAGGGCCAGCCGCTGCGTCACCCCGGCCTGCCCATCGTCACCGTGGCCACGACATCGGGAACAGGCTCCGAGATTAACTGCTGGGGCGTAATCTCTAACCACGAGACCAACGAGAAGATAGGCTTTGGCCACCCGGAACTAAACCCCGTGCTGGCCATAGTAGACCCGGAGCTGATGCTCACCGTGCCGCCAATGTACACCGCCTACCAGGGCTTCGATGCCCTGTTCCACAACACCGAGGTGATGATAAGCCGCTTTGTCAACGTGCTGAGCGAGCCAATAGCCCTCTCGGCCATCGAGCACATCGCCAAGTACCTGCCCCGCGCGGTGAAAGACGGCAGCGACATCGAGGCCCGCGAGGGCGTTGCCTACGGCAGCACCATTGCCGGGCTGACCATGCAGCTCACCAGCACCACCGCCGAGCACTCGATGGAGCACGCCATGAGTGCCTACCACCACGGCTTGCCCCACGGCGCAGGGTTGATAATGATTTCCAACGAGTTCTACCGCTTCTTCGTCGAGCGCCACGCCTGTGACGGTCAGTTCGTGAAGATGGCGCGGGCCATGGGCATGGCCGGTGCCTCGAAGCCGGAGGACTTCCTCACCGCATTGGCCGGGCTGCAGCGGGCCTGCGGCGTAGACGACTTGAAGATGAGCGACTACGGCATCAGCCGCGATGAGTGCATGACGCTCGCCCGCAACGCCCGTGAGACCATGGGCGGGCTTTATGCCGCCAACCCCTGCGAGCTTTCCGACGAGGACTGCGCCGCAATCTTCGAGCGCGCTTACAGGTGATCGTGATGGTGTATCAAAATTGAATAAAAGGGAGTAAGTCTTTCCTTAAAGTGTAGCAAGATGTTAAATATGCACTTGGTTCAAGACAAACGTAAAGCCGCTTTCGTAATTAAATTCGCAGAAAGCCCGCCGCTTTCCCATCCTTTTCCAAAGGAGGGGTAGGGGTGGTTTGTAAAAACAGCAACACTTATTGCTCGCGAGACAACTATTTGTATCTCAATTATTTATACAAACCACCCCCTGACCCCTCCTTTGGAAAAGGAGGGGAAAGTAGGCGGTAACACACGCGAAAAATATCGCCAGCATGAACACAGGAAACGGTGTGTTGCAATCGAAACAAATTTCACAAATATTTAATCAATACTCTTCGGGGTTAAAGCAGCACTTGCCCAAGCGACTGATATTTGATACACCCTTCTTTTAAACAAAACCGGCCTTTATGCCCTTGGCGTCGTGTCCAAGGGGCGTAAAGGCCGGTTTCTTGCTAAAGTGTGGTGCCGTGGCGCCGCTGTCAAGCCCGGCTGGCGGTTTATCCTGCGGCCAGGGCGGCGGCGCACTCTTGCACCATTTCGGAGAGGGTGGGGTGGATGTGCGTGATGTCGGCGAGCTGCGCGGCGGTTGTGTCGCGGCACATCAGTGCGCTCACCTCCTGGATTATGTTGGCCGAGTGCGCCCCGTAGGCGTGGCAGCCTATGATGCGCCCGCGCTCGTCGGCCAGCATCTTCACCATGCCTTCGGCCTCGCCCATGGCCAGTGCCTTGCCGTTGGCGCGGTAGTTGGCGCGTGCAGTGCGGCAGGCTATGCCCTGCGCCTTGCAGCCGTCTTCCGTCAGGCCGACGCAGGCGGCCTCGGGGTGGGTGAAGATGGCGGAGGGCATGATGTCGAGGCGAATCGAGTCAGCACGGCCCAGTATGTGGTTGACGGCGCGTATGCCCTGCATCGTGGCGGCGTGGGCGAGCATCTGCCGGCCGTTTGCGTCGCCTATGGCGTAGATGCCCGGCACGTTGGTCTGCAGGTTGCCGTCGACGGCGATGCCTTTCGGGCTGTATTCCACGCCGGCGGCTTCGAGGTTGAGGCCCTGGGTGGCGGGGGTGCGCCCCACGGCCATGAGCACGCGGTCGGCCTCCACGGCCTCTTGCTTGCCCTTGCGGCTGAACAAGACGCTGCCGCCTCTCACGGCTTCCACTGCCGACTGCATGAAGAACTTCACCCCGCGCTTCTCCACCGTCTTGCGCAGCCGCTTGGCCACGTCGCCGTCAAGCATGGGCAGGCACTCTTTGAGGAACTCCACCACGGTCACTTCGCAGCCGAAGCTGCTTAGTATGCAGGCGAATTCCATGCCTATCACGCCCGCTCCCACGATGCAGACGCGGCGGGGCAGGGTGGTGGCGGCGAGCATTTGGTCGGATGTCCACACCGTCGCACTGTCGTCGGCCCCCTCGATTGGGAGCATCTTTGGCACCGAGCCTGTGGCTATGATGATGTTTGGCGCGGTGTATTCCTCGCCGTCCACCTCCACGGTGTGCGCGTCCTTGAACCGGGCTTCGCCCCTGGCGAGCGTTATGCCCGGCGCGGCGAGCAGCGTCTCGATGCCGCTGCGCAGCGTGGCCACGATGTTGTCTTTGCGCGATGCGGCGCGGGCGAAGTCGAAGTCGGTGCCGAGCCCGCCCAGCCCGAAGTCCGCCCCGTGGCGCAGCGTGTCTATCATCTCCGCGTTGCGGGCGTATGCCTTGGTGGGTATGCAGCCCCGGTTGAGGCACGTGCCGCCCGCCTCGGCCCGCTCGGCTATGACTACTTTCAGCCCGTTTCTGGCCGCGTGTTCGGCGGCGCGGTAGCCGCCGGGGCCGCTGCCGATTATTATCAAGTCTGTGTTCATGTCGCTTTAGGTTGGGATTGGAAATCTTAGGAGGCTTGGCGGCGCAGGGATTCTTTGGGTCCCCGGCGGCCAAGCCTCACCTTGCTTATTCTCCGGCGGCCAGCTGGCGGTAGGTGAGCACCGGGTGCTTGGCTGCCAGCACGTCGTCTACGCGGCCTATCGGCGTGTTGTGCGGCGCGTCTTTCACCGCTTCGGGTATGCTCTTCGCCTCGTTGGCTATGCGGTGCATCACGTCGATGAAGCCGTCGATGGTGTCTTTGCTCTCGTTTTCGGTCGGCTCTACCATCATCGACTCGTGGAAGAGCAGCGGGAAGTATATCGTCGGGGCGTGGTAGCCGTAGTCGAGCAGCCGCTTCGCCACGTCCATGGTGGTCACGCCGGTGGACTTGTCCTTAAGTCCGTCGAACACGAACTCGTGCATGCACGTCGTGTCGATGGGCAGTTCGTAAGCGTCTTTCAGCGATTCCTTTATGTAGTTGGCGTTGAGCGTGGCCAGCGGCCCTACTTCCTTGATGTGCTCCCGGCCCAGGGTGAGTATGTAGGCATAGGCGCGCAGCAGCACGGCGAAGTTGCCGTGGTATGGGCCGACGGATATCTCTGACTCGCCGGGCAGCAGTTCCTCAAGGCCCTTGCGCACGCCTACAGGCCCTGCCCCGGGGCCTCCGCCACCGTGGGGCGTTGAGAACGTCTTGTGCAGGTTGATGTGCATCACGTCGAAGCCCATGTCGCCGGGGCGGCATACGCCGAGCATGGGGTTGAGGTTGGCGCCGTCGTAGTACATCAGTGCGCCGCAGCCGTGCACCAGCTCGGCTATTTCGGGTATCTCCCGCTCAAACAGTCCGAGCGTGTTGGGGTTGGTCATCATCATCGCTGCCACCGAGTCGTCGAGCAGCGAGCGCAGGTCTTCCACGTCGACTATGCCCTCCGGCGTGCTTTTCACCTCCACCACGTCGAGTCCGCAGACTGCGGCCGAGGCGGGGTTTGTGCCGTGCGCCGAGTCTGGCACTATCACCTTGGTGCGCTTCGTGTCGCCGCGCCGCTCGTGGTAGCTGCGTATTACCATCAGGCCCGTAAGCTCTCCGTGCGCCCCGGCGAAGGGGTTGAGCGTGAACTTGGCCAGCCCGGATATTTCCGACAGTGCGCGTTGCAGCCCGTCGTAGGCTTCGAGCGCCCCTTGGCAGGTGTCTGCCGGCTGCAGCGGGTGCAGGTTGGCAAACTCCGGCATGGCCGCCACTTCCTCGTTGATGGCCGGGTTGTACTTCATCGTGCAGCTGCCCAGCGGGTAGAAGCCGTTGTTCACGCCGAAGTTGTTCTCGCTGTGGTTGGTGTAGTGGCGCACTACGGTCATCTCGTCGCATTCCGGCAGCATCGCGTCTTCCTTGCGGCGCAGCCCGGCTGGCACCTCGTAGCCTGCGAACTTGTTCTCCGGCAGCGAGTAGGCGCGCCGCCCCTCGTGCGACAGCTCGAATATAAGGTTGCCGTATAGTCTGTTGTTCATAAGTCAGATGGTTGCGATTAGTTTGTCGATTTCTTTCTTTGTGCGCTTCTCTGTCACGGCGAACATGATGGTGTCCGCAGCCACCTTGATGCCGCCGAATATGCCGGCGGCGACGAACCGCCGCTGCAGCTCGTCCACGTCGCCTGCGTAGCGCACGCAGAACTCGTTGAAGAACGGGCGGTCGAAGGCCGGCTTGAAGCGGCCCGTGGCCACGAGGCGGTCCATCAGGTAGTGCGCCCCGGCGTATGAAAGCTCTGCGGCCTCCTTAAGCCCCTGCCGCCCCATGACAGACATATATACGGTGGCGAACAGTGCCATGAGGCTTTCGTTTGAGCAGATGTTCGACGTAGCCTTCTCGCGGCGGATGTGTTGCTCGCGAGCCTGGAGCGTGAGCACGAAGGCACGCTGGCCCCGCGAGTCCTTCGTCATGCCGACGATACGGCCCGGCATCTTCCGCATAAGCTTCTCGCGGCAGCACATATAGCCCACATAAGGGCCGCCGAACGACATTGGCAGGCCGAGGCTCTGGCCGTCGCCCACGGCAATGTCGGCCCCCCATTCGCCCGGGGTGCGCAGCACGGCCAGGTCGGCGGCCACGCTGTTCATTATGAGCAGGGCCTTGGCGGCGTGCGCCGCGTCGGCCAGCCCGGTGTAGTCTTCCACCACTCCGTAGTAGTTGGGCTGTTGCACCAGCACCCCCGCCACGCCTCCGGCGGCCAGCCGCCGCTCAATGTCGGCCATGTCGGTCGCGCCGTCGGTGGCTTTTGCCATTTCAATCTCAATGCCGTGGAAGTGGGCGTATGTGCGCACCACGGCCAGGACCTTAGGGTCTACGGTCTCCGACACGAGCACCTTGTTGGCCTTCTTGGCCGCGGCGGCGGCCATCATCACGGCTTCTGCCGTGGCCGTGGTGCCGTCGTATAGCGATGCGTTGGATATGTCCATGCCCGTAAGCTCGGCCATCATCGACTGGTATTCAAATATGTAGTGGAGCGTTCCCTGCGATATTTCGGCCTGGTAGGGCGTGTAAGACGTGAGGAACTCCGAGCGGCTTACTATCTGCGGCACCACGGCGGGCGTGTAGTGGTCGTAGACGCCGCCTCCGGCGAAGCACGTAAGCTGCTTGTTCTGCTGCCCGAGCCGCCTGAAGAAGTCGCGCACCTCCATCTCGCTCATGGCTTCCGGCAGGTCGTAGTCTTTCTTCAGGCGCACGCTCTCCGGCACTCCGGCGTAGAGTTCGTCCATCGACTGCATCCCTATGCGCTCCAGCATGGCCTTAATGTCGGCCTCTGTGTGGGGGAAATACTTGTAAGGCATAAGAATTAAAAATTAAAGGTTAAAAGTTAAAAGAAAATGCTTTGTTGGCAGTTTCTGCCACGAGACAGGCTCGAAGCATTTTCTTTTAATTCTTAATTTTTCACTTTTAACTTACTTGCAGTATTTCTCCTCGTAAGCCTTGGCGTCCATGAGGCTGTCAAGCTCGGCCGTGTCGGAGAGCTTCACCTTCACAATCCAGTTGGCGTAGGCATCCTGGTTGATAAGCTCCGGCGTGTCTTCGAGGGCGGAGTTCACCTCCACCACCGTGCCGCTCACGGGCGAGTTGAGGTCGCTGGCGGCCTTGGTGCTCTCCACTGCTCCGAACTCTTCGCCTGCCGTCAGCTCGTCGTCCACTTCCGGCATATCCACGTACACCACGTTGCCAAGCTCGTTTTGCGCGTAGTCGGTGATGCCGATGTAGCCATACTCGCCTTCCACTCTCACATATTCGTGCGACTCTGTGTAGTAGAGTCCTTCAATTACTTTTGCCATAATCGTTATGTTTTGTTAGTTATTGGTTTCGTTTTTATTAATGAAGAATTAAGAAAAATAGCCATGGGCAGGCTCTGTGCTGAAAACTGCGGCAGCGGTATCTTTTTTAACTCTTAATTCTTAATTTTTAATTCTTAACTCTTCTTGTAGTGCTTGTCGTAGAAACGCTTCTTCACCACGGTGCCGGGGAAGGTCTTTTTCCTTATTTGTATCTCCACCTCTGTGCCGAGCTTGGCGTAGCGCGAGTCTATCAGTGCCATGCAGACGCTCTTGTCCGTCGATATGGTATGGTAGCCCGTGGTCACCTCGCCTATTTTCTCGCCGTCCTTGAGCACGGCATACCCGTGGCGCGGAATGGCGCGGTCGGCCAGCTCTATGCCCACCACCTTGCGGCCTACGCCCTCTGCCTTTTGCTTTATGAGTGCGTCGCGGCCAATGAACTCGGCCTTGTCGAGCTTGCAGAACATACTCAGCCCCGCCATCACGGGCGATATTTCTGCCGACAGCTCGTCGCCGTAGAGCGGCAGGCCCACCTCGAAGCGCAGCGTGTCGCGGCAGCCCAGTCCGCAGGGCTTGCACCGTCCGCTGCCCATCAGCTTGTCCCAGCACTCGCGTATGTAGTCCGGCGAGCCGTAAATCTCGAATCCGTCCTCGCCGGTGTAGCCCGTGCGGCTTATTATTATTAATGAAGGATTAAGAATTAAAGATGAAGAATTAGGGGCTGGCGCACTGTCCGGCGCAGCCATTTCTTCATTCTTACTTCTTACTTCTTCATTGTTGATTCTTGCTTCTTCATTCCCAACCGTCTTGAACGTGTAGAATGTCAGCTCGCTGCACTTTATGCCCAGCGCCTCTTCCACCACGCGCTCGGCCTCCGGCCCTTGCACGGCCAGCTGTGCGTATGCGTCAGACCGGTTCCTAAGGTCGATGTCGAAGCCCTCGGCCTGCTGCCTCATCCACTCCCAGTCCTTGTCGATGTTTGCCGCGTTTATCACGAGCAGGAAGCTGTCGCCGCCCGCCTTGTAGGCCAGCAGGTCGTCCACGGTGCCGCCGTCGGGGTAGCACATCATGCCGTACAGAATCTCGCCGGGCTTCAGCTTGCTCACGTCGCCCGTGAAGATGTGGTTGACGTAGCGTTCGGCGTCGCGGCCTTCCACTGTCACCTCGCCCATGTGCGACACGTCGAACACGCCGCAGGCCGTGCGCACGGCGCGGTGCTCGTCTTCGATGGTGGTGTACTGTATCGGCATGTCGAATCCGCCGAAGGGGCTGATGTGCGCCCCCAGGGCCACGTGTTTGTCGTATAGACAGGTTCGCTTGTTTTCCATTGCGTTGTATGTTTTAGGTTTGTTCGGTCAAGAGTGATATTAGCGTTTGTGCGTCCATGCCCCTTATTGCCCCGGCCTCGCCGCCCCTTAGGGCCTCGTTGAGGCTGGCCGGCTCGAGCCTCGCCCCGCGCAGGGCTTCCGCCAGCCGCTCTATTGGCACGTCGCCGGGCAGGAAGTCGCCCGTGAAGCTTATGCCGCGTATCTTGCCGCCGTGCAGGCTCACGCGGGCTTCCACGCTGCCCACGCCCTCCGTGCGGCGGCTGTGCACGACGGTGCAGGGCGGGTTTTTGCCGAAAATGAACTCCGGCGAGCGGTATTCGGCCTCGATGCGCTCGATGGCGGCCACGTCGGCGGCAGCGAGCCTTGTGCTCCCTTGGCACAGCTCGCGCCGCAGCCCGGCCCTAAGCCCGCCGGGCGAGAGCGGCGTGAAGTCCTTCAGCAGGGCTATGCGCTGGCGCACGCTCCTCACGCCCTTGCCCAGCAGCTTTGCCGCAGGGGGCGTCAAGGCTTGCGCCATGTTCTCCGTGTCGGTGTCGTAGAGCAGCGTGCCATGCACGATGTTGCGCCCCGGCAGGTGGTAGAAGGCCGTGCCGGACACCTTGCCGCCGCCCGCCACGATGTCGTTGCGCCCGCTGGCCGCAGCCTCTATGCCCATGCGCCGCAGCGCGAGGAGCACGAGCGACACATACTTATTGTACGTGAAGCCCACCGGCCCGCCCTGCGTTATGTACGACATCATCACGTTGCCCCGGTCAGCGTAGACGCAGCCGCCGCCGCTCTTTCGGCGGAACGTGGCTATGCCGCGGCTGCGGCAGTAGTCGAGGTTTACCTCGGCCTCGGCCACCTGGTTGCGCCCGAAGATGACGCTCGGCCCCACCTGCCACGTGAAGAAGCAGTCGGTGGCATTGGCATGGCGCGCTACGTACTCCTCCATGGCGAGGAAGAACGACGCTTCGCGTGGGGTGTCGTCAGGCAGTTCTATGTAGTCCATCGTTATTGGCAGGTCGTTTGGCGCGTCGGGCCGGCCTTGGCGGCCTTTGGCTCGTGCGGCGCATCTCTTATGCAAATGTAGTGAAAAAAGGCGTTATTGCCAACAATTTGTTGCGGAAAAAAACACTTGGGAAATCGCCCTCCTCCAACTGTCACTCTAAGCGGCGGCAAGCAACGAGTTTGCAACAAAAACGCGGCGGTTTGTGACAATCCGTTTTGCGCTGTCCGTCGGCGGCTTGCGTTGCCCGCTGCCGCCGCGCAAGTCGTGCGCCGCCGCCCACGGCTGCTGCTTGCCGCCGTTGCCCGTGGAGGCGGCGCACAAATGGCGGGAGTCGCCACGGCGCACCTGCCGGTGGCGTGGCGGCACTTCGGTGCTGGCATCCGCCGGGCATGGCGGCGGGCTGAATGTTAAAAAACGCGCTGTTTGCACTGCCGAGAATCGCGTGTACGGAACGGAGCGCGGCTTTGCCCGCAAATATCGCAGCCACGGGTGTGCAGCGCATAACCTGTTGGCCTTGTGTCGGTTGTAAGCCTTGCGAGGCCGGATGTGCAATGGAAAGCCCCCGTTTTTTGGCGGAAAACAGTCCGAAAACGCCGCTTTTGGGGCAGAAACGGCTTGCAAAAGAGGCCGTTTGGGAAGCCGAAACGGTACGTTTCGCGTTCTGGAACGTACCGTTTCGCAATGCGAAATGTGCCGTATTGCAAATCGGCGAGGCCAAAACCGCCGTTTTATGTGCCGGTAACGGCCTTGCGGTTTCTATTTCACCACTTTCGGTCGTGTTAAATCATGCAACGCCAAATGCTAAAAATGTTTAAGCCGGACAAGCCTGGCACGCCCGGCGCCCGGCCTGCGCGGATGGGGCGGCCTCCTTTTCCTCGTGGGCAAAGCGCTCCTCCAGCTGCTCCACGCTCCAATCCTTCTTGAACTGCCCCAGGGG
>CALUMB010000069.1 GCA_944321645.1 uncultured Prevotella sp.
AGGAGGGAAATTACAAGATTCCCGTCATTGACTCATCCTCCACAGACGTTTCGGCCAACAAGCTGGTAGGTTTCCTTGAAGACACTGTGCTGGTGAGCAACGACACAATCACCTATTCAGGCTTGCGCGTGCTCCCTTCGACAGACGAGGTTGGCTTTGCCATGATTACCGATAGCATGACCGTTCCGGCAGGCAAGGCATACCTTGCAGTCAAGCATGTTCCTGTCAAGATATCCGGTGCGGGCTATTCCACGCTTTACACCGACAAGGCCCTCGACTTTGCCGGCACGGGTCTTACTGCCTACATCGTCAAGGTTTACGGTGGCAATACCATGCTGTCTGAGGTTAGCGACGTTCCTGCCTACACCGGCGTAGTGCTCAAGGGCGAGGAGGGAAATTACAAGATTCCCGTCATTGACTCATCCTCCACAGACGTTTCGGCCAACAAGCTGGTAGGTTTCCTTAAAGACACTGTGCTGGTGAGCAATGATTTCGTGACATACTATGGCTTACGTGTGCTCCCCTCGACAAACGAGGTTGGCTTTGCCATGATTACCGATAGCATGACCGTTCCGGCAGGCAAGGCTTATCTTAAACTCGATACCACAATGCCAGCAGCAAATGCTAAAACCATTTCGTTCGGCAATCATGTTACAGGCATCGAGTCTGTCGGCGCACAGCCCGAGGACGACGGAATATACTATAACCTGATGGGCATCCCCGTGGAGAATCCGCAAAAGGGCCTGTACATAAAGAACGGAAAGAAGGTAATAGTGAAGTAAAATAACGATAGAAACGACAATTATTTATTCAGTTAAAAAAGTAAGAGATGAAAAAGAAGTATGTAATTCCTGAAATCGAAGTGGTGAAGATGGAAACCGAAGGCGTGATGATGGCCGGAAGTGAACCCATAAACAATTCACAAAAAGAAGAGGACGCTTTTGTTCCGGGTAAAGACGAAGGTGCCTTTCTCTCCAAGGAACACAACTTCAACCTTTGGGAAGATTAGTTAAGGAATTTCTATGCTTAGTGGCAGTCTGGCCTTTGTAAGGGCAGTCTGTTAAAGGACAAGGGGCGGCTGCCGTTTTTCGGTTGCCGCCCTTTGTCGTGTGTATGCGTGTGCGTGTATGGTGGTATTCTTGCAAACGGTTGCACGATATTTTATATATATGGGGTTGCATTTGGCGCATTAATTCTTTATCTTTGCATTCAGGTTAGCTGCGCTCGGGAAATGGCAAGCGAACTTTCCACTCCTCTCGCTTGCGTTGCCTTTGCATGAGATTAGTTGCGCTCGGGAATTTTGGAAGTGGCTTAGTTTGTCTTTGCGGCGTGCGGCTAAGGAACTGCGACTACAAAACAAAACCAGATAGGACAAAATGGACAGACAGAAACTCATCCGTGCAGGGGCGTTGTCGCTCCTGCTGGCCGCAGGCGCGGGATGCGCCGTGGCCGAGGACGTGGTGTTGTACGACGGCTCGCGTGCCGTGACGTACAGTGTGCAAAAGAAGGTTGACCCCGTGGTGGAGGTGGCGCTCCAGATGTTCGCCTCCGACATGAAGGCCGTGACGGGCCGCGAGGCCGAGCGGGCCGGCGAGCGGGATGCCGCGATATGGCTCGTGGAGCTTGACAAGGCGTCGGCCTCGGTGCGCCGCCGGCTCGAAAAGGGCGGCGTGCCGCTGGGCGAGCTGGAGAAAAAGATAGACGGCTTCCACATATCCGTGATAGGCGGCCAGGTGACCGTGGTGGGAGCCAACGGGCGCGGCGCGGCCTACGGCCTGCTCGAGCTGTCGCGCATGGCGGGCGTAAGCCCGTGGGTGTGGTGGGGCGACGTGGCGCCGGAGAAGAAGGCGCGGCTCACCATCGACAGCGACTTCTCCACGCTGCAGGGCGCGTCGGTGGAGTACCGCGGCATCTTCCTCAACGACGAGGACTGGACTACCCGCCCCTGGAGCTACGGCACATACGAGAAGGCGGGCTTCGGCGAGATTGGCCCCAAGACCTACAAGAAGATTTTCCAGCTGCTGATGCGCCTGCGGGCCAACGCCATCTGGCCGGGTATGCACACCGGCACCGTGGCCTTCTTCAAGATTGCGGGCAACAAGGCCATGGCCGACAGCTGCGGCATAGCCATAGGCACGAGCCACTGCGAGCCGCTGCTCAGGAACAACGTGGACGAGTGGGACGTGAAGGAGCGCGGACACTTCAACTACATAACCAACAAGCAGGCCGTGCAGAAGTACTGGATAGAGCGCCTGGAGGAGGTGAAAGGCTCTGCCGGCGGCAATATGTTCACCATCGGCATGCGCGGCATCCACGACGGCTCAATGGAGGGCGTGAAGACGATGGACGAGAAGTTCAACGCCCTGCAGCAGGTGATTGACGACCAGCAGGGGCTGCTGCGCAAGTACATTGGCGACCCGGCGGAACAGGTGCAGGTGTTCGTGCCTTACAAGGAGGTGCTCGAGATATACGAGCGCGGGCTTAAGGTGCCTGACTACGTTACGCTGATGTGGTGCGACGACAACTATGGCTACATGACCCGCCTCTCCAACGAGGCGGAACAGCGGCGCAGCGGAGGCGGGGGCGTGTACTACCACCTGAGCTACTGGGGCCGCCCGCACGACTACCTGTGGCTCTGCACCACGCAGCCGGGCTTGATATACAACGAGATGCGCGCCGCCTACGACCACAACGTGCGCAAGGTGTGGATCGCCAACGTGCACGACCCGAAGGTGGCGGGCTACGACTTGGAGCTGTTCCTCGACATGGCGTGGAACATCGACTGCGTGAGCGCGGCTACCGTGGGCGACCACTACCGCGCATGGCTCTGCCGCCAGTTCGGCGCAGAGGCCGGCGCCAAGCTCTACCCAGCCATGCACGAGTTCTTCCGCCTGTGCGGCGAGCGCAGGCCGGAGTTCATGGGCTGGGGGCAGACTGAGCTGTCGAAGCAGACGTTCGACCGCGGCCTAAGCCCCGTGCGCAACACTGAGTTCAGCCAGACGGCCTTCGGCGGCGAGCTTTACCGCTACCTCGAGCGTTACGCCGCCGTGGCCAAGACGGTGAGGGAGGTGCAGCAGACCGTCCGCCCGGAGCTTAAGGATGCCTACTTCGCCGCCATATACTACCCCGTGATGGCCGCCGAGGCCCACGCCCGCAAGATGCTCCATGCCCAGGTGGCACGCCAGCTGGCCAACGGCAGCACCACCAAGTGGATGTTCGACGTGCAGGCAGACATATACGCCGCCGTGGCCAAGAGCCAAAGCGCATACCAGGAGATACGGGCCATGACCGAATACTACAACGAGGTGATGGCCGGGGGCAAGTGGAACCGCTCGATGAACATGCGACCGCGCGACCTGCCGGTGCATGGCGCGCCACTGCTGCCCACGCTGCTCACCGACGCCGAGGTGCAGGAGTGGCTTAAGAAGGCTCCCGCCGGCAAGGCGCACCCCATCGACGCCGACGGCACACTGGCCCGCAACGCCTGCGACTATGACAGTGCCACCGAAGGGGCGCAGCCCGTGGCGATGCTCGGCCACAGCATGAATGCCGTGAGCCTGCCCAAGGGCGGCACGCTGACATACACCTTCGCCACCGCGAAGGACGGCGACGCCGTGCTGCGCACCGCCCTCATACCCACGCAGCCCAACGACAACGGCGACCTGCGCTTCAGCGTGAGCGTGGACGGCGGCGAGCCGAAAGTGTTCACCCTGAAAGAGAAGTTCCGCTCCGAGGGCTGGAAGCAGAACGTGATGCGCGGCCAGGCCGTGCGCACGCTGGAGCTGCCCGCGCTGAAGGCCGGCACGCACAAGCTGGAGATAAAGGCCCTGGACAACCACATCGTGGTGGACCAGTGGATGTTGGACTATGACACAAAGCGCAAGTTCTACCTCTTCCCCGTAGAAGAAGACAAATGAGAAGACTCGTATTTTCATCCCTCATAGCGGGCTGCTGCATCAGTGCGGCAGCCCAAACCACAGAGATACAGTACCTGTCGGGGAGCGACGCCGAGAGCACCACAGAGTGGGACTTCTACTGTTCCGCCGGACAGAACAGCGGCAAGTGGAGCAAGATAGCCGTGCCGTCGTGCTGGGAGCAGCAGGGCTTCGGCGAATACACCTACGGCAGGTGGTACAAGAAGAAGGGCGGCAAGCCCAGCACCGAGACGGGCCGATACAGGCACAGCTTCCGAGTGCCGCGCGAGTGGCAGGGCAAGAAGGTGGAGATAGTGTTCGAGGGCGTGATGACCGACGCCACGGTGACCGTAAACGGCCGCCCGGCGGGCGACACCCACCAAGGCGCGTTCACCACGTTCAGCTATGACATCACGCCGCTTCTCGACTTCAAGGGCAAGAACACGCTCGAGGTGATGGTGGAGAAGCAGTCGCGCGACAACTCGGTGAACAACGCCGAGCGGCGCGCCGACTGGTGGCTGTTCGGCGGAATATTCCGCCCGGTATATCTCCGCGCGCTGCCAAAGGCGCACATAGCCCACGCCGGGATAGACGCCCGCGCCGACGGAACGCTGGCGCTCGACCTCACGACAGAGGGCCTGACGGACGGTTATAAGTTGGCCGCCTCCCTACGCCCCATACAAAACCTACCCTCCCAACAACCCCTACAAAACTCCGCTTCCCTCTCTTCAGAGAGCCGCCAGCGCGTGTCCTTGCGCTTCCCCGGCGTGAAGCCTTGGGACCCGGAGCACCCCAACCTCTACGAACTGACGCTGCGCCTCGTGGCACCCGACGGCACCGTGGCCCACGAAGTGACCGACCGCGTGGGCTTCCGCACCATTGAGTTCCGCCCCCGCGACGGCTTCTACCTCAACGGCGTGAAGCTCAACATACGCGGCGTGAACCGCCACTGCTTCTACCCGGAGACGGGGCGCACGCCAAACCGTCGCCTCGACATCGAGGACGTGCGCCTCATAAAGGGCATGAACGCCAACGCCATACGCTCGCACTACCCGCCGGGCGACGCCTTCCTCGACATCTGCGACTCGCTCGGAGTGCTCTACTTCGACGAGCTGCCGGGCTGGCAGAACCACTACAGCACCGCCACCGGCACGCGCATACTCAAGGAAATGATGGCCACCGACGCCAACCACCCCTGCGTGTTCTGCTGGGGCAACGGCAACGAGGGCGGCAACAACCTGCGGCTCGACTCGCTCTTTGCCGAGCTTGACCCGCAGCGGCGGCACGTGGTACACCCCTGGGCCGTGTGGAACGGCGTTGACTGCCACCACTACCCGGCCTACCAGACGGGTGCCGCCCGCCTGCACAACGGCTACGAGGTGTTCATGCCCACGGAGTTCCTGCACAGCCAGTACGACAAGGGCGGCGGAGCGTCGCTCGACGAGTACTGGGCGCAGTGGTCGCGCAACCCGCTCTTCGCCGGGGGCTTCATCTGGGCGTGGGCCGACGAGGGCGTGGTGCGCACCGACCTGGCCGACAGCATAGACACCGACGGCCCCAACGCGCCCGACGGACTCGTAGGCCCGCACCGCGAGAAGGAGGGCAGCTGGTACACCGTGCGCGACGTTTGGTCGCCCGTCCAGATTGCCCCGATGGCCGTGCGTCCGCAGTGGAACGGGCGGTTCACCGTAACAAACCGCTATCTCTTCAGCCGCCTTTCGGAGTGTACGATGCGCTTCAGCGTCAAGACCCTGCCCTCGCCTGCACGCAAAGATGGCAAGGCTGTGGCCGAGGGCATAGTCAGCCTGCCCGACATCGCGCCGGGCGAGAGCGGCACGGCCACCATAGCGTTGCCCGAAGGCTTTGCCGAGGGCGACGTGCTGTGCCTCGTCGCGCTTGCCAGCTGCGGCGACACCATCAACGAGTGGGCCTTCCCCATGCGCTACGCCGACGAGTATTACGCCCGGCGCAAGCCAATGTCGGTTTCGAGCCGCGGAGCAACGGTGAGCGGCACGGTGCTCGAAGCCGCCGGGGTGAGGGCTGAGTTCGGCGCGGACGACGGCATGCTCAGGAGCGTCACGGTGGACGGCAAGCCATTCCCGCTCTCCGGCGGCCCGCTGCCCGTGGGCATGAAGATGAAGCTCAAGGGCATCGTGGCGCGGCAGGACGGCGGCGACGCGCTGCTTGTGATGCACTACACGGGTGCAGCCGACTCCATAGTGTGGCGCATGACGCCCGGCGGCGTGCTCGGCATGGATGCCGTTGTACTCAACCGTCGCGACGGAGGCAAGTTCGACGGGGCGTTCTTCGACCAGAAAGTGAAGAACCTCGGCTTCAGCTTCTCCTACCCGGAGGGCGAGGCCAAGGCCATGCGCTGGGTGGGCAAGGGGCCTTACCGCGTGTGGCGCAACCGCCTGCGCGGCCCTGTGTTCGGCCTATGGGAGAAGCAGTACAACAACACCGTGACGGGCGAGGGCGCCTCGCGGCTCGCCTACCCGGAGTTCAAGGGCTACCACGCCAACGTATACTGGGCGCAGCTGCTCTCCGACACGGCCCCGCTTACCGTCTACAGCGAGACCGACGGGCTTTACTTCCGCGTGTTCACGCCCGAAGAGCCGCGCCACCGCACCGAGCGCACGATGGAGCCTTTCCCCGAAGGCGACATATCGTTCCTGCTCGAAATCCCCGGGATGCGCTCATACAAGCCCATCGAACAGCTCGGCCCCGAGGCGCAGCCAAGCGGCATACGCATAAACAAGGGCGACCAGGGGCTGCGGGTGAAGCTCTGGTTCGACTTCCGCTGACGCCCTTGGCGCAGCCGCATGACGCAAAACTGCCCCAATGCGCATAAAGGCTGCGGGCGCAATCGTAAAACAGCATTGTCTTCGATTGCGTCCGCAGCCTTTCCGTCTCCTGTCTAAGCCTATGCTTCCTATGCCTCCTATAAGTTCTTACACTCTCTGCATGCCCGCCCACTTAGTCCTAAAACACTTGGAACTTCAGGCCGAGCGAAAGCCCGAAAATGTCGGTCAGCTTGACGTGGCTGTCGAGCACGAGCGCCCGCAGGTAGAGGTCGCACGTGCTCAGCTCGTAGAAAGCCGTTATGCCCTTCACGAACTTGCGGCGGTTGCGGGGCAGCGTGAGTTCCACCCGCTGGCCCACAAACACGTTGAGGCGCATCTTCGTGGACATGAAATAGTAGCCCTTGGGGTAGCGCGCGGGCTGGCTGCGCCAGAACTCCGGGCCGAACACCGTGTTTATGTATAGCCCTACCGACAGCGGCTCGACCGCCCAGCGGTCGCCTAAGGCCACGCTCCAGGGGATGAAATTCTCCTTTACCGTCATCGTTGTCTTTGCGCGGCTGCTGCCGTAGCGCGGCAGGAAGCCGAAGAGCAGGTGCGTCTCCCACTGCTTGCGGCGGCCGTAGTCCCATCCCACGCCGAACGACAGCAGCCCCATGTTGCCCGCAAACTGCACCACCGACTGCGTGGGTATGAGGCTCTGCCAGTGGCGGCGGTAGCGGTGTACGCGGCGGTCGTAGCGCGTCAGCACCGAGCCGTCGTGCGCATGGCCTGCCCACGCGCTGTCGGCAGGCATGGCCGTGGCGGCATGGGCGGTGTCTGTGGCCGCCACGCACGTGTGGCCTTGCGCCCGCAGCGGTGCCGAGGCGAGCGTCGCCGCCAGGCTAATAGCTAACCACTTCGTACTCATAGCCGTCGGGTGTGAAGGTGAACATCAGGTATGCGCGGTCTTCGGCGCAGCCCACGCCGTAGTACATCAGTCCGTCGCCGAACAGGTCGGAGGCCGCCGTGGCGTGGTTGTGGCCGTAGGCGCAGAACATCAAGCCAGGGAAATACTTCATGTAAAGCTCGAAGGGCTTGGCCACGTTGTTGTTGAACTGGTCGCTGAAGGGCGGGGCGTGCATGCACACCACGGCGCGGTCGAACAGCGCCGAGTCGGCAGTCATCTCGCGCTCGATGAAGTCGAAGTCGGGGTTGGCCGCCACATAGTCGTATTCCGTGGCGTTGGTGTTGAGGCACACGAACTTCACCCGCCCGGCAATGAAGCTGAAGTTTGGCTCGCCGTACATCCTGGTATACACCTCCTCGCCCGTGCCGAGGCAGTCGTGGTTGCCCAGCAGTGCAACGTATGGCGCGGCCAGCTTGGCCAGCACGTCGCGCTGCCACACAAATTCCTTTGTGGTGGCGCAGTCGGTGAGGTCGCCCAGGTGTACCACGAAGTCGGCCTCGCCCCTGGCGTTGATGTCGGCCACCATGTCCTCGGTGTCAGAGTACCACTCGTGGGTGTCGGAAATGAAGGCCACCCGCAGCGTGTCCTTGCCCCTCGTGGCTTCCTCGATGCGCACGATGGCCGAGGCGTTGTGGTCCGTCTCGCCGCTGAAGCGAGCGTCGTAGGGATGGTAGTCGAACACGCCGTCGCACGAGGCCAATGCCAGCGGCGCGGCGGCGGCGAGCGCAAAAATGTGCCTTAGTGTATGCATTTGTATGGGAATTGACTGCAAAGGTAGGCACAAATGGGCAAAAAAAGGTCGCTGCCGCAGCCTTTTTCTTGTCCGTTTTTTCCGGTTTTGTGTCCTTAAGCACCGGGCGGGGCATCGCGCCATGCCGCGTTTTCGTTCAATGCCTGCCTCCGCCGATTAAAGTGTTTCCGTCGAATATGGCAAAATTATACCATTTGTCGCTGGCCAGCCCTGTTCCGAGATAGACGGAAAAGGTGTTGTTCCCTTTTTTCACGCCCATGGCCGACGTTCGGCCATAATAATAATCGCTGTTGAACACTATGATGGTCAGGGTAAAGTTTTTCTCCTCAATCCCGAAATAGTCAATGTCCAGCCAACCTGTGCTAAATCTGAAATTCGTGTCTTTGATAAATAGCGGCTGCCTTGACTTAATCATTTCGTTTGTTCTTTTGAGTGCGTTTTCTGCCTCTCCCGCTTGTGGCTGTGGCCATCCGCAACTGCGGCTGGGTGGCCGCACACGCTTCGTTCCCTTGGCAGTGGCACCATTGTCGGTGGCGGTAGGGGCGGGTTGCGGTGTGCTGGACGGATGTTAACTATTGTGAAATCAGGCGGTTTGGGGAGTGTTGCGTAACGGCTTGGTCGCCAGCGCGTTGCGAAATCAGTTGTTTCGCTTTCCAAAACAGGCCGTTTCGGCTTCTAAAACGTGCCGTTTTGCAGCCTGAAACGGCCTGTTTTGGAAAGCGAAACGATGCGATCGTATTGCTGGCATGGCTGTTTAAGATGCCTTAACGTTTCATGCCCGTTTCCGTAGTGCCGCCAGAACCGTCGCGTCGCGGCCTGGCTGGTGCAGGGTGTTGTCTGGGTCGGTGCGGCATGGGCGCGTTTGTGGGCTTCAAGTGGAGCGGGCCGGATGTGGCGGGAGGGTGCTGGCAGAACCGTTGCGGCCACCCCCTGCCCATGCTGGGAGATGGTGGGGAAGCCTGCGTGGCAGGCGTAAAAGAAGGGCTTCGGCCAATCTTGCGGCATCGGCCGGGTGGCTCTGCTGTGGGCGGTAAAGCCGCGCGGCCGGTTGGGCGAAGTGCGGGCGGGCCGCGACACGGGCCTGTGTTTCTGGCAATTTCGGGCTTTCTTCGGGTTAAACATGGTTAAACGGCGGCGCGGGCGGCTAAAATTCGCTATTTTTGTGGTATGGGAAATATTCTTTATACAGCATGAAACCATCAGCACTCTTTGCCCTCGCGGCAGCCGTTGGCGGCGCCTTCTCGGCGGCGTCGTGCGGCGGCGGGGATGACGGATATGACGCTTCGGGCGTGTTCGAGGCCACGGAGGTGGTGGTGTCGGCCATGGGCGCGGGCGAGATATTGTGGCTCGACGCCGCCGAAGGCACCACGCTGGAGGCCGGGCAGGCCGTCGGCCAGATAGACACCACGCAGCTGCACCTGAAGAAGCTGGAGCTTGAGGCCACCATCAGGGCCACCGGCAGCAGGAGCCTCGACGTGGCCCGCCAGGTGGCGTCGCTGCGCCAGGAGCTGGCCACGCAGCAGCGCGAGCGCAAACGCTTTGCCACGCTCGTGGCCGAGAGGGCTGCCAACGCCAAGCAGCTGGACGACATCGACGCCCGCATAGCCACGCTGGAAAGGCAGATAGACGCGCAGCGCGAGACGCTCGAGAAGGGAAACCGTGGCGCCGAGGCGCAGGTGGAGGCCCTCGCGGCGCAGCTCGCCCAGGTGGAGGACCGCATAGGGCGGTGCTCCATAGTAAGCCCCGTGGGCGGCACGGTGCTGGCCAAGTATGCCGAGCGCGGCGAGCTGGCCGCCGAGGGGCGCAGCCTGTTTATGGTGGGCGACTTGGAGGACGTCCACCTGCGGGTGTATGTGTCTGCCCCGCAGCTCACCGAGCTGAAGGTCGGCCAGCGCGTGGAGGTGTACGCCGACGAAGGCGAGGACGAGCGGCGCGAGTATGCCGGCAGGGTGGAGTGGATTTCGGACAAGGCGGAGTTCACCCCGAAGACGATACAGACGCGCGACGAACGCTCAAACCTGGTGTATGCGGTGAAGGTGGCCGTGAAGAACGACGGCTACATAAAGCGCGGGATGTATGGCGACGTGAGGTTCGAGTGATACGGAAGCAACGGGAGGGAACTGTATGTACGCTGTAAGGGTGGAGGGCATAGAGAAGGCATACGGGCGCGTTGAGGCACTGCGGGGGCTTGACTTTGCCGTGGGCGAGGGCGAGCTTTACGGCATAATAGGCCCCGACGGGGCGGGCAAGACCACGCTCTTGCGCATACTCGCCACGCTCTTGCTGCCCGACGGCGGGCGGGCAGAGGTGGCCGGGCGCGACGTCGTGGCCGACTACCGCGCCGTGCGCGGCCTGATTGGCTATATGCCGGGGCGCTTCTCGCTCTACCAAGACCTCACGGTGGAGGAGAACCTGCAGTTCTTCGCCACCGTGTTCGGCACGACGGTGGACGCCAACCGCCACCTCGTGGCCGACATCTACGGCCAGCTCGAGCCGTTCCGCCGGCGCAGGGCGGGCCAGCTGTCGGGCGGCATGAAGCAGAAGCTGGCCTTGAGCTGCGCCCTGATACACAGGCCGGAGGTGCTGCTGCTCGACGAGCCTACCACTGGCGTAGACCCCGTGTCGCGCAAGGAGTTCTGGGCCACGCTGCTTAGGCTGCGCAGCCAGGGCGTGACAATCGTAGTATCGACGCCGTATATGGACGAGGCCGGGCTTTGCGACCGCATAGCCCTCGTGAGGGCGGGGCGCTTCCTCGGCGTTGACACGCCCGCCGGGCTTGTGGCGCGCTACCCGCGCCGGCTCTACGCCGTGCGCTCGGAGGATATGCACCGCCTGGCAGCCGACCTCGGCGGCTGCGGCTTGGTGGGGTCGGCCTTCTCGTTTGGCGACACCTACCACGTGACGCTGCGCCCCGGGGCCTCGCCCGCCGGGCTGTCGGCACACCTCGCCCGCTGCGGCCACGCCTCGGTGGACGTGAGGCAAATCGGCCCCGGGGTGGAGGACTGCTTCATGCTGTTGGACACGGAAACGGAGGAAGGGTGATGGAAGAGACTGTGATACGGGCCGACAGGCTGACAAAGCGGTTCGGCGACTTCGTGGCCGTAGACCACATCTCGTTTGGCGTGAGGCGCGGCGAGATATTCGGCTTCCTCGGCGCAAACGGGGCGGGCAAGACCACGGCCATGCGCATGCTCTGCGGCCTCAGCCGCCCCACGGAGGGCAGCGGCAGCGTGGCGGGCTTCGACATTGCCGCCAGGCCGGAGATGGTGAAACGCCACATTGGCTACATGAGCCAGAGGTTTTCGCTCTACGACGACCTTAAGGTGTGGGAGAACCTGCGCCTCTTCGGCGGCATCTACGGTATGTCGGGCGGCGAGATTGCCCGCGAGTCTGCCGCCATGCTCTCGCGCTTGGGGCTGGAGGCCGAGCGCAACGCCTACGTGGGGGCGCTGCCGCCGGGGTGGAAGCAGAAGCTGGCCTTCTCGGTGGCCATACTCCACAGGCCGCAGGTGGTGTTCCTCGACGAGCCTACGGGCGGGGTAGACCCTGCCGCCCGCCGCCGCTTCTGGGAGCTGATATACGACGCGGCCGACAGCGGCATCACCGTGTTTGTGACCACGCACTACATGGACGAGGCCGAATATTGCGACCGCGTGAGCATAATGGTGGACGGGCGCATCGAAGCCCTCGACACCCCACGCGCCCTGAAGCAACGCTACGGGGCCGACTCCATGGACGGCGTGTTCGCCCGGCTGGCGCGCAGCGCGGGCAAGCCGAAGAGAGAGAGAAATTAAGAATTGAAAATTAAGGTAATACTTCGTTAAATTTGTAACTAATCCGTTGAAAATAAGTGCGTTGATTGATAAATTTTAGCATAATAAAATAGG
>CALUMB010000070.1 GCA_944321645.1 uncultured Prevotella sp.
ACCGACAAAGACGGGCGGCCAGTCGAGGCCGAAGGCACGCTCGCCATGGCCGACGGCTCTACGGAGGCAGTGAAGACGCTGCGCGAGGGGCGCGGCACGTTCGCCTACAAGCCAACGGCAACGCCCGCCAAGCTCACGCTCACGACCGCCGACGGCCACAAGGCCACCACAGAGCTGCCGGCCGCCGACGCCGAGGGCTGCGCCATGGAGGTGGACGCCGTGGGCGACCACTATGTGAACATTGCCGTGAGGCGGTCGGCGGGCTTCGCCGCGCCGCTCGCAATGGCGCTCGTGAGCGGCGGCAACGTGGAGGCGGTGGACACTATCGCGCCCTCGGAGCGCGTGGCACGCCGCAGGCTGGCCAAGGCCGACATGACGCCGGGCGTCAACCAGATAGCCCTGATAGCCCCAGACGGCAGCATCGTGGCCGAGCGCATGGTGTTCGTCTACCCGCAGGATGGCGTGGGCGAAATAAAGTTCACGCCCGAAGGCTCGCTCTCGCCCTGCGGCAAGCTCGCGCTGAAGGCCAAGACCGAGCCGGGAGCGACCTTCTCCGTGGCCGTGCGCGACGCCGCGTCGGAGCTTAACGGCAGCCAGGGCGACGCCGCCACCTGGCTGCTGCTGGCCTCCGACCTGCGCGGATACATACACAACCCGGAATACTACTTCGAGGCCGACGACTCCACCCACCGTCGCGCCGCCGACCTGCTTATGATGGTGCAGGGCTGGCGGCGGTACGACCTGGCGCAGATGGACGGCACCGCCGCGTTTGAAAGGAAGCACCCCATAGAGGACAGGCTCTACCTCTACGGCCAGCTGCACCGCGCGAAGAGGAAGCTGACCGTTGACAACGTGAGCCTCACCGCCACGCTCTACAACCGCGCGGGCGAGTCGATGCGGGGCCGCGCCACCACCGACTCCACGGGCAACTACGCATTCTCGCTGCCCGACTGCGAGGGGGAGTGGACGCTGCTGCTAAACACAGCCAAGGACGGCGAGGCCGCAAAGTACCGCATAGGCATCGACCGCAACTTCTCGCCCCTGCCCCGGCCGCTCTCGCCACTGGAGACCGAACGCACGCATACCGATGCCCCGACGCTGGCGGTCAACGCCGAGGCGGCATTCGACAGCATCGAGGCCGCGCTGCCCATGGACGAGCGCGTACACGTGATAAAGGAAGTGAAGGTGAAGGGCAAGCGCATATTCGAGAACGCACGCGCGGCGTGGGAGAACGAGCAGCGCGGGGCATATAAGTCGTACTTACGCTATGACTGCGACAAGGCGGCCGATGAAATATACGACAGCGGCGGGGATATGCCGACGATATTCGAGTGGCTGAAAAGCAAGAACAACTTCTTCGGCGGATCGGCGGCTGACATGGAGAACATCATATCCAGCCATCCTGACACAATGGAAAACAAAATTATTCGTGTTAGGGAAACGGAAGGGAAAGGAATCATCACTTCACTCATCCTGCCCAAAATAGACACGGCACCAGGTGGCGATAACGGAATACACTTTAGCATGGACGACACAAAAAAATATATAGAACTTTACATAAAGGAAGAACTCCTCGGCCACCAGATTTTTGCACAGCGAAACGGGATGTCGTACAAACACAGGCCGATAGTGTGGGTGTTAAACAACGCCTTCTACACTGTAACGCAAACTTCGACATCCCTGAAATATGAGGACTTCGACATCGAGGAAATCAACGGGATGAAGAACGAGTTTATGGGAGCCTCGCTCGAAGACTTCAAGTCGGTCTACATATCCGAGGACGAAAACGTTTGGAAGAGATACCTCAGCATAAGGAACGACATGCTTAGGTCGCCAGTCACGGTGTTCCTCTACTCCCACCACACGTTCCCATCCAAACAGAAAGGAGCGCGCCATACCTTCTTCGAGGGCTACAGCAAGGTGGAGACGTTCCAGATGCCCGACTACAGCCTCATGCCCAAGGAGGTTGACCACCGCCGCACGCTCTACTGGAACCCTGCGGTGAAGGCCGACCGGCGGGGCGAGGCCACCATAGAGTTCTACAACAACTCGTCGTGCAGGCATATCACGGTGTCGGCAGAGGGCATCACCGCCGACGGACGGCCCGTGGTGTACAGGTAGGAAGCCCATCTCCGGCTCTCCCAAAAGGGATAGTGCCTTGCGCAGCCAACTTTTAACCATTAATTCTCAACTTATAATTTAAAATGCTAAGGAAATGTGCGACGCGTTCAAATAAAATTTCGTAACTTTGACGTGCCGCACTTTTCCATGCCCCGGCATCGGGAAGCCAGGCATTTTTTAAGGTTTAAGGATTGCGTCATGAACATAAAGATACTTCTTACGGCGGCGCTGCTTATGGGCGCTTTGGCCAATATGGCACAGGCTGCGCCACGCCATGCAAACGACAACAACGGCAATGGCACGCCCCAACAAACAGATTCCCCCGCGCAGTTTGCCGCCAACATAGACCGCTTCAACCGCCTCTTCCCGCAGGAGAAGGCCTACCTACACTTCGACAACACGGCCTACTTCCGCGGCGAGACCATCTGGTTCAGCGCATACGTGGTCAGGGCTGACCGCCAGCGGCTCACCGACATGAGCCGCGTGCTCTACGTGGAACTGCTCGACCCAACGGGCGAGGTGGTCGAGACGCGCAAGGTGAGGCTCGACGGCGGGCGCGGCAGCGGCTCATTCAGGCTCGACAGGCTGCTCACCTCCGGCTTCTACGAGGTGAGGGCATACACCCGGTATATGCTCAACTGGGATGCCGCGTGGTGCTTCTCCCGAGTGCTGCCAGTGTTCGACGAGCCGGAGCAAGAGGGCGACTACAGCCGCCCAAAGATAGCCGAGCCGGTCTACCGCAAGCGGCTGCCGAGCAGCAGGCAAGTTGACTCCACGCTGCAAGAAAGGGTCAACGTGGCGTTCTACCCCGAAGGCGGCAGGCTCGTCGGCGGGCTGCCCTCGCGGGTGGCCTTCGCCGTGACCGACAAAGACGGGCGGCCAGTCGAGGCCGAAGGCACGCTCGCCATGGCCGACGGCTCTACGGAGGCAGTGAAGACGCTGCGCGAGGGGCGCGGCACGTTCGCCTACAAGCCAACGGCAACGCCCGCCAAGCTCACGCTCACGACCGCCGACGGCCACAAGGCCACCACAGAGCTGCCGGCCGCCGACGCCGAGGGCTGCGCCATGGAGGTGGACGCCGTGGGCGACCACTATGTGAACATTGCCGTGAGGCGGTCGGCGGGCTTCGCCGCGCCGCTCGCAATGGCGCTCGTGAGCGGCGGCAACGTGGAGGCGGTGGACACTATCGCGCCCTCGGAGCGCGTGGCACGCCGCAGGCTGGCCAAGGCCGACATGACGCCGGGCGTCAACCAGATAGCCCTGATAGCCCCAGACGGCAGCATCGTGGCCGAGCGCATGGTGTTCGTCTACCCGCATGGTGGCGTGGGCGCGATAACGTTCACGCCCGAAGGCTCGCTCTCGCCCTGCGGCAAGCTCGCACTGAAGGCCAAGACCGAGCCGGGCGCGACCTTCTCCGTGGCCGTGCGCGACGCCGCGTCGGAGCTTAACGGCAGCCAGGGCGACGCCGCCACGTGGCTGCTGCTGGCATCCGACCTGCGCGGCTACATACACAACCCGGAATACTACCTTGAGGCCGACGACTCAACACACCGCCGCGCCGCCGACCTACTCATGATGGTGCAGGGCTGGCGGCGGTACGACCTGGCGCAGATGGACGGCACAGCCACGTTTGAAAGGAAGCACCCCATCGAAGATAGGCTCTACCTCTACGGCCAGCTGCGCAGCGCGAAGAGGAAGCTGACCGTTGACAACGTGAGCCTCACCGCCACGCTATACAACCGCGCGGGCGAGTCGATGCGGGGCTGCGCCACCACCGACTCCACGGGCAACTACGCATTCTCGCTGCCCGACTGCGAGGGGGAGTGGACGCTGCTGCTAAACACCGCCAAGGACGGCGAGGCCGCAAAGTACCGCATAGGCATCGACCGCAACTTCTCGCCCCTGCCACGGCCGCTCTCGCCCCTGGAGACCGAACGCACGCCTACCGATGCCCCGACGCTGGCGGTCAACACCGAGGCGGCCTTCGACAGCATAGAGGCAACGCTGCCAATGGACGAGCGCGTTCACGTGATAAAGGAAGTGAAGGTGAAGGGCAAGCGCATCTTCGAGAACGCACGCGCAGGCCAAGAGAACGAGCAGCGCGGGGCATACTACGCCTACCTGAAGTACGACTGCGACAAGGCCACCGAGGAACTGTACGACCTGGGCGAAGAGTCGCCCGAACTGCTCGAATGGCTCACCACGAAAAACAGCATGCTAAGCGGCGAGACGGCCTACATGGACGACCTGTTGGCATACGACAAGGACGAAGAGGTGAACATCTCGACATTCAACAAAATAACGTCGGCATCGCTCATATTAGGCACGTCGTTTTATACCTCCGCAAGCCAGGAGCGCGGCTCATACAGCAACGAAGACATGGGTCACGTAATCAACCTGCAGCGGCGCGGGCTTAGCTACAAGAGGAGGCCAATCGTGTGGATTCTGAACAACAACTTCTATTGCGTGTCGATGTCGCCCGTGTCAATCAGCACAGACGACATACTGCACATCTACAACTACTCCATGGAGCGAATGCCGCTGACGCTCGACGAGGCCAAGGCTGTGTACATCTCCGAGGACGAAAATGTTTGGAAACGCTACGTCAGCATCCCCGAACTGGAAAGCCATTCGCCTGTCACGGTGTTTGTGTACTCCCACCACACATTCCCGGTGAAGCAAAAGGGGCTGCGCCGCACCTTCTTCGATGGCTACAGCAAGGTGGAGACGTTCCAGATGCCCGACTACAGCCTCATGCCCAAGGAGGTTGACCACCGCCGCACGCTTTACTGGAACCCGGCAGTGAAGGCCGACCGGCGGGGCGAGGCCACCATAGAGTTCTACAACAACTCGTCGTGCAGGCAAGTCACGGTGTCGGCAGAGGGCATCACCGCCGACGGACGGCCCGTGGTGTACAGGTAGGAAGCCCCTCATCGGCTCTCCCAAAGGGGATAGTGCCTTGCGCAGAAGGGCGGCGAAGCCAAGCCCCGTTACTTGCATATATGCAACCAAAAAACGGCGCGGACGGCATCACTTTGCACCCTGTGCGCCGCGAGCCAGCAAAACGGCCCATTTCGCGATGCGAAACGGCACGAAACGCGCCCTAAAACGGCACGTTTTGGAGCGCAAAACGGCCTCAACCGCAACGCATTGGGAAACAAGGCGTTACGGCAGGCCGCCCTGTCGGCCGTCCGTTAACATAAAAGTGTTAAAGCCGCAAAGGGCGCAAAGCGTCAAGCCCCGACAGCCGCCACAGCGCGTTTCTTTGTGTACAAAAAACATTTTTTCGCCGAAAAGCTTTGCATATCACCGCTTTTTCGTAACTTTGCAGCCTGATTGCATATAACGTTATATATTTATACTATGGCTGACAAGAAAAAAATCAAGACCGCGCTTATCTCCGTGTTCCACAAAGACGGGCTGGAAGAGCTGCTTAAGAAGCTCGACGCGGAGGGCGTGAAGTTCCTCTCTACCGGCGGCACGCAAAGTTTCATCGAGTCGCTCGGCTACGGGTGCCGCAAGGTGGAGGACGTGACCACCTACCCGTCGATACTCGGCGGCCGAGTGAAGACGCTCCACCCGAAAGTGTTCGGCGGCATACTGGCACGCCGCGACAACGATGGCGACCGCGCCCAGATGGCGCAATACGAAATCCCGGAGATAGACCTCGTGGTGGTAGACCTCTACCCCTTCGAGCAGACAGTGGCAAGCGGGGCTTCGGAAGCCGACATAATAGAGAAGATAGACATAGGCGGCATATCGCTCATACGCGCCGGGGCGAAGAACTTCAACGACGTGGTGATTGTGCCGAGCAAGGCCGAATACGGCGTGCTGCTCGACATACTGAACGAGCAAGGGGCCGAAACCACGCTCGCGCAGCGCAGGATGCTGGCAGCAAGGGCCTTTGGCGTGAGCAGCCACTACGACACGGCAATACGCGACTGGTTCAATTCATAAGTTACAATCCATAATCCACGGTTCACAATCCACAGCCGCCCGAGCCGCAGGCAACGGCAGCTGGCTGTGCCGCCACACGCCGGGAGGCCGGCTGCCGCGGCGGCAGGCGGGCGCGAAACGGGCTGTGCGCAGCCAACAACGGAGCGAAGCCCGACGCCAAGCCGACTGTGAATCGTGGATTATGGGTTAAAAAACAATGATGATTATAAAGTATTTAGGATTATGGGATTCTTTTCTTTTGTCCACGAGATAGCAATGGACCTCGGCACGGCCAACACAATCATCGTCAGCGACGACAAGATTGTGGTGGACGAACCGTCGGTCGTGGCCCTCGACCGCCGCACGGACAAGATGATTGCCGTGGGCGAGAAGGCCAAGATGATGTATGAGAAGACTCACGACAACATACGCACCGTGCGCCCGCTGCGCGACGGCGTGATAGCCGACTTCTCCGCCTGCGAGCAGATGATGCGCGGACTCATAAAGATGGTACACACGGGCAACCGCCTCTTCTCGCCGTCGCTGCGCATGGTGATAGGCGTTCCGTCAGGCTCCACCGAGGTTGAGCTGCGCGCCGTGCGCGACTCCGCCGAACACGCCGACGGGCGCGACGTCTACCTGATATTCGAGCCTATGGCAGCCGCCATCGGCATAGGCATCGACGTGGAGGCGCCGGAGGGCAACATGATTGTAGACATAGGCGGCGGCTCGACCGAGATTGCCGTGATATCGCTGGGCGGCATCGTGAGCAACAACTCCATCCGCATAGCAGGCGACGACCTCACTGCCGACATACAGGAGTACATGAGCCGCCAGCACAACGTGAAGGTGAGCGAGCGCATGGCCGAGCGCATAAAGATACACGTAGGCTCGGCACTGACCGACCTTGGCGAGCAGGCGCCCGAGGACTACGTGGTGCATGGCCCCAACAGGGTGACAGCACTGCCCATGGAAGTGCCAGTGTGCTACCAGGAGATAGCCCACTGCCTCGACAAGACAGTGGCCAAGATAGAGAACGCCGTGCTCTCGGCCCTGGAGAACACGCCGCCGGAGCTTTACGCCGACATAGTGAAGAACGGCATATACCTTAGCGGCGGCGGCGCGTTGCTGCGCGGCCTCGACAAGCGCCTGGCCGACAAGATTGGCATAGAGTTCCACATCGCCGAGGACCCGCTGCACAGCGTGGCACGCGGCGCGGGCGTCGCGCTGAAGAACGTGGACAGGTTCTCGTTCCTCATGCGGTAACGATAATTCATGGCCAACGATGGCAACCCGCAATCCCCGGCCCGCAACACGCAATTAATTGGCCGCGCGGCGCAATGCCCCGCCCCACGCCAACAGCCACGGCGGCGGGCGGAGCGGGCGGCCAGAGCGCAGCCAGACATGGACTGGCGGCCATAAATCATGGATTGACGAAAATATGCGCAACCTCTTTGAGTTCATCGCCAAACACGCCCACTGGATGCTATTCGTGGCATTAGAGGTGGTGTGCGCCGTGCTGTTGTTCCGCCACAACACCTACCAAGGCAGCGTGTGGTTCTCCACGGCCAACGCAGTGGCGGGCAAGGTGTACGAGGTGAACTCCGCCGTGGAGTCGTATTTCTCGCTCTCGCGCGTCAACGAAGCCCTCACCACCCGCAACTTCTACCTGGAGAGGCAGGTGTCGCACCTGCGCCGGCTCTACGCCGAAGCCACCGGCGACACTACGGCAGCCGACCGCATCGGCAGCGAGGCGCTCTCGCGCTTCAGCCTCCTGCCGGCCAAAGTGGTGGACAACACGCTCGACAGCCCCAACAACCTCATGACCATCGACCGCGGTAGCGCCGACGGCGTGCGCCCCGACATGGGCGTGGCCTGCGGCAACGGCATCGTAGGCATCGTCTATCTGGTGTCAGCCCACTACTCCGTGGTCATGCCGGTGCTCAACGTGAAGTCGCGCATAAGCTGCTCCATCAGGAACAGGGGCTACGTCGGCTACCTCACGTGGTACGGAGGCGACCCTGCGGTGGCCTACGTCGAGGACATCCCGCGCCACGCCCGCTTCAAGATAGGCGACTGGGTGGAGACGAGCGGGTATTCGGCCATATTCCCCGAAGGCGTGCTCGTGGGCAAGATAGAGACGGTGTACAACTCGCGCGACGGCCTGTCGTACCGCCTGAAGGTGCGGCTCGCCACCGACTTCAGCTCGGTGCGCGACGTCTACGTGATAAACGACAGCACCGTGGCCGAGCGTGCCAGGCTGCTGGAGGCCGCGGGCGACTCGCTCCACATCGGGCAGGCGAAGTAGCGCCGGGGGGCAATGATTTTACGTAACTGCGTTTTCCAGACTGACGGATGGTCATAGATACAATTAGGCGATTGCTGTTTTGCTGCGTGCTGTGCCTGGCGCAGGCCCTGGTGCTCAACCGAATCCACCTGTTCGACTGCGCCACCCCGCTGCTGTATGCCTATATGCCGCTGGTGTTCCCGCTTGGCTACCCGAAGTGGGCGAGGCTGCTGTGGTGCTTCGCCCTGGGCCTCGCCGTAGACACTTTCACCAACACCCCAGGCGTGGCCGCCGCGTCGATGACGCTCATCGGGGCCATACAGCCATACTTCTTCGCGCTGTTCGTGCAGCGCGACTCGCCCGGCGACCTCCGCCCGTCGGTGGCCTCGATAGGGCGCATGAAGTTTTCGTTCTACGCCTCCGCCCTCGTGCTGCTCTACTGCGTGGCGTTCTTCTCGCTCGAAATGTTCAGCTTCTTCCACTGGCTTTGGTGGGCCAAGTGCGTATTAGGCAGCGCACTGCTCACCATCGTGCTCATACTTGCAATCGAGAACGTGAGGAAACCGTGAAAGACTTCGAGCTATCCAACAGGCGCTACGTAATAGGCGGCGTGGCCACGTTCATCGTCGTGGTCTACATCATACGCCTTTTCACGCTCCAGATAATGAGCGACGACTACAAGAAGAACGCCGACTCCAACGCCTTCCTCAAGCGCATCGACTACCCCTCGCGCGGCATAATAACCGACCGCAAGGGCCGCCTGATGGTCTACAACCAGCCTTCATACGACCTCATGGTGGTGATGAACGAGGAGCGCGGCCACCTCGACACGCTCGACTTCTGCCGCACGCTCGGCATAACGCGCGAGCAGTTCGACAAGCGCATGGCCGAGATAAAGGACCGCTCGAAGAACCCCGGCTACTCGCGCTTCACGCAGCAGCTCTTCATGGGCCAGATTTCGCCCGACGAGTTCAGCGTGTTCCAGGAAAAGATGTTCCGCTTCCCGGGCTTCTACATCCAGAAAAGGAGCGTCCGCCAGTACGAGTACCCCTACGCGGCCCACGTGCTCGGCGACGTGGCCGAGGTGTCGCCGTCGGACATAGAGGAAGACGACTACTACCAGCCCGGCGACTACATAGGCAAGCTTGGCGTGGAGCGCAGGTACGAGAAGCAGCTGCGCGGCGTGAAGGGAGTGCAGATACTGCTCCGCGACGCCCACGGGCGCATACAGGGCCGCTACAAGGACGGGCAGCTCGACCGCGCCCCCGTGGCGGGCAAGAACCTGACGCTGGGCATCGACGTGGAGCTGCAAGCCCTCGGCGAGCGGCTGCTCGAGGGCAAGATAGGCAGCATCGTGGCCATCGAGCCGCAATCGGGCGAGGTGCTGTGCATGGTGTCGTCGCCCACATACGACCCCCGCGTGATGTCGGGCCGGCACCGGAGCAAGAACCACCTAAAGATGCAGCTCGACCCATGGAAGCCGCTGCTCAACCGCAGCATCATGGGCCTCTACCCGCCGGGGTCAACCTTCAAGACCACGCAGGCCCTGACATACCTAAGCGAAGGCATCATAACCCCAGGCACGATGTTCCCCTGCCACCACGGCTTCTACTTCCGCGGGCTGCACGTCGGCTGCCACGGCCACAGCTCGCCGCTGGCCATCGTCGACGCAATCAGCACCTCGTGCAACGCCTTCTTCTGCTGGGGCCTCTACTACATGATAGGCAACCGCAGCAAGTACCAGAGCGCACAGGAGGCCATGAACCGCTGGCGCGACTACATGGTGAGCATGGGATTCGGCTACCGCCTCGGCATAGACCTGCCCGGCGAGAAGCGCGGCCTGATACCCAACGCCGAGTTCTACGACCAAATCTACAACGGCTCGTGGAACGGGCTGACCGTGATAAGCATATCCATCGGGCAGGGCGAGGTGACGCTCACGCCGCTCCAGATAGCCAACCTCGGCGCGACCATCGCCAACCGGGGCTACTACTACGTGCCGCACGTGGTGAAGGAGGTGGAGGGCGAGCCGCTCGACACCACCTACACGCGCCGCCACTACAGCATGGCGCCGCGCTGGGCCTACGACGTGGTGGTGGAGGGGATGCGCAGCTCGGTGCTGCGCGGCACCTGCCGGGCTGCCAACCGCCCCGAATACGAAGCCTGCGGCAAGACCGGCACGGCCCAGAACCGAGGCCACGACCACTCGGTGTTCATGGGCTTCGCCCCGAAGGACAACCCCAAGATAGCCATCGCCGTGTATGTGGAGAACGGCGGCTGGGGCGCCGACTACGGCGTGCCGATAGGCTCGATGATGATGGAGAAGTACATAAACGGCAAGCTCTCGCCCGAATCGGAGAAGAAGGCGGAAGAGTTCCAGCACAGACGCATACAGTATGACGCAACAAACAGATAAACAGCCCGGGGTGCTCCGCTCGCTCGACTGGTGGACCATAGGCATCTACCTGGCACTGCTCGCCTTCGGGTGGATAAGCGTTTGCGGGGCGAGCTACAGCTACGGCGACACCGACATCTTCAGCCTCGACACCCGCTCGGGCATGCAGGTGGTGTGGATAGCCACGTCGGTGTGCCTCGGCCTGGTGCTGCTGCTGCTCGACGACCGCTTCTACGACACGTTCGCCTACGTCATCTACGGCCTGCTGCTGCTGCTGCTCTTCGCCACGATATTCAACCCCCACGAGATAAAAGGCTCGCGGTCGTGGCTCGTGCTGGGGCCGCTCCGGGTGCAGCCCGCCGAGTTCGCCAAGTTCGCCACGGCCCTGGCCCTGGCCAAGTTTATGAGCGCCTACGGCTACAACATCCACCGCTGGAAGCACTTCGCCGGGGCGCTGGCCATAATCGCCGCCCCGATGCTCTTCATCATCATGCAGCGCGAGACAGGCTCGGCGCTGGTCTACCTGGCCTTCTTCCTCGTGCTCTACCGCGAGGGCATGCCCGGCTGCGTGCTCTTCACGGGCGTGGCGGCGGTGCTCTACTTCGTGGTGGGCATACGCTTCGAGCAGGTCTATATGTTCGGCACGCCCACGTCGGTGGGCAAGTTCGTGGTGCTGCTGCTCGTAGAGGTGTTCACCGCAGGCATGGTGATGGCCTACTGCCGCGACCGCCGCACCACCGTCGCGATGCTCGCCTACGGCGTGGGCCTCACGGCGGCGGGCCTGCTGTTCTCCGTGTTCGTAATACCGTTCGACGTGGTCTGGGTGCAGCTCGGCGTGATAGCGCTCACGCTGGCGTGGCTCGCCGTGGCCGCCCTCGGCTCGCGGCTGCGCAACTACTGGCTCATCATGGCCTTCACGGTAGGCTCGGTGGCGTTCTTCTACTCCGCCGACTACGTGCTCAACAACGTGCTCGAGCCGCACCAGCGCGTGCGCATCAACGTGCTGCTCGGCCTCGAGGAAGACCTCTCAGGCGCGGGCTACAACGTCCACCAGAGCGAGATAGCCATAGGCTCCGGCGGCCTGGAGGGCAAGGGCTTCCTAAACGGCACCCAGACCAAGCTGAAGTTCGTGCCGGAGCAAGACACCGACTTCATTTTCTGCACCGTGGGCGAGGAGGAAGGCTTCCTCGGCTCTGCCGGCGTGCTCATCCTCTTCCTCGCGCTCGTGCTGCGGCTCATACACCTCGCCGAGCGGCAGCCGTTCCGCTTCGGGCGCATCTACGGCTACTCGGTGCTCTCCATCTTCCTCTTCCACGTGTTCATCAACGTTGGCATGGTGCTCGGCCTCACGCCCGTCATAGGCATACCCCTGCCGTTCTTCAGCTACGGCGGCTCGTCGCTGTGGGGCTTCACCATACTGCTGTTCATCTTCCTGCGCATCGACGCAGGCCGCAACCTCGTGAGGACATAGC
>CALUMB010000071.1 GCA_944321645.1 uncultured Prevotella sp.
GGATTCGAACCCCCGGTACCTCTCGGTACGGTAGTTTTCAAGACTACTGTAATCGACCACTCTACCATCTCTCCTTTTGCCAGTGGGCAAAGCTTCCATCCGAAAGCGAGTGCAAAGGTAATATGTTTTTTTCAAACGGCCAAACAAATCGGCCAGGAATTTTTCCCCGGCCATGGCCGAAGGGCCGTCCGCCGCCTGGGGGCGTGGGCGCGGAATGGGGCGGGCGCGGCCATAGTCAGCATACCACCTCGTCCACTCTTGCGTCGGTGGGGTCGGTCGGCACGTTGCCTACGAGCTGGAACGGGAAGCAGGTGCCAATCTTGTATGCGTTGGCGAGCAGCGGCAGCAGGCGGTCGTAGTATCCGCGCCCGCGCCCGAGGCGGTTGCCCCGGGCA
This sequence comes from uncultured Prevotella sp., assembly GCA_944321645.1. GTDB lineage: Bacteria > Bacteroidota > Bacteroidia > Bacteroidales > Bacteroidaceae > Prevotella. The sequence goes on from CALUMB010000071.1 coordinate 396, forward strand.
TCGAAGGCCATGCCGGGTATTATGGCGAGGTCGATGGCGGCGTAGTCGCCGAATGGCTCTCCCGTTGGCTCCATGATGTGGAACGCGCCCTCGGCCAGGCTTCCCGGGCCGGTGTAGTCGTGCAGCGTAAGGTGCTCGCCGTCGGCTACGCGGGGCAGCAGTATGCGCTTCTCTTGTGCGCAGGCGAGCAGCGGGCGCGTGTCCACTTCGTCGGGCAGCGGGTGGTAGAGCAGCACCGTGCGTGCGGCGCGGAAGCGCGGGTGGGCGGCGAGCCTCGTGGCGGCGGCGAGCGACATTGCGGCCAGCTCGCCGCCGGTGTGCTGCCGCTTGCGGTCGCGTATGGCTTGCCTCAGTTCTTGCTTATGCATAGGCCATTGTTGTGTGCGGGGCGAGCGTGGCGCGGTGGTCGTAGGCATGGGCAGACATGGCCGTTGCCTTCCCCTTGGCGTCGGCTGGCGGCTCGGGGAAGGCCTTGCCCGCCTTGAACACCTTGAGCGTGGCGTCGATGGCGGGGTCGTCTTGGTTGAGGTATTCGAGCCAGTCTTGCTCGTCGAGTATGTTGTAGATTATGCGGCTGTTGATGTATCGCTCGAGCAGCTTGTGCGACTTGCGTATCATGAGGTTGCGCCGGCGCAGCCCGTTCTTTGCCGCATACCTTGCGAACTCTTCCACCGTGTTCTGCTTTACGAGGTAGTCTGACAGCGATTCCATGTCGCCGAACTCCTTTAGCTTGGCGCGGTGGTTGTCGGTGTAGTTGTAGGCAAACTGTATTATAAGCCCGCTCAGGCTCGCCTCCTTGTAGTACGACGTCACGTCCGACGTGTCTTCGGGCACGAATATGTCTGGCGTGATGCCTCCCCCGCCGTAGACGGTGCGGCCTATGGATGTGTGGTAGGCCGGGCCGTTGTGCTTGATGCTGTCTTGCGAGAAGAACTCCCCGTGCTGGTAGCGGCTCAGCAGGTCTTCCTCGTAGCTGCGGTCGTCGCCTGCCGTGTAGGGCTTCTGTATGCAGCGGCCCGATGGCGAGTGGTAGCGTGCGATGGTGAGGCGCACCATCGAGCCGTCGTTGAAGGCTATCGGCTGCTGCACGAGGCCCTTGCCGAACGAGCGCCTGCCTATTACGGTGCCGCGGTCGTTGTCTTGTATGGCCCCGGCGAATATCTCGGAGGCTGACGCTGAGCCTTCGTCGATGAGCACCACGAGCGGCATGGCCTGGTAGGCGCCGCGCCCGTCGCTGCGGTATTCCTGCCGGGGCGACTTGCGCCCTTCGGTGTAGACGATGAGGCGGTCCTTGGGCAGGAACTCGTTTACCATCTGCACGGCGGAGGCGAGGTAGCCCCCGGTGTTGCCGCGCAGGTCTATCACGAGGTTGGAGAAGTGCTCCTGCGAGAGCTTGGCCAGCGCGATGAGCAGTTCGGGGTAGGTGTTCTCGCCGAAGTTCTTCACTTTGATGTAGCCCGTCGCGCCGTCGAGCATATAGGCTGCGCTGATGCTGTGCTGCGGTATGTCGCCGCGCGTGATGGTGAAGTAGCGCACGCCCTTCTCGCCGTAGCGCAGCACCCCGATTTTCACCTTCGTGTCCTTTGGCCCCTTCAGCCTGCGCATGGCCTCGGTCTGCGTGACCGCCTTGCCTACGAACGGCTTGCCGTCAACGCTCACGACCTTGTCGCCAGCGGCCACCCCGGCCCGTTCGGCCGGCCCGTTCTTCACCACGTTCTCCACGTGGATGGTGTCTTTGCGTATGGTGAACTCGATGCCCACGCCCGAGAAGGAGCCTTTCAGCTCGTCGTTGGCCGCCTGCACGTCTTTGGCGCTTATGTAGACGGAGTGCGGGTCAAGCTCGGCCAGTATTTGCGGCATTGCGCCCTCTACGAGGTTGTTCACGTTTACGGTGTCCACGTACTGGTCGTCGATGATGTGCAGGAGGTTGTTGAGCTTGTTGCCGCTTGAGTTTATGATGCTGAGCCGGTTGCCGGAGAAGAGGTTGGCGTAGAAGGTGCCGATGAGGATTCCCACCACCACGCACAGTGCCATGGCGAGCGGCATGAAGCGGTTAGACTTCTTCTGGTTCATAGTCGTCGGGGTTTAGTTGTATTACTTCGATGTTGGCCTTCCGGAGCAGCGCGATGCCGTCTTCGAGGCGGTAGCTCTCGCCGTAGACCACGCGCTTGATGCCGGCCTGTATGATTAGCTTGGAGCATTCGATGCAGGGCGAGGCCGTCACGTAGAGCGTCGAGCCGTCGCTGTTGTTGGAGCTTCGGGCCAGCTTCGTTATGGCGTTGGCCTCGGCGTGCAGCACGTATGGCTTCGTGATGTTGCCCTCGTCCTCGCACACGTTCTCGAAGCCGCTCGGCGTCCCGTTGTAGCCGTCGCTGATTATCATCTTGTCTTTCACCACGAGCGCGCCCACCTTGCGCCGCCGGCAGTAGCTGTTCTCGGCCCATATCCTGGCCATGCGCAGGTAGCGCAGGTCGAGCTTGAGTTGCTTGTCGTCTGCGGTCATTGCCGTTTCCTCCCGTTTTGCCTTATGCCGTTGCGGCGCAGCAGGGCTATTATGGTAGGCTCGCCGTTGCGGAACCGCTTGTAGAGCGCCATGGGGTGCTCGGTGCCGCCCTTGGAGAGCACCTCTTCGCGGAAGCGCCGTGCCGTCTCGCGGTTGAATATGCCCTCTTTCTTGAACACGCTGAAGGCGTCGGCGTCGAGCACTTCGGCCCACTTGTAGCTGTAGTAGCCGGCGGCGTAGCCTCCCGACATGATGTGGCTGAACTGCACGGTCATGCACGTGTCGGGCAGCTGCGGCGTGACCATGGCCTTTGCCCAGGCTTTCTTCTCGAACTCCGGGATGTCGCCCTCGAAGGGCTTCTGCAGCGTGTAGTATGCCATGTCGAGCAGCCCGAAGCCCACTTGGCGCAGGCAGGCGTAGGCCGCCATGAAGTTGCGGCTCCGGGCTATGGCCTTGATGAGCTTCTCGGGCAGCGGCTCGCCCGTCTTGTAGTGGAAGGCGAAGGTGGAGAGGAAGTCTTTCTCCACGGCGTAGTTCTCCATGAACTGCGACGGCAGCTCGACGAAGTCCCACAGCACGTTGGTGCCGCTTAGGCTCTCGAAGCGCGTGTTTGCGAACATCCCGTGGAGCGCGTGGCCGAACTCGTGGAGGAAGGTCTCCACTTCGCCGAGCGTGAGCAGGGCGGGCTTGTCTTCGGTGGGCTTGGTCAGGTTCATCACTATGCTCACGTGCGGCCTAACGTTTTCGCCCTTGCGGCTTATCCACTGGCCCTGGAACTGCGTCATCCACGCCCCGCCCTGCTTGCCGTCGCGCGGGAAGAAGTCGGCGTAGAGCACGGCGAGGTAGGTGCCGTCTTCGTCGAACACCTCGAATGCCTTCACGTCGGGATGGTATGTCGGTATGCCGGGGTTTTCCTTGAAGGTGATTCCGTAGAGCCGTGTGGCCAGGCCGAACACGCCCTTTATCACGTTCGACAGCTCGAAGTATGGGCGCAGCATCTCCGCGTCGACGTGGTATTTGTATAGCTTCAGCTTGTGGGAGTAGTAGCTCATGTCCCACGGCTGCGGCGTGAAGTGTATGCCGTCGCGCTTCTTTGCGAAGAAGGTCAGGTCTTTTATCTCCTCCTTGGCCGTGGGCTTGTATGCCTTTATGAGGTCGTCGAGCAGCTTGTACACCTTGCGGCTCTTCCCGGCCATGCGGCGCTGGAGCACGTAGTCGGCGTAGGTCTTGTGGCCGAGCAGCTGCGCTATCTCGCGGCGGATGTTGACGAGCCGCTTGCACAGCTCGATGTTGTTCTCCGGGTTGTCGTGCGTACACTCGGTGTTCTTGGCCATGTACATCTCGCGGCGCAGCTCCCTTTGCGTTGAGTAGGTCATGAACGGGCTGTAGCTCGGGTAGTCGAGGGTGAACACCCAGCCCTCCATGCCGTTTTCCTTGGCGGCGAGCGCGGCGCCTTCCACCGCGCTTTCGGGCAGGCCGTCGAGCTGCCGGCTGTCGGTGATGTGCAGCTTGAACGCCTTTTCCTCCTTGAGCAGGTTCTGCGAGAACTGCAGCGAGAGCACGCTGGCCTCCTCGGTGAGCTTGCGCAGCCGCTCCTTGCCCTCGTCGTCGAGCAGCGCGCCGCTCCTCACGAAGCTCTCGTAGGTGTCGTCGAGCAGCTTCTTCTCCTCCGGCGTGAGCCGCCGGTGGCGCCTGTGCACGGCCTGAATGCGCTCGAACAGGCGCTTGTTGAGCCTCACGTCGTTGGCGTGCTTGGTGAGCATGGGCTGCAGCTTCTGCGCCAGGGCGTCGAGCCGGTCGTTGGTGTCGGCGCTGAGCAGGTTGAAGAACACGTTCGACACGCGCGAGAGCAGGTCGTAGTAGCCCTCGCGGTCGTCGTCGGCGTTTATTATCGTGTTGTCGAATGTCGGCTTTTCAGGGTTGTTTATGGTTTTCTCGATTTGCTCGTCGTCGCGCCTGATGCCCTCTATGAAGGCTTCCTCGAAGTCCTCGAAGCGTATGCGGTCGAACGGGACGGTGTCGTGCGGCGTGCCGTAAGGCTCGAAGAATGGGTTTTTGCGTGTGTTGCTTTCTGTGGTGTTGTCAGACATATTTGCGTGTTGTTGTTTCTTGTTTGGCGGGCCATGCCCCCTGCGGGTGGCGCAGGCCGCTTGTATTTAGGTGCAAAATTAAGAAAAATAATGAGCGTAACAGCCTGAAAAACAAACTTTAACGTAGCTGCGGCGTTAAACCACAATCGGTCGGCTGGGCGCCAGGTAGCGGTTGGTTTTGTACATCTACCTTAAAGTGCCGCAGCAATTTTCCTTACGTTGGCAAGGCGTTTCAAAAAAGACTTGTCGCGTTTGGTGGTAATCATATCGTAATCAGCTTGCAACCGCAACAGCATGTAAGCCGGTATGCCCATTGCTTTTTCGCATAAAAGTGCGAATTTTGCATTTACGGGGCGTTTGCAATTCACGATGTCATTCAATACAGTGTAAGACACGCCCATGTCTGCCGCAAGTTGTTTTTGCGACACCCCGCGGCATTCTATTTCGTCTTTGAGCAATTCGCCCGGATGGGTGGGCTCGTAAGGCTCTAAGTTGTTGGCAATCATTTTAGGGTCAATTCCTTTAACCGTAATCATAACTCAACTATTTATAATGTTTAGACAATTCTAAGATATTGCAGATGTAAACAATCGTTTCGGCCCCTTCTTCTGACACGGTAAATTCTATTCGGTATTGGTCGTTCACCCTTATGGACGAAATGCCAGCCTTGTCGCCTTTCAAGACCTCGTAATGCAAGGATGGAAGTAGGAACAAGTCTTCAACCTTGTTTGCGCTTTTGAGGAGGTCAATGCCTTTTCTGTAGCGCTTTATGATGTCAGGCTGGAAGCGGTGTTTCTTGTCGGCCTTTCCTGTTTCGTATAGTTCGCGCAGATAATCCTTGCCGAATGTCACTATCATGCTTTTGTCTTTTGTGTACAAAGATAATGCTTTTGCCCGTACTATCCGCAAAAAGTGGGTGGTTTTTTCGGCTACTTTGTTTCGGGCTGATGCCGTAAAGGTGTGGAAAAATATTTGAATGGGGCAAACCGAATGCCTGTTTTTTACAGGCAAACACCATTTTTGTTTTCTTTTCAGAAGGCAACGGTGAAACTATTTGAGGCCAAATAGAACTATTGCAGGATAGCTACCGGAATCGCCCGACAGTGTTAAGGCACGTTAAAGGATTCGCCTCGCCCTGCGGTATGTGCCGTTCCGCATTCCGAAACGTACTGTTTCGCAGCCTGAAACGGCCCGTTTTGCAACGTAAAACGGGCCGTTTTGGATTGCAAAACGACCCGTTTCGTAAAGCGTTGGCATTCAGGTGGTTGCGGAAGCCGTTGTGATTTGCCGCATTTTACAATGCTTAACAATCTGGCTTACCTGCGCCTGGCCGTTGAAAAGTCTAAGAAGACGACGGCCAAGAACATTACCACCGTCATGAGCGCAAACAAATAGAATGCGTCGCCCATGCCAAATAGCCACCATGCAAGTAGCAGGCATGGGATGCCGCTGGTGGCCATTGCCAAATAAACCCGGCCGAAGCCGTTGGACGCGAGCCTGGGCCATAGCCTCTGGATGAGCGATTGCAACTTGCCTTTCGTCTCGCCGGGCTTTGTAAGGTCAAGCATGGCAAAGAGCAGGTGCTTGCCCACGATGACGAGCAACATGAAGTAAAACGCGTCTCCAATGCCCATAAGCAGCCATATAGCCAACAGGAGCAGGGCGTCAATTGTCACCCGTGCCAAGGGTTTCCGACCAGAGTTGCTGGCTGTAAGCCGAGACCATAAATCCCGAATGGGTGATTTCCTTTTCTCCATACACAGTATGCTTTAAAGTTTTCTATTCTCTGTTGTGTGGCCATGGGCCAAGCAATATGCGCCGTCTTCTGCGGTTACGGCGGCGGTGATAGCTTCAGCGTTTAGGTCATTTGCCTTGTCTTGCGCTTATGTTTAATCCCTCATTACATATAAATGGATATGAAGTTTCCCCCTAATGGAGCGTCGGGGCATTGCTTATGATTCCTGTCCGACCCGTTAGTTGGCTTGGATGGGATTTCATTTGCAAATATAGGAAATAATTTTATAAGTCGGTAGATAAAACAGGGAAAATTTTATCAAAATCGCAAATATGGGCGCGGGATGGTTATAAATACTAATTTGAATGTCCGCATTTAGCCAAAACAAATAAAATAAGGACGCTAAGGAGCATACGTCCTCTAACTTCTTGGCGTAACGCAGTGGAGCGATGACTTCTTATAACTCCTTTAACTCCTTTGAATTGGGGCTTTGTATATGCAGGCGATGCACACGCGTCGCGGATGGGGGAGGGCGGCGTGGCTGCGGGGCTTACAGCCTTTCTAAAGCCGGTATGCTTATCTTTCCGCGGCTGAGCGAGAGCAGCCCCTCGTCGGCCATGGCGTGCAGTGCCTGCGATACGTATAGCCTGTTGTCGTTAAGCTCTGCGGCCAGCCTCTCCATGAGTATGGCCACCGTCTTCCGCCCGCTGGGTGTGGCGCACCGCTCTGCCACGAAGCGCGCTATGCGCTGCCGCAGGTTTTGTGGCAGTGCGGCCCATCTGCCGCTGCCGCGCTGCTGCGCCATGGTGGCCAGCAGGTTGAGCGTGTTGAGCCTGAAGGCGACGCTCTCGCTGCAGAGCCGCGCCACCTCGGCCTTGCATACCGCCACTACGGATGCGGGCGTGGCGGCTGTGTAGCTGCGCCCGGCGAGCTGGTGCAGTCCGAAGAGGCGCTCCGGCTCTATTATCGCGGGCGGCGCGGCTTCTTCGGTGATGGTGTATTGGCCGTCGGCGGAGCGGGTCTCCACCTCCAGCTTGCCGTCGATGAGCAGCAGCAGGCCGTCAACCTTGTCGCCGCGGAGCACCACGGCGGCTCCTTCGGCATATTTCCTGAAGTCGAGCTTCGTGCGCGACACGATGCGTGCAAGCTCGTCGTGGCCCATGCCTTTGAACAAGGCAAAGCGCATGAGCTGTTCGGCTATGTGGAGTTGCGGCATATCTTGTCTTTATGTTTGCGCTGTGTTTTGCTCGGCCGGCGCCCTCCTGCCAGCGCGGCGCGGGCAAGGCGTGGCGGCCCTTGCGGCGTGCGGCCTATTGCATCTTGTCGGCAAGCGACGGCGAGCACCACACGCTGAACTTGCCGTTCGGGGCCGAGCAGATGAAGTAGGCCGTCAGTTCGGGGTGGCGCCGGAGCACTTCCTTGGCCTTGTCGAGGCCCATCACCATGAATGCCGTGGCGTAGGCGTCGGCGGTGGCGCAGTCGTCGGCCAGCACTGTGGCCGACAGTATGTTGTGCTGCACGGGGTAGCCGGTGTGCGGGTCGATGGTGTGGGCATACTTCTTGCCGTCGCGGTAGTAGTAGTTGCGGTAGTTGCCGCTCGTGGCCATCGCCTTGTCGGTGACGTTGAGCACCGCCTGCAGCTCGCCGCCGGAGGCCGTGGGGTCGTCCACGGGCTTGGTGACGCCAATCTTCCACGGCGTGCGCTTCTGGCTCACGCCGCTCGTGACCACCTCGCCGCCTATCTCCACCATGAAGTTCTCCACGCCGTGCGAGCGCAGCACGCCGGCCGCCATGTCGCTGCCGTAGCCCTTGGCTATCGCGCTGCAGTCGAGCATTATGCGCGGGTCGGCCTTCACCACGCGCCCGTCCCGCATGGCCACCTTCTCGTAGCCGGTCAGGCGGAGCAGGCTGTCGATGGCCTTTGGCGTTGGCTCGCTGCCGCCCTTGAAGCCGAAGCCCCACAGGTTTACGAGCGGGGCCACGGTTATGTCGAACGCGCCGCCAGTCTGCCGCGCCACCTCCATGGCCTTGGCGAACACTGCGGCGAACATGGTGTCAGCCCGGCGGGCCTCGCCGCGGTTAATGGCCGATATGGTGGAGTGGGGGTTGAAGGTGGAGAGCGATGCGTCCACCTCTTCGAGCCGCCGGCGAATCTCGCCGTCGAGGTTGTCGTGGCTTTGGTACTTCACGTTGTAGACGGTGCCGAATATCGTGCCTGTGGCGTGGCGGTAGGGGGCTTGCTCCTGGCTCGCGGCCACGACGGCGGCCACGGCCACGAGGGCTGCCAGCGCGGCGGCGAGCAGCGTCTTGCGCCTGGCGGGCATGGTGCGTTGGGGGCTTGTCGTGTCGGACATGGCTGTGTCAGATGTCTATTACCACGTTGAAGTCGGCCCCGATGCGCGTGCCGCCGTACTTGCCGTAGCCCGGCACGTACCAGGTGTTGCCCGCGCTGCTGTCTTTGTGGGCCAGCCTCATCTTGTACCTCACGCTCCACCCCAAGTGTACCGGGCCTGCAATCTTTGTCTGCAGGCCGAGCACCACCTCGGCCCAGTGCTGGTTGCAGCTCTCGCCGCTTATGGCGAAGCCCGTGGGCCACTGCCATACGGGGTCGTCGAACGTTGGCCGGGCGATGTCCACCTTGTAGGCGGTGAAGGCGTAGCGCAGCCCGGCGTAGAGCCTGTTGGGGCCGTGCTTCTTCTTTAGTATGTTGAGGTCGCAGCCGGCGCGGAAGTATGGCGCCCGCGCTTTGTAGTACAGCCCGGTCACTTCGTCGTCGTGTTCGGAGTCGCCGTAGCCCACTTCCACCACCGGGAAGTACTGGTCGTGCAGGTTGAGCCTTAGCGCGGCCTCGTACTCGCCGTAGTCGCCGAGGGCGCGCACCACCGGCCCCGACACGTTGATGGCCACCGAGAAGCCGTTGAAGAGCGGCACGGAGTCTTTCTCTATGGCGAACGTCTTGCCCTGCCCGCTGGCGGAGAGCGACGCGGCCAGCAGGGCGGCGCTAAGGGCGAGCCTTGAGGTAGAGGTGGAAATGTTCTGTCGAAGCGTCATAGTCAACGTGCTGTTTGTTTACCACTACGGAGTCGATGGCGTTGTGCGTCCACCTGACGCGCGTGATGTAGTGGAAGAATGATATGTTGCAGTCCACCGACTCGAAGTGCGGGTAGTTGTCTTTCTCCACCCACACGGTGTCGGTGGTGGTGCGCCCCGACTCGGCGTCGATGCGGAACACGAGCGTGTCGGCGGGCGCGGTGTAGCTCATGGGCAGCTCGAAGGCCGTGGTGTTGAGGCTCCGGTTGAGCAGCACGCTGTCTGTCCCGTCGCGCCTTGCGGTGAGCACGGTGAGCGTGTCGCGCAGCGTGTCGCGCTCGCCGCCGGGCTTGTACAGCCCGTAGGCCGTGTAGACGGTGTTCTGCACGGGGCAGTCTATCGACGAGCACGCCGCCAGGAGCGACGCTGCCGCCACGGCCGCCGCCGCTGCCAGCCTCATGGGCAGGCTCCGGGTGTGTGGGGGGTCGGGTCGTTTCATTGGTTGCCTTCCTTGCCGGCGGCGGCCTCCGGCCTTATTTCCTTGGCTATCTGGTAGTCGTTGCGCGTGGGCGACGTGCGGCTTATCAGGTCGCCGAGGAAGCCCGTGAGGAACAGCTGCGTGCCGATTACCATCATGGCCAGCGCGATGTAGAAGTAGGGCGATTCGGTCACGAGCCGCTGCGGCACGCCGTTGGCCAGGGCGCACAGCTTGTCGATGCCGAGTATGGCGGCCGAGACGAAGCCTATGATGAACATTATCGTGCCGAGGAAGCCGAACACGTGCATCGGCTTGCGCCCGAAGCTGCTTAGGAACCACAGCGTGATGAGGTCGAGGTAGCCGTTGAAGAAGCGGTTGAGGCCGAACTTTGTCTTGCCGTATTTCCTCGCCCTGTGCCTCACAACCTTCTCGCCAATCTTGGTGAAGCCGGCGTTTTTGGCGATGTAGGGGATGTAGCGGTGCATCTCGCCGTACACCTCGATGTTCTTCACCACCTCGTTGCGGTAGGCTTTCAGGCCGCAGTTGAAGTCGTGCAGGTTCTTTATCCCGCTAATCTTCCGCGCCGTGGCGTTGAAGAGCTTGGTGGGGATGGTCTTCGACAGCGGGTCGTAGCGCTTCTTCTTGTAGCCCGAAACGAGGTCGTAGCCATCGTTGGCAATCATGCGGTACAGCTCCGGGATTTCGTCGGGCGAGTCCTGCAGGTCGGCGTCCATGGTTATCACCACGTCGCCCTGCGCCCTGGCGAAGCCGCAGTGCAGCGCGGGGCTCTTGCCGTAGTTGCGGCGGAACTTTATGCCGCTCACGTGCGGCGACTGCCTTGCCAGCCGCTCTATCACGTCCCAGGAGTGGTCTGTCGAGCCGTCGTTTACGAAAATCACCTCGTAGCTGAAGTGGTTTTCGTCCATCACGCGCTCGATCCAAGAATACAGTTCGGGGAGCGATTCCTCCTCGTTGTACAGCGGTATTATAACAGAAATGTCCATGCGTTGGGTTGTTGTCGTTGTCTATTGCTCGCCGGTGTGGCTCACTGGCTCCTTCCTCTTCACGATTGCTGCCACGGGCAGGCTCATGAGGACGCCGGCGGTGACGTTCATGCTTAGGATGTTGAGCACGATGTATATGGGGTCTGTCTGCGCCAGCAGGCTGATGCTCTGGCCCATCTGCTGCGCGTCAACGCCGTATGCCTTCATCATCGCGGCCGCCTCTGGCGTGGACATCAGGCTTGTGTATGTGCTCACGAGGTAGCCGCCGTCGATGAACGCGAAGTAGACGTATTGCGCCAGGGCCAGCAGCAGCGAGGCGTAGAGGAAAATCAGAGTGAAGTAGGCGGCGGCGCGGGCGAACGAAATCACCCCCTCGCGGGCGTAGTCGCGGAACCGGCGCAGCCTCAATGCCGCCACCACAAGCGACCCCACGCCAAGCAGCATGGCCACGAAGCCAAGCCCGGGGGTGGTCAGCCCGCCCACGTAGGAGGCGAAGCTGGCTATCCACATCAGGCCGACGATGGCTCCGTCGATGCGGGCGAACGCCTTGAGCTGGATATATTCGGCAGGTGTCATAACCTTTCTTTTGTTGTAATTGACTGCAAAATTACTCATTTTATTACATATAAGCTATGCCGGGGCGGACTATTTTTGAATTTTTTGTGATAAAAAGTTTGCCGGATGGCGGAAATTCACTAACTTTGCACCCGCTTACTACAAACGGGCAAGTCTTGCACGGCCAGCTCCCTTCGAATCCTCCAGGACGGGAACGTAGCAAAGGTAGTTGGTTGTAGCGG
>CALUMB010000072.1 GCA_944321645.1 uncultured Prevotella sp.
CGCATTATGAAGGAGTCGGGCTGCGACGCCCTTAAGCTCGAAGGCGGCTTGGAAATCATCGACACGGTTAAGGGCAGACTCGACGCGGGCATTCCCGTGATGGGCCACCTGGGGCTTACCCCGCAGAGCATCAACAAGTTCGGCTCGTATGCCGTCAGGGCCAGGGAGAAGGCCGAGGCAGACAAGCTGGTGGCCGACGCGAAGGCCCTGGCCGAGGCGGGGTGCTTCTCCGTGGTGCTCGAAAAAGTGCCTGCGGCACTGGCCGAGACCGTGACAAGGGAGATTGCCGTGCCGACGATAGGCATTGGGGCGGGCAACGCCACCGACGGGCAGGTGCTCGTCGTGACCGACATGCTTGGCATGAACGACGGCTTCAGCCCCAAGTTCCTGAGGCGGTATGCCGACTTGCACAGCATCATGACCGACGCGATAGGCCGCTACGTGGCCGACGTGAAGTCGGCTGACTTCCCAAACGCTTCCGAGTCTTATTGAAAGGCTAAGCTCACGGGGCGTCAGCCTGTTAACATTTTTGTGTTAAAAGCCTATGGGGTGTTGCGCCCCTCGCAACGCTTTGGTTCACAATGTGTTACGAAACGGGTCGTTTTGCGTTCCAAAACGACCCGTTTTATGGCCTGAAACGTGCCGTATTGCAAGCCGAAACGGCACGTTTCCCAAGCCAACCCGGCCTTTGTGTTAAATCGGGCAGGATGTTGCCTGCCGTTGGTTGCATATATTCAACTTAATGATGGGTGCCTGTCAGGCTGCTCACCCCCAGCACACCTGCAGGTAGGGGCAGGTGCGGCAGATGTCGTCGTCGTCGGTGGGGGTGAAGGCCAAGGCCGGGTCGAACATCTCGTTCACCTTGTCGCGCAGCATCGCATCGAAGCCGGCGCACGCCTCGTTTACGTCGGTGATGGGCGTCTTGCCGAAGCACAGCGTCGGGTCGTAATCGTCGCCGACGGCGTGCTGTATGAAGAGCAAGGCCGGGCTTACGGCATTGCCGCCCCGCCCAAGCCGCCGGTCGCGGCTCGCTATCATGCTGTAGAGTATGGCTTGGAGGTAGTAGTCGCTGTGGCTCTTGACCTTCGACGGGTCGAACACCGACTCGATGTCGGGCAGGCTGTCGGGCTTGCGCCCGCCGGTCTTGTAGTCTACGATGCGGATGCGCCCCTTGCCGCCCGTGGCGGTCATGTCTATCCTGTCCACGCGCCCGCCTATCGTCGTGGTGAATGCGCCGGGGCCTTCGCCTACAGTGAAGTCTTCGCACACGTCGCTCTCAAGCCCGAGTATCTTGAACGGGGCCAGCCGCCGGTCTATTTCAAGCAGCCTGCGCAGGTAGGTGACGATTACCTCGCGGTTGATGAGCTGTAGGCCGTTGTACTCCGGCTTCGTCTGGCCGTTGCCGGCCGGGGTCTTGAATACTTCCTTCTTGAACGTGTCGTCCACAATCCTCCCGATGGCCGACCCGTCTTCCAGCAATGCTTCTATCGCCTGCCGCGTTATCGTGCCGCCGCTTCCGAGGGCGTTTTCGTATATTGCCTGCGCCGCCGCGTGGAATACGTTGCCGAACGTCCTGTTGTCCATCTCGTCGTCGTCGTGCGCTTCCTTTATGTCGCACACGTAGTTGTAGAAGAACTGCAGCTGGCACCTCATGTATTTGTTGATTGCCGAGGGCGTGAGCAGCGGCTTGCCGTCGGTGTCGTTCCCGTCGGCCTTCCCGAACCTGGCCCGCAGCTTGCGCACCACCGCTTCGCTTTTCGCCACCGGCTGCGGCTCGCTGAACGCCGGGTGCAGCCCCGCCCGCAGCGACTCCCTCGCCACGTCCAGCCCGCTCTCCACCATCATTTGGAGCATGAAGCGGCTCATCTCGCCAGTGCCCCTGTTGCCCACGGAGTTGTTGTACATGATGGTGACGTCGGTGGCGCGCTGGAGCAGGCGGTAGAAGTAGTAGGAGTATATCGCCACCTTGTTGTCGACGGTGGTCAGGCCGAACGCCTTGCGTATGCTGTATGGGATGAACGACGTGTCGCCTTCGCCCTTGGGCATATTGCCCTCGTTGCACGACAAGACGAGCAGGTGGTCGAAGTCGAGGTTTCGCGTCTCCAGTATCCCCATCACTTGCAGCCCTTCGGCAGGCTCGCCGTGGAACGGAACGCTCGTGGACTGCACCACCTGCCTTATGAGCCGCTGCAGCGTTATGTGGTCGATGGCCAGGTCGCCTGCGGCGATAAGGCCAGATATTCTGCCCATGATGGTGTATGTGCGGAACAGCGACTCGCGGAAAAACGGGTCAGGCTCTGCGCCGGAATTGTTGGCGATGCACTCCAGCACCTTCATTATCCATGCCGAAAGTTGCCCTGCGTATGTGGCGCCGGGGAAGTCGCTGTCGAGATTGCAGAACAAGATTGACGTGCCTCCGTCTGTGGAAAGCTGGCTTCTCTCGGGGTGGTAGACCTTGGCTTCGCCGTTAAGCGCCTGCAGCAGTTCGTCGTACCGGGGGGAGACGAAGCGCATATAGGGGTGCCTTAGCACTGCGTTTACGTATCGGAGCCTGAACCTGTCCTGGCTTTTTGAATAGCCCATGACCTGCAGGTTTATGAGGTTGGCAAGCAGCGAGCTGAAGGGCGACTGCGCCAAGGGGTAGCCGGTGGTGACGTTCACCTTCTCGAGGTTGTCGGGAAAGCTGTGTACCACGGCCTTGAGCAGGCCCTCGTCGCAGAGCACTATGGCCGTCTTCCTGCCGTCGGCAATCCTCCCTTGGCCTTGCAGCCACTCGCCCACGTAGCGTGCCTGTATGTTGTCGGTGGCGGAGGCTATGTAGGTTATGTGCTTGCCTTTGGTGAAGTTGTCGTATATTTCGTCGGATGTGGAGTCAAGCTCGTTGGGGAAGTCGGCTATGTAAGACGATATGTAGTGTCCGGCTTCGTTGCCGTCGGAGTTCCTTTGTGGCATGTAGTATTTGTCTATGTCCCAGTAGAACTTGGCCTTTCCCTCGCCGGCGAGCCTTTTGAAGAGCTGCCGCTCCACTTCGTGCAGCATGTTGAAGCCCACGAAGATGTAGCGGTCGAACTCGAATTGCAGACTGCCGTCGCCCGCAACGTTCCTGTAGAGCGAGCCTTCGTAGGCGAGGCCCTGCGCCCTGAGTCGGTCGTTGAACGAAACGTAGATGTCGTAGAAATGGCTCCAGAGCGTTAGGAAGCGCTTCTTAAGCTCGGTGTTGTGGTCTTGCGAGAAGTTCTTGAAAAACCTCTGTATGGCTTCCACCTGCTCTGGCGTGAGGTATGACACGTCGTCAAGCTCGTGGTAGTTCTGTATGTTGGCGAACACTTTCTGTGGGTCGGCAAGGTTCTTGTCGATGTCGTCGAAGTCGGAGAGCAGCACCTGCCCCCAGCCGTAGAAGTGGTCGAAGGTCTCGTCGGTGCCGGTGCATTCCACGAAGCTCTTGTACAAGTCGCACACAAGCTTTATGTTGTCGGCCACGGAAAGTTGCGAATGCTTCTTGAACAGGTCGCTTATTGTGAGGTATGACGGTGCCCAGATAGGCCGCCCGGCCGCCTTGGCCAGGTGGGCGTTGAGGAACAGCGAGGCGCGCTTGTTGGGGAACACGACGGCTGTGGATGACAGGTCGGTGCCGAACTTGCCGATTATATCGTTTGCGACGTATTCTAAAAATGGCTTCATGCTTTTTCAATTTTGTCGTTGTACACATACCATATATACCCTTCCACCTTGGCGTAGCCCATCTGTTTGAGCACTTCGGCATACTGCCTGACTTGGAGGTGGTGCTCTTCTTTGGGCTTGCCGAACTTGAAGTCCACCACGACCACGGTAGAGCCGTCGGTCATCACGCGGTCAGGCCGCCGCTCCGTTACGTTGCCCTCGTCGTCGGTGAACAGAACCGACCGCTCCCTGAAGAGTTTCCACTTGCCGGAGAACCACTCCTTGGCAACCGGGTTGGCCAGCCTCTTACGCAGGAGCGACGCCACTCTTTGTGGCGAAAGCTCCTTGCCGCCGAGCACGCCGTCGAGTTCGAGCTGCCTCACGGCCTTGTCTATGTCGGCGGGGGTGGATATCGAGGCGAGTAGCTGGTGCATTACGCTTCCCGTCTTTATGTAGCTGCTTTCCTGCGGCCCGTCCTCCCCGCCAATGAACTCCTGGCTCTTGTTGCTCTGCCTGAAGCTCACTTTGCTCTCGTAGGTCTTTATCTCGAAGCCGCTGGCGGCAGACGGCTTGGTGAATACATTCGCAGAGGCTTTCTTCTCTTTCTTTTCCTTTGCGTACAGCTGGCCGAACCTGAACGTGATAGGCTCGTTCTTGTCGTCAGGCTCCACCAGTTCCGACTGTGCCAATTGCCCCGCTACCTTCGGCAGGCACTTCCTTATCAGTTCCGAGCGCAGTTTCGGCGCATCCCTCCTGCCAATGACGAACAGGTTGCCCGCCGCCCTCGTGAATGCCACGTAGAGCAGGTTGAGGTTGTCCACGGTGTCTTGCAGGCATTCTTCGGCGTAGTCCTTCTCGTAGACGGTGCCTACCAGCTTCTTGCCGAAGTCCACGGGAACGAGCGGAAGCTCGTTGTATGGTGCCTTGGTCGGGCTGCACCAAAGCAGGTCGCCGTTGTTCTTGTCGAGCTTCCAGTCGCAGAAAGGTATTATCACGCTGTCGAATTCAAGGCCCTTGCTCTTGTGGATGGTTATCAGGCGCACGCCTTCCACCTCGCCTGTCTGTATCGTCGTGCGGCAGATGCTGTCGTTCCACCTTTCGACGAAAGCGTCAATGTCGGGCTGGAAGTCGTCGATGAAGGCACTTAGCTGGTCGAAAAATGCGCAAACGTATGCGCTTTGGTCGGCAAGCCGGTTTAAGCCGAACATGATGTAAATCCGTTCGGCGAGGTCGTAGAGCGGCGTTGCGGCCAATTTGTCCATGTTTTCGGCGTACTCGCGCGGCAAGGCGTCTCCCAGTTCCATCGCCACCAGTTCCTCGTCGGTCAGGCTCCTTCCCCCGATGGCGTTTTGGTATGCCTTGGCGAGGGACAAAGCGGAAATCTTGTCGTCTCTGTTCGTGAGCAGGTGCATTGCGTTTACGATTGTCTTCACCGCAATTGAGGCGTCCAGTCGGAACGCCTCGTCGGACACAATGCTGATGTCCGGCAGGTTTTCCGTGAGGTATTTTGCTATCAGCGGGATGTGCTTGTTCTTCCGCACCAGTATGGCAATGTCGCTTTGGGCAACGCCGCTGCCTATGAGCGAGCGGACATGGCTGGCCGTTATTTCCATCGTCCGCTCCATGTAGCCGTCGGCAGGCAGGAGGTCGATGCCCACAAGGCCGGCAGGCTTGCGCCCGTCCGGAATCTTTTGGGCCACGTCCTGGTAGGCCGTCTTCAGCTGCAAGGCCGAATCTTTGGCTGTGGACTCTTGTTGGCCGCTCTCGATTTCGGCCGCGTTCGTGAAGAAGCTGTTGTTGAAAAGCACTATGTTGCGCTGCGAACGGTAGTTTGTTGCGAGGTTGCAAAGCTCAAGCTGCCTGTCGGGGCGCGGGAATTGGGCCGTAATGTCGTTGAGGAGCCGCCAGTCGCTGTCGCGCCATCTGTAGATGCTTTGCTTGACGTCGCCCACGATTATGTTCCTCGAGTCGTCGTGGCTCATGCACTCTTGCAGCAGGACTTTGAAGTTCCGCCACTGTATTGTGCTCGTGTCTTGGAACTCGTCAATCATTATGTGCTTGATGGAAGTGCCTATTTTTTCATACACAAACGGCGTGTCGCTCTCGCTGATTAGCGACATGAGCAGGTACTGTGTGTCGCTAAGCAGGAACCTGTTCGCCTCTGCGTTAAGCTCGTTTACCTTTTCCTCGATGCTGTTGAGCAGCCTGAGCTGGTTTAGGTGGCGCACGGTCAGGCTGGCCGACATATATTGTTCCCACTCCCGCTCGATGCACTCCAGGGCGCCGTTGAGTATCGACATGAGCCTTTCTTTGGCCAGCCTGACGATGGCTTCGCGGTTTGGGCTGCTTTTGGATGCCCATTTCTCCGGGTTGTCTTTGCAGGCTGTGACGCGCGTGCTGGTTGCGCTTCCGTCGAAACTGCCGTTCCCTATCTTTATGAAAAAGCCGCTCACGCCGCCTTTGCCGTAGGCGAAGTCGCCATGCTCAAGCCCCGCCTCGGCTATGGCCTTGCTGAAATCGGAGGCAAAACCGGCCATCTTGGCCTTAAACCCGTCTCTCATCCGGGTCATTCTGGCCACGTAGCTGTTGTAGAATTGGCCGTCGGACAGCTTTTCCGCGAGCGAGTCGCGCGAGGTTTTGTAGAAGTCCTTGAATATGTTTTGGCCGAAGGACTTGATTGACGAGATTACGTTCCAGCTTTTGTCTTCCGAGATGTTGTCGTTGATATACTTGATGATCCATCCCAGCAGCTTGTCGCTTTCGTTGAGGTTCTCGATAAGTTCGTCCACGGCAAGCTCCTCTATCTGTGCGTCGTTCAGCTCTATGCGCAGGTTGGCTGGCAGGTCAAGCTCCCTCGCGAGGTTTCGGAGCACGCTCTGGAAGAACGAGTCGATGGTCTCGATCCTGAAGTTGCTGTAGTTGTGCATGAGCAGCTTAAGCGACAGCCCGGCCTGCTTTGAGAGGTAGGCCGGCGAAATACCGAGGTCGGCGCATATCGTGTTGGCGTATGGCCGCGAGTCTTCCAGGCCTTTCCACAGGCCATACAGTTGGCTGAGAATCCTCGCCTTCATCTCTTCTGTCGCCTTGTTCGTGAACGTCACGGCAAGAATCGACCTGTAATCGTATGGATTCGCGGCCAGCCGCTTTATGTATTCGGTGGCCAGCGTGAACGTCTTGCCGCTGCCTGCGCTTGCCTTGTAGACTACAAGGGGCTTGCTTTGCTCTGTCTTCATGTCGTGTGTGCGCTTAAGGGGGTTGTCTTGGAGTGTTGTCGCCGGGGCAGGCGTGTCACCATTTGCTGAACAGCTCGAAGGAGAACTTGCTGCCAAATTCGTGTAGCTTGCAGCCGAGGATGCTGCCGAAGATGCCCACCGAGAAATATCTGTTGGTCAGCCCGTAGCCTATTTCTGTGTATGGGCGCATGTGTGCTATCAGCAAGTGGTTTACGTATATGCGCTCTGACTCTATGTACTTGCCCACCATCGGAATCCATGTCAGCAGCAGCAGCGGCGAGCTGTACGACGTGTTGAGGCGCACGTAATACCGCGAGGCGTTGTACCACGCGCTGTTTAGCAGCTGGAAGTCGCCCGCCATGTCGTCGTTCCAGCCGCCGGGGATGTAGTTTTCATGGAAGTTGCCGAAGTCGACGAAGTAGTTTGACGACTTGTTTGTGTAGAAACCGCCGCCCAGCCTCACGTTGACTTGCCGCAGGCAGTGGAGCGTCCGCTTCATCGAAGCGTCGAACTCCCAACGCTCATACTTGATGTTTGAGCCGAAGATGCCCGTCTGGCTGCGCTCGTAGTTGGCCGTGACCACCGGCCACCCTGGGCGCGTCTTGATTGTCAGCTTGACGAAAGGGGCGAAGCTGTTGTAGACGGTGGGCTTGCCGGCCTGCCGCATCGACACTTCGTTTACAGCCGTGCGCCTGTGGTAGTTGAAGCCCAATGCCACCTCCACGTGGCGGCTTATGCGCGTGTTGCCGGTCAGGTTGACCGACTCGTCGTCGAAATAGTCGAGGTCGAGTGCCGAGAAATCTATCGTGTCGCGGTTTTCTTCCTTGATTATGTCGAGCACGCTTGAGTTCGTTATGCGGTTTCCGTTGGCCCAAGACAGCTCCACCCAGGCGTCGCGCCTGGAGTCTATCGTGTAGCGCAGCGGCACGTTGAAGAAGAATTTGCGTATCTTGAAGTTGTAGCCGAGGCGCGGCTTGAGCGTCAGCGTCATCGTTGGCTTGAAGCTGTACCTTGCGCCAATGTCCATCTTGTAGGCCAGTCCGCGGTTGTTGCTGTAGCTCATGTACAGTGGGTTGAACAGCGGCGACATCGTGACCGAGGCGTTCTTCAAGTCGGCGCCTTGCCTGCTCAGCAGGTAGTCGTCAATGGCGTCCCACGCCTTTTCGGCTATTTTGCGCCTTCGCTTGCTTTCTTTTTTTGCCACGGTGTCGGTGGAAGCCTCTTCGGCGAAATACTCATTGTATATGGCTTCTTCCGACTTTTCGAGCGGGGTGGGGCGTATGCTGTCGATTGGTGCGCCTTCCGCTCCGCCGGGGTAGGGCAGCGGGCAGTCGAAGTTTACGAAAAAACGCGTGTGTATCTTGTTGCCCATGAACTTGAACGTGGCCCTCGTGTCGCACCTCACCGGCACTATCGCGTGGGGCGAGTGGGCATCGCCCATCGCGGCGTTCACCTCGAACGAAATCATGTCGTACTCGCCCCTGAAGCGTGTGCGGACGATGCGGCCCGTCATTTTGTCCACTATCGCGAAGCCTTCCACCAGCTGTGTGTTGCGCAGTTTCGGCCTGAACGTGATGCAGGCGTTGCCCCCTTCGCCGGAGCTTACCCTGTAGCGGTAGAATATGCGGTTGCTGTAGTTGAAAGGCGAGAGCATATACCCGCCGAAGAGCGAGACGCCGTAGAGGTCGGGGATGAGGCTTTTCATCATCACGTCCATCGCCTGGCGGTTGTGCGGCACGGTGCTCTTGATTGTCTTTTGCTCGATTTTGAAGTCGTCGATGCTGCGGAATGTTATCTTGCCTATGTTTTCCCCGATGTAGTCGCGGCTCCCTTTGGCGATGGAGTACATCGACGGCACGAAAAACAGCGTTGGGTTGCGCCTTGCCGTGCGGTAAGTGTATTTAAGGTAGAACGTCTCCGACACCCCGTCGATGTTGGGGGCGAAGTTCCTCTTGTAGGCAAACAGCCGGTCTACCACCAGCGAGTCTCCGCCATGGTTGGCAAAAACATGGCCGGGCAGGCATAGCAGGATGCCCAGCAAGGCGTAAAGAGTGGCGAGCCGGTGCTTCATGGCCTCAAATTTATTAATAATATCCGAGGCCGCAAAATATGTTTGCGTTAAATTTTGGTTCCAGCCCAATCTTTTGCCCAAATCAGCCGCCAAGCCGCTGGCGGCGCGCTTGGCTGTTGGCGGCATTGGGCAAAAAGCGGGGCCGCCTGCCCTGTATGGCAAACGGCCCCGCCATGGCTTGCTGTCAACCCAGGTATTTCATGAGTATTTTTGCGTTGCCGCTGTCGCGGAGCTTTGCTATGCTCTTTTCCCTAATCTGCCTTACGCGCTCGCGCGTCAGCCCGAGCTGGTCGCCTATTTCCTCGAGGCCCTTCTCGTGGCAGCCTATGCCGAAGCACTCGCGTATGATTGTTATCTCGCGTTCCTTCAGCACTTTGTTCAGCACGGAGTTGAGTTCCTGCGCCATCGACTCGTGGTCTACGTGGCGGTCGGTGCGGCTGTCGTCGCCGCTGGCCATCACGTCGAGCATACAGTTGTCCTCGCCGTCCTGGAACGGGGCGTCTATCGACACGTGGTGGCCGTCGGCCATAAGGCTCTGGCCAATCTTCTCCTCGTCGAGGTTTGTGGCCTCGCTAAGCTCCGACACGGATGGGTGGCGCTGGTTCTCCTGCTCGAACTTGTTTATTTCGTGGTTTATCTTGTTGAGCGACCCCACTTGGTTGAGCGGCAGGCGCACGATGCGGCTCTGCTCGGCAATGGCCTGGAGAATGCTTTGGCGAATCCACCATACGGCGTAGGATATGAACTTAAAGCCGCGCGTCTCGTCGAACTTCTGCGCAGCCTTAATCAAACCGATGTTGCCTTCGTCGATCAAGTCGGTCAGGGTGAGGCCCTGGTGCTGGTATTGCTTGGCCACCGAAACCACAAAGCGCAGGTTGGCGGTGACGAGCTTGTCTTTGGCGCGCTCGCCCTCCCTGCCGCCCTTGCGGATTTTCTGGGCCAGTTCTATCTCCTCGTCAATCGAAATCAGCGGAGCGCGGCCTATCTCGACAAGATATTTGTCCAACGCTTCACTCGAACGGTTTGTGATACTTTTCTGAATTTTTAGTTGCCTCATAATTCTCTAAGCCTATTGTCTAACTACCTGATAATCAAAATTATAAGCCTTATTACCTTATTTTTGCGGTGCAAAGGTACGAAAAATCCAGCCACGTTGTTCTTTATGACATGGTGATTTAACGTAAAATAACTTTTATTTTCTTTTGTGTTTAGTCCGTAAAGGTTTGCGTTGGCCTTATGTGCGGCCTGCGCTTGCCGTAGGGTGCGCAACAGTTCGATGGGATTGGTTGTAAAGCTGGCGTTTGTGTGGGCAAGAAGGGCGGGTGGGAGAGTGGCCGGGGCATTGGCGTTTGCGGGTGGCGTGATGGTGCATACCGCGCGGATTGCCCGTCGGCAAATGTTAAAATCTGCGGGCTTCAATGCCCCGAGAATCGCGTGTTTCGGACAGGCTCGTGACTTTGGCGCAAATATCGCAGCCACGGGTGTGCAGCGCATAACCGATTGGAACATCAGGAGTTAGGTTGCCTGACTGGTCTAATTGTGCAACAAATTCTGTCAAGAAAACCGCCAAAACGTCCCCCAAAACGCGCCGTTTTGGCAAAATCCGGCTTGCCGGGAGGGGCGTTTTGCGTTCCGAAATGTGCCGTTTCGCGCTCTAAAACGTGCCGTTTCGCGTTGCGATATGGCACGTTTTGGAAATCAGCACGGCCCAAACGGCGTTTTTTGAAGCCCGAAGTGGCCCTCCGCTTTCTATTTCGCCACTTTTAGGCGTGTTAAATCCGGCGCGGCCAAATGCTAAATAAACCTAAACGGCGCGTTGCGCCCCGGCTTGCCGCAATGGCCGGGCGAAAGGCTGGAACCTTGGCTACCGGTTGCCCGTTGCAGGCGAAACGGCAACCCCGCAGTGCGACAAATACGGCAAAATGATGCAAAACCCACTAAAAAACTTACAGTTTATTTGCCCGTTCGGCGGTTTTTGCTTAACTTTGCAAGCGATAATTAAATTACATCACATGATGGTACGCACGATCATTGCACAGCAGTCTGCCCTAATTCTACTGCCTCACACTGAAGGGAGTGGGAAAAGGGCGTGCGCACATCGCATAGAAGAAAAAGGCAGACCTTTCTCATTCCGACGGTGAGAAAGGTCTTTTGGTTATTATTTAATATTGAGTATAGCTTTATGAGTGACAGATTGTATGTTTTTGACACGACGCTCCGCGACGGCGAGCAGGTGCCCGGATGCCAGCTGAACACGGTGGAGAAAATCCAGGTGGCCAGGATGCTGGAGCAGCTCGGCGTCGATGTCATCGAGGCTGGCTTCCCCATCTCGAGTCCGGGCGACTTCAATTCGGTGATTGAAATATCCAAGGCCGTTACGTGGCCTGCCATCTGCGCCCTTACACGCGCCGTGGAAAAAGACATAGACGTGGCGGCCGAATCGCTGAAGTATGCCAAGCGCAAGCGCATACACACCGGCATAGGGACGAGCGACCCGCACATAAAATATAAGTTCAACAGCAACCGCGAGGAGATAATCGAGCGCGCCGTGGCCGCCGTGAAGTATGCCCGCAAGTATGTGGACGACGTTGAGTTCTACGCAGAAGACGCCGGGCGCACCGACAACGAGTACCTCGCCCGCGTGATAGAGGCGGTCATCAAGGCCGGAGCCACCGTCGTAAACATACCCGACACCACCGGCTATTGCCTGCCGGAGGAGTACGGCTCGAAGATAAAGTACCTCGTGGAGCACGTCGACGGCATTGACAAGGCCATAATATCCACCCACTGCCACAACGACCTGGGCATGGCCACGGCCAACACCTTGTGCGGCGTGCTCAACGGCGCGCGCCAGGTGGAGGTGACGGTCAACGGCATTGGCGAGCGCGCCGGCAACACCTCGCTCGAGGAGATTGCCATGATACTGCGCTGCCACAAGGACATCTGCATCGACACAAACATCAACACGACGAAAATCTACCCCGCCAGCCGCATGGTGTCGAGCCTGATGAATATGCCGGTGCAGCCAAACAAGGCCGTGGTGGGGCGCAACGCCTTCGCCCA
>CALUMB010000073.1 GCA_944321645.1 uncultured Prevotella sp.
CCGTGGCGGCTGAGTATGCGGCGGCCGTTGTACATTATGGCCAGGCCCGTGTTGAGGTAAGTGTAGTTGCGGAGCATGGTCTCCACGATGTCGGCGTGGAAGGAGTAGCCGGTGAAGAGCGCCGCATCCGGCTCGAAGAAGATGTATGTGCCGTTCTCGTCTTGCGTCTCCTCGGTGTAGTCGCCCGTGAGCTGCCCGCGCTCGAACGTGGCGCGGCGCACGTGGCCGTCGCGGTAGGAGCGCACCTCGAAGCGCGAGCTAAGGGCGTTGACGGCCTTCACGCCCACGCCGTTGAGGCCGACGCTCTTCTTGAACGCCTTCGAGTCGTACTTGCCGCCGGTGTTGAGCACGCTCACGGCCTCGATGAGCTTGCCCTGGGGTATGCCGCGGCCGTAGTCGCGCACACTGACGCGGAGGTTCTCGTCGATGTCCACCTCGATGCGGTCGCCGGCGTGCATCTTGAACTCGTCGATGGAGTTGTCTATCACTTCCTTCAGGAGCACGTATATGCCGTCTTCGGGCAGCGAGCCGTCGCCCAGCCGCCCGATGTACATCCCGGGGCGGGTGCGCACGTGCTCCATGTCCGACAGGTGGCGTATGTTGTCGTCGGTGTATTCTACGGGCTGCTGGCCCTGCGGTATGTTTTCTTCTTCGGTCATGCTTCTTTTGTTTGGGGGTTGGGCTAATTGGACTAATTGGGCTAATTAGACAATTGGACTAATAGGCGGCTTAGACTGCCGACAGTGCCGGCGCGGCCTTTTTTGCCTTTTTGCCCCTTTACCTTTTTACCTTTGTCAAAGCTCCTTGCGGTAGCAGCGGCGTCGCTTGTGGTTCACCTTGTCGAGGTACTGCCACTGGCTCTGCACGTTCTCGTTGGTCTCCATCTCCACCTGACTCTCGCCCCACTTGAAGCCGTACTTCTGGTAGCGGGGTATGAGGTCGGCGAACATCAGCGCGTTGGCTCCCTTGGCGCGGTACTCCGGCAGCACTCCCATCAGGAGCAGGTCGACGCCCTCGGTCTTGTGGAACTTGAGCGCGCGCAGCAGGTGCCACCAGCCGAAGGGGAAGAGCCTGCCGTCGCGGCACTTCTGCAGTGCGCGCGAGAGCGAGGGGATGGTGATGCCCACGCCCACGAGCTTGCGCCCGGCGTTCCAGTCCTCCACGAGGGTGATGAGGTTGAGGTCGGCCATGGGCAGGTACATGGCCACGTACTGGTCTATCTGCCTCGGCGTGAGCTGCGAGTAGCCGTAAAGGTCCTTGAACGTCTCGTTTATCACCTCGAATATCTTCTGCCCGTAGCCCTCGCGCAGCACCTCGCGCCGCGTGAGCTTCCTCACGTGCAGGTTGTAGCGCTTCTCCACCAGCGCGGCTATCTTGACGTACTTCTCCGGCACTTCCTTTGGCACGAACATCTTGTACTCCACGTAGTCGTTGTCCTTCTCCCATCCGCCCATGGCCTCGATGTGCTCCGGGTAGTAGGGGTAGTTGTATATCGTGGCCTGCGTGCCGAGCTGGTCGAAGCCCCAGGTGAGCATCCCCTCGGGGTCCATGTCGGTGAAGCCGAGCGGCCCCACTATCTCCTCCATGCCGCGCTCGCGGCCCCACTGCTCCACGGCGCCGAGCAGGGCGGCGGACACCTCGCGGTCGTCCACGAAGTCTATCCACCCGAAGCGCACGCTCTTGCGCCCCCACCGCTCGTTGGCGCGGCGGTTTATTATGGCGGCCACGCGGCCGCACAGCCGCCCGCCCTTGTAGGCCAGGAAGTAGTCGGCCTCGCAGAAGTCGAAGGCGGCGTTGCGCTCCTTGCCGAGCGTGTTCTCCTCGTCGGAGCGCAGGTTCGGCACGTCGTAGGGGTTGCCCCGGTAGAGGTCGTAGTGGAACTGTATGAAATCGTCGAGGCCCTTGCGGTCGGCCACTCTCACAATCTTTACGGATGACATTTGCTCTTGAAAAGAAAATTACACTAAAAAAACGCCTCCGTGTCGCCAAATGCCGGCGGCGCGCCGCTGCGGGGCCGCACACGCCGAAACAGCATCTTGGCAAAGGCGTCAGATGCAAAGGTAGGCATAAAAATCAAAAATAGAAAGAAATATTTGGGAATTTCAACATTTTAGACTATTTTTGTAGCCAACACCGCGTTTACGAAACTTTCTAAACAACAACAGAATGAATAACAAGACAATGTATGCGCTGGGTCTATGCCTGCTCTTCTCCGGTGCCGCAATGGCGCAGGAGAGCGAGGGCGACGGCCTCAAGTCCTACAATTTCGTGGAAGCGCAGGGCGGTATGCAGTTCACGCCCACAGATGCAAAGAACAGCAAATTGATAACTCCGATCGGGGCGCTTTCGTTCGGACGGTTCTTCACTCCGGCAGTGGGCGCGCGAATCCACGTGAACGGCTGGCAGGCCAAGAGCGGCTTCGAGTTCGCCGACGGTAGCTCCTACTACAAGTGGAACTACATCACCACCGACATCGACGTGCTGCTCAACCTCAACAGGCTCATCAGCAAGAAGAACCACTTCCTCAACGTGATGCTCATCGGCGGTATCGGACTCAACACGGCGTGGGG
Organism: uncultured Prevotella sp.; assembly: GCA_944321645.1. Taxonomy (GTDB): domain Bacteria; phylum Bacteroidota; class Bacteroidia; order Bacteroidales; family Bacteroidaceae; genus Prevotella. Next base: position 2,571 of record CALUMB010000073.1, read on the forward strand.
CAACGAGGAGGCCAACGCCCTGGCGGCGTCAGACCTTGACCTAAATATGCCCCTCGTGTGGGACGGCACGCGCCTGAGCCACAACATCCGCGGCGGCGTGAGGCTCGAGACCGACGTGACCAAGCCCGTGGGAGTGTCGCTCGAAGTGACGGCCAACAGCCTCGACGACCGCTTCAACTCCAAGTTCAGCAACCGCGACGACTGGATGATCACGGCCATGCTCGGCGTGAGCGTGCGCTTCGGCCACAAGTACAAGGAGAAGGCGCCCGAGCCAGAACCGGCGCCCGAGCCCGCACCCGCACCGAAGCCAGAGCCTAAGACCATCACGCGCGTGGACACCATATACAAGAAAGTGCCCGTGAAACTGCGCGAGGAGAGGTTCTACAGCATACGCGAGTCCGACCCGCAGGCCAAGAACGCCCAGATGACCCGCGTGGCCGAGTTCCTCAAGAACTACCCGGAGGCCACCATCACCATCACCGGCTACGCCGACAAGGGCACCGGCAACCCGACCATCAACATGAAGTACTCGCAGCAGCGTGCCGATATGTACAAGCAAGACCTCATCAACGAGTACGGCTGCGACGGCTCGCGCATCAACACCGCCGCCAAGGGCGACACCGTGCAGCCCTTCAGCGAGAACGACAAGAACCGCTGCGTGATCATCGAGGGCCAGGCCGAGAAGACCGAGATGGAAACCGTGACGAAGACGGAGACCGTCTACGAATAGGCGCAACACGCCCCACCGGGCAACCACACCAAGGTGTGCCGCACGCAAAGCCGGCTTTCGGCTTGGCTGCGGCACACCTTTTTTGTGCGCCGCCGCTGCCCTACATGAGGCAGGCGCAAAGCGTTAAGGCGTTAACACTTGCGCGTTAAAAGCGTTAAAACGCGGCGTATCGCACAACCGCCTGGCATCCAGCCACTTGCAGGCATGGCCGTTTTGCCCTCCAATACGTGCCGTTTTAGAAGGCGAAACGGCACGTATTGGAGGGTGAAACGCCCCGTTTTGGAACGCGAAACGGCACAAGCCCCAAAGCGGCAAGGCAAAGCCCGGCGCTTAGTTGCAATATTGCAATTAAGCGCCGGGCTTGATTTCTTACTGTAAGGCCAACCTTGCGGCTTAAGCCTACGCCCGCAAGGCAAGCGGCCTGCGGCCCGGCATACGCCGCCCAAGGCCAAAGACCTTATTTATATATGAGCGTGGTCATCAGCTCCGGGGCGAACGTCTCCTGCGCCACCTGCTGTATCTCCTCTGCCGTGATGGCGTCGATGCGTGCCAGCAGCGCAGGCACGTCGCGCTCGCGCCCGTAGTGCAGGTAGCTCTTGCCGAAGTCGAGGGCGAAGCTCTCGCGGTTGTCGCAGCCCACGGCTATCTGCCCCTTTATCTGCCTCTTGGCGGCGGCGAGCTGCGCGGCGGGCATGGGCCGCCGCATCACGCGGTCGAGCTGGCTGCGCACGAGGCGGCGGCAGCGCGGCACGTCGTGGGGGTCGCAGCCGAAATAGGCGCACCACACGCCCGTGTCGGAGTAGGCCACCATAGAGCTGTCAACGGTGTAGACCAGCCCGTTGCGCTCGCGCAGGGCCACGTTGAGCCGCGCGTTCATGCCCGGGCCGCCCAGTATGTTGTTCAGCAGGTAGAGAGCCATGCGCCGCCCGTCGTGCGCACTGTATGCCCTGTTGCCCATCAGCACGTGCGCCTGGTGGGTGGCGCGGCCCGACACGCGCTCCTGCGGGCGGTAGGCGGGCAGCGCGGCCGGGGCGGCGGCGCCGCAAGGCGAGGGCGGGCAGGCCGGGAAGCCCGCCAAGGCCCTGTCGAGCAGCCTGGCGAGGCGGGCGGGGGCAATGTCGCCGTAGGCAAAGAACACGGCGTTGCCGGGCCGGTAGAGCCGCCCGGTGAAGCGCAGCGCGTCGGCCGTGGTGAAGGTGCGCAGCAGCTCGGCGCGGCCGAGTATGTTGTGGCCGAGCGGGTGGCCGCAGAAGAGCATGTTCTCGAACTCGTCGTAGATAAGCTCCGAGGGCGAGTCGTTGTAGCTCTCGATCTCGTCGCATATCACCTCCACCTCCTTGTCGATCTCAGCCTGCGGGTAGGTGCTGTGGAACACGATGTCGGTGAGCAGGTCGACGGCGCGCGCCAAGTGGTCGCGCGATATGGCGGCGTAGAACACGGTGTCCTCCTTGTTGGTGAAGGCATTGAGGCTGCCCCCCACGCTCTCGAGCCCGTTGAGTATCTGCATCGCGCTGCGGCGGGCCGTACCCTTGAACGTGTTGTGCTCGCAGAAGTGCGCCAGCCCCTCCTCGCCGGGCAGCTCGTCGCGCGTGCCGGCGTTCACCTGGTAGCCGCAGTAGACCACGGGCGAGGCCGACGCGAGGTGTATCACGCGCAGCCCGCAGCCCAGGGTGAAAGTGTTGTATTCCATAACTTCAAGTCTCCAGCATTGGTCGTATCGGCTGCAAATATACTAAAAATTGGGCTAACGCCCCTACCCGCGCTCCCAATAAATGGCAAAATGCCAAAGTCCAAGCCACAAGCCCACAATCCGGAACCCAAAACGCAACCGGGGGCCGCACCTCGCGGCGCGGCCCCCCGGTTGCCATTGTGCGCAAGGAGCTATTCGACAACCACCTTCTTGCCGTCCTTTATGTAGATGCCCTTGGCCGGACGCTCCACGCGGCGGCCGCTTAAGTCGTAGTACGCGCCGTGTCCGGCCACGCCGGCAGACACGCCGCCTATGCCCATGGCGGCGTCGAACGCCACCTCAAAGTCACCGTCGGCCATGGCCGCTGGCAGCCGGAGGTAGGCCGTGCCTGCGGCAAGGGGCGTGTCGTCGGCCCTGGCAAAGCCCGGCTTGCCGCCTGCGGGCGACAGCACGAAGTTGGCGCAGCCCGCGCCGGAGGCCGGCAGCGTGATGTCGTCGAGCGTGCCTACGAAGGCGTTGCCCGCGTGGGGTGCCACCTTAGCCGAGGCCACCGCCACGTCCTCGCTTATCCTGCCGCCGTCGAGCGAGCGCAGCAGCGCGCCCTCGCCTGCGGCTATGGCATAGATGCGGTCGAGGCTCACCCCGCCGTCGTACACCGTTGCCTTATAGGCCGCGATGCCGGAACCTTCGTTCAGGGCCACAGCCACGGGCGGGCAGTAGGTGGCAAAGCCGCCTCCGGCCACGGTGAGCCGCAGGGCCATCGCGTCGTCAAGCCAGCCGCTCCACTGCCGGCGTATGGCCTCGTGGTGGCTCGCCGGGGCGTGCACCTTGGCGCCGGCGCCTATGTTGTAGGGCAGGAAGCCGTAGTCGGCCAGGTCGCAGTAGAGGTAAACCTCGCCAACGCCGTCGAAGGCGTTGCTGCCCACGCTCTCCACCGACTCCGGCACAACGGCGGCCTTAAGCCCGGTGCTGGCAAAGGCATACATCCCGATGGACTCCAAGCCTTCGGGCAACTGCACCGCCTGCAGCGAGAAGCACGCCTGGAAGGCAAAGTCGCCTATGCTCCGCAGCCCTTCGGGCAGGTCTATGTGCACAAGGTTTTCGCACCAGCGGAAAGCCTGCGCATCTATCGCCACGACCGATGCGGGCAGGGATATGCTGTCGATGCCGCTGTGCGTGAACGCGCTCTCGCGTATGGCGGCCACGCCTTCGGGTATGTTCACCCGGCCAAGGCTCTCGCAACCCTCGAAGGCCCGCCGCCCGATGCTCGTCACGCTGGCGGGCAGCTCCACCGACTGCAGGCTCTTGCAGTTGAGGAAAGTGGCGTAGCTCACCGTGGCTATGCCCTCCGGGATGTTCACCCGGCGCAGTGCCGCGCAGCCCTCGAACGCATTCACGCCTATCGAGGCTATGCCCTCGGCCAGCTCTATGGCCACGAGGCCGCTGCAACCCTGGAAGAGGCTGTCTTTTATCGCGCCCACAGATTTAGGCACGCTGATCTCCCTTAACCCATGGCAGAAGAAAAACGCCGAGTCGGCTATGGACGTTACCGTAGGCGGTATGGCCAGCACCGAGTCCCCGCGCCCCGGAAGGCAAGCTACGAGCCGTGTCTGGGCCTTGTCGTAAATCACGCCGCCCGTAGCCATGTAGTGTTCGTTTGCCGGGTCAATCTCCAATTCGGCAAGTGCCGGCGCGTTGGCGAAGGTGTAAGGGGTGATTCCGTCCACGCCTTTAGGAACAGACAGACGTTCCAACGCGGCGCAGCCGTCGAAGGCATAGCTGCCAATGTACGTAAGCGATGTGGGCAAGTTCACGGTGGCCAGCGCGGCGCAGCCGTCGAAGGCATGGCTGCCAATTGAGGTCACCGCGCCCGGGATTGTTATGGAAGTCAGCGCGGAGCAATCAGCAAAAGCCCAGTTTCCAATGTCCTGGAGCGACGGAGGCAAGCCTATTGCCGCCAAAGAATAGCACGAACTAAAAGCCCCTTCGCCAATCGACACGACAGATTCGGGCAGGCTTACCGCCGCTAATTTGCGACAGCCAAAGAAGGCATAATCGCCAATGGCGGCCACGCCGTCGCGCACGACCGCCGCCTCAAGGCTGTTGCAAGATGTAAAAGAGCGCTCGCCAAACGTCCTGACGGTGGAAGGGATGGTCAGAGTCTCCAGTCCAATACAATTGCTGAAAGCGCAATAGCCTATCTCCTCAACACCTTCGGGAATGTCGATGTGCTTCATGTTGTCGCAATGCCAGAACGCAAGGTCGCCAATCTTGGTTATTGTAGACGGCATTTCCACCACCGTTGCAGACGAACGGCAAAACGCCGAGTCGCCAATGGCCGTCACGGTATACGCCTTTCCCTAACGCTCGACCGTGGCAGGTATCCTGACGGTGTGTCTCCAATAGCCGCAGTCTATGGAGTACTCATCTTCCCTATGGAAGTAAGTCACCTCGCAGGTAAGTTCGCTTTCAGACGTCACGTTGTAGAAAATATACGATCCATTGCCATCGGTCGCCTCGAAGTCGTAGGCCGAAGCGCAGGGCAGGAAGGCAAATAGCCCAGCGAGTGCCGCCAGCAAGCTGCGGGCCGCAGTGGCGGATTTTCTTTTAGTCATTGTTTCCATATCGCTGTGGTTTAAAGGTTTCTGTGCGCCCAAAGTTAGCTAAAAGTTAGATACCGGTCAAGTCCAAGTCGGTTCACAACGGGCTTGCGTGGCCGCCCATTGACGTTATTTAACGATTTGGGCGCCGCCCGTGGCCGTGCAGGCGCGGGCAAGAGGGGCTGCCCCAACAAGCCCGCAAGACTTCAGCAAGCCCGCAGCCGGCGGCGGATAGCAAAATTTGGCAGGCTTTTGTTTGCCGTTTGCCAAATTTTTCGCAACTTTGCATCCCATTAAACCATCTGTTATGCGCAAAGTAATTGGAATAGGCGAGACGGTGCTCGACATCATCTTCAAGGGCGACCAGCCCATCGGCGCGGTGCCGGGCGGGTCGGTGTTCAACGGCATTATATCGCTGGGGCGTGCCGGAGTGGACGCCACCTTCATCAGCGAGGCGGGCAACGACCGCGTGGGCCGCAGGATTATAGACTTCCTTAGGCAGAACGGGGTGAACGCCGACAACGTGAACGTCTACCCGGGCAGCAAGTCGCCGCTCTCGCTCGCCTTCCTCGACGAGCACAACAACGCCGACTACATATTTTATAAAGACCACCCGCACGACCGCCTCGACTTCGCCTACCCCGACGTGGGGCGCGACGACGTGGTGATGTTCGGCTCGTTCTACGCCGTGAACCCGGCGATCCGCCCGCAGGTGATGGGCTTCATCGAGTACGCCCGGAGCCGAGGCGCGATAATATACTACGACGTAAACTTCCGCTCTTCGCACCGCAACGACGTGATAAAGATTACGCCCAACCTGCTCGAAAACCTCGAATACGCCGACATCGTGCGCGGCAGCACCGACGACTTCGACGTGCTCTTCCACAAGACAGACCCAGACCAGATATACCGCAGCGAGGTGGCCTTCTACTGCAAGCGCTTCATCTGCACCGCAGGCAGCGGCGCGGTGGCGCTGCGCACGGGCGACGGGCGGGGCAAGGACTACCCCGTGGAGGCCACCGACACGGTGAGCACCATCGGCGCGGGCGACAACTTCAACGCCGGGCTGGTGTACGGCCTGCTCAAATACGGCATCACGCGCGACACGCTCCAGGCCGGGCCTACCGAGGCGCAGTGGGACAGCGTGGTGGAGTGCGCACAGATGTTCGCCGCGAACTGCTGCCGCAGCATAAACAACTACATCGACGAGGACTTCGGTCGGCAGATGAAGGACGCACTGGCAGCAGGCTGACCAGCGAGGCCGAGGCCGCAGGACAAACAACAAACCAAAACATATTGACCATGCAAGAGATAACCAACAAAATCTACTACGTGGGCGTGAACGACCGCAACAAGGCCCTGTTCGAGGGCCTGTGGCCGCTGCCCGACGGCGTGTCGTACAACTCTTACCTGATAGACGACGAGAAGGTGTGCCTCATCGACACCGTGGAGGCCGACTTCTTCCTGCCGTTCATCGAGCGCATACGCGAGGTGATAGGCGACCGCCCGATAGACTATCTCGTGGTGAACCACATGGAGCCTGACCACAGCGGCTCCATTGCACTGATAAGGAAATACTACCCCGGCATAAAAATCGTGGGCAACGCCAAGACCTTCGCCATGATGCAGGGCTTCTACGGCATCGCCGACGGCACGCTGCAGGTGAAGGAGGGCGACACGCTCTGCCTCGGCTCGCGCGAGCTTAAGTTCGTGATGGCGCCCATGGTACACTGGCCGGAGACGATGGTGACGCTCGACACGGCCTCGCGCACGCTCTTCTCGGGCGACGCCTTCGGCTGCTTCGGCGCGCTCAACGGCGGCCTGGTGGACTCGCAGATAAACTGCGACACGTTCTGGCTGGAGATGGTGCGCTACTACTCCAACATCGTCGGCAAGTACGGCACGCCCGTGCAGAACGCGCTGAAGAAGCTCGCCGGCGTGCCGGTGGACTACATCTGCTCCACCCACGGCCCCGTGTGGCACGAGCACATAGCCCGCGTGGTGGGCGAATACGACCGCATGAGCCGCTACGAGACCGCGCCGGGCCTCGTAATCTGCTACGGCACGATGTACGGCAACACCGAACGGGCCGCCGAGGTGGTGGCGGCGGCGGCCAGCCGCGCGGGCCTTAAGGACATAGTGATGTACAACGTGTCGAAGACGCACCACTCCTACATCATACGCGACGTATTCCGCTACCGCGGCCTCATCGTGGGCGCGCCGACGTACAACGCGGGCCTCTACCACGAAATGGAGGTGCTGCTCTCCGAACTGGCAGGCAAGGACATAAAGAACCACTGCCTCGGATGGTTCGGCAGCTACGCCTGGGCAGGCAAGGCCGTGGCCAAGATAAAGGAATGGAACGACGAGCGGCTGCACTTCGAGCCTGTCGGCACGCCCGTGGAGATTCGCCAGAGCCTCACCGCCGAGACCCACGCCGGGTGCGAAGCCCTTGGCCGCGCGATGGCGGAAAAGCTGCTGGAAGTCAAGAATTAAGAAGCAAGGGGCAAGAAAGATAGCTGTTGGCCTGAACCGGGCGGCGGACATACAGTAGCCTTACTACTTCCGGATGGCCGCCTCCAGTGGGCCAACAGCTATCTTTCTTGCCCCTTACATCTTAACTTCCAACTTCTCCCCCACTTCCCCGAGCGTCTCGGCCACGCCTATCACGCCGCGCCACCGGCCCCTTATGGCCCCGGCGGCGGCCAGGCCGTCGAGCATGGCCACGAGGCCGTTCCAGAATCCCTTCATGTTGTAGAGCACGAGCGGCTTGCGGTGGTAGCCAATGGTGGCGGCGGCGGCCACGGTGAACACCTCGTCGAGCGTGCCCACGCCGCCGGGCAAGGCCACGAAGGCGTCGGCCTGCGCCACCATCAGCTCCTTGCGGTCCGACAGGTTGTCGCACGGGATGTGCACGTCCATGCACTCGCTGGCGTGGCCGCGCTCTTCCACGCGCGTTGGCACCACGCCCACCACCATCGCCCCGGCTTCCCGCGCGGCGCGGGCAACGGTCTCCATCAGCCCCAGGTCGGTGCCGCCGAACACGAGCGCGTGGCCATTCTCACCAATCCAGCGGCCAAGTTCCGCCGCCATGGCGTAAAAGTCGGGGTCAAGCCCGGCGTTGGCCGAGCAGAAAACGCATATCTTCATCACATCTCTATTTTCAAGATTAAGCGGACATCGGCAAACGGCCAAATTAAAATTTGCCTTCCACCCATGGACTTGGCATGACCCAAACCGATATTTGCTTTTATCGTTTTACACCGCAAAAATACGAAAAATCCACGTATTTGCAAAATAATACGGTTTCAATGCACCATAACTCGTTTATTTTCACTACCTTTGCAGCCGCAAACGCCGCACGCCGACGACGGCAGTTGGGCCGGGGCATGGGGCGAACATACGTATTTCTTAGTTATTTTTTTAGATTGAAGACATTTGAAGAATTGGGCGTTAGCGAAGAGATTCGCCGCGCCATCGAGGAGCTGGGCTTCGAGAACCCCATGCCCGTACAGGAAGAAGTAATCCCCTATTTGCTTGGCAACCGCAACGACGTGATAGCCCTGGCGCAGACCGGCACGGGCAAGACGGCGGCGTTCGGCATACCCATCCTGCAGCGCATCGACACGCGCTGCCGCGACACGCAGGCTCTGGTGCTTAGCCCCACGCGCGAGCTGTGCCTGCAGATTGCCGACGACCTGAAGGACTTCTCGAAGTACATGGACGGCATCAACATCGTGCCGGTGTACGGAGGGGCCTCCATCGAAAACCAAATCCGCTCGCTGCGCCACGGGGCGCAGGTGATAGTGGCCACCCCGGGCCGCCTCATCGACCTCAAGAACAGGGGCGTGGCCAAGCTCGGCGGCATAAGCAACGTGGTGCTCGACGAGGCCGACGAGATGCTCAACATGGGCTTCGCCGACAGCATCAACGAGATTTTCGAGGGCCTGCCGGCCGAGCGCAACACGCTGCTCTTCTCGGCAACGATGAGCCGCGAGATAGAGAAGATTGCCAAGTCGTACCTGCACGACTGCAAGGAGATTGTGGTGGGCAGCCGCAACGAGGGCGCGGAGAACGTCAACCACGTCTACTACATGGTGAGCGCCAAGGACAAGTACCTCGCCCTGAAGCGCGTGGTGGACTACAACCCGCGCATCTACGCCATAATCTTCTGCCGCACGAAGCGCGAGACCCAGGAGATTGCCGACAAGCTCATACGCGACGGCTACAACGCCGAGTCGCTCCACGGCGACCTCTCGCAGCAGCAGCGCGACCTCACCATGCAGAAGTTCCGCCAGCACCTCACGCAGCTGCTCGTGGCCACCGACGTGGCCGCACGCGGACTCGACGTTGACGACCTGACCCACGTGATAAACTTCGGAATGCCCGACGACATCGAGAGCTACACCCACCGCTCGGGCCGAACGGG
>CALUMB010000074.1 GCA_944321645.1 uncultured Prevotella sp.
GCTGCTTCTCCGTGCGCAGTATTGTGCCGCTGAAGTCGTAGAACATGGCCTGGATGAGGGCCTTCACCACGTTGCGGCGGAAGCGGTTGGACGTGTCGGCGGCCTTGGTGCGCAGCAGGCTGAAGTATCCCGCGAACGTCTCCGCCTCGTGCTGCGTGAGCCTCACCGTTGGGTGCATCCGCGAGAAGAGTATCATTGTGGTGGCGTCGCGGGCGTTGTTGATGGTCTCGCGGAAGAAGCCCGCCGACATCATGATGCACAGCCCGCTGTAGTCGTCGCTCGCCTGCCAGCTCTCTATCACGTGGCCGTCGGGTATGAGCGTCAGGTCGTTGGCCTCTATGGTGCGTTCCTGGGTGTCGATGGTGAACGTCACGCGGCCTCTGGTGCAGATGCTCGCCATGACGAACTCCATGCGGAAGGGGTTGCCCTTGGCCGGTATGCGGCCGGGGCTGTCCCAGAATATCACCTCGTCGCCCATGGAGTCGGCTCCGGGCAGGTCGCCCCTGGCCTGTGCCAGGTCGGCTCTGCCTATCAGTTTTTTGTCCATCGCTTGTACTTTTAGTGGTGTGGTGGCGTGGCCGCGAGGGCTTGCAGGCGGCTTTGCCCCGCCACAATCCCGCCGTTCCGGCTGGACGCGCCATTGTGCAAATATACGGAATATTTGCCACATAATCACTCAAAGCGGCCTTTTATCCCAACTTTTCACTTTCTTTTCAAAACTTTTCGGATTTGTGGATGCCGCCCTACTGCCGCTTCCTGCTGCGCCCCTGCGGCCTGCGGCCGGGCTTTTGTCGGTGGCTGTGGCTGCCCTTGCGGTGGCTGCGTGGGCGCATCCAGTTAACGTCTGTTGCCATAATGTGGGCTGCCAAATGTTAAATTTTTTGCCGCCAGAAGCTCCGAGAATCGCGTGCTCGCGGCAAACCGGGCTTTTGCCTGCAAATATCGCGAAAATGGGTGTGTAGCCTTAAGTGCCTGGCCTTGTGGCGGTTGCAGGCGGCGCGGGCGGAGTGTGCAACTGCCTTTGCCCTGATTTTTGCCTCGAAACGGGCAAAAAACGGCGTTTCCGCCTTGAAATAGCCTTCTGGAAGGTGCCGTTTCGCATTGCGAAACGACCCGAACCGCGATGCAAAACGACCCGTTTCGCAATCCGGAACGGGTCGTTTTGCAGGGCAAGGCAGCCCGGGCGGCATTTCCGGGCGGCTGAAACGGCCTTGCGTTTTCTATTCCACCGGTTCATGGCGTGTTAATTTCAGTGCGCCGAAATGCTAAAAAGCGTGAAAAGCCCCGCGCGTGGCGGCGTTGCGTCACAGTTCGCCTTCGGGCCACAGGCTTTGCTGCCCGTCGCCAAGCAGGTTGAACGTGCGGCGGTGGAGCGGCGTGGGGCCGTAGGCTTTTATGGCCTCGCGGTGCTTGCGGGTGGGGTAGCCCTTGTTGCGCTGCCAGTCGTATTGGGGGTATTGCAGCGCGAGGCCGTCCATGTAGTCGTCGCGGTAGGTCTTGGCAAGTATGCTGGCTGCGGCTATGGATAGGTACTTGCCGTCGCCCTTCACTATGGTGGCGCAGGGCAGCCCGCCGTAGGGCTTGAAGCGGTTGCCGTCCACGATGACGGCCTCCGGGCGTACGGCGAGCGCGTCGAGTGCGCGGTGCATGGCAAGTATCGAGGCGTTGAGGATGTTTATGCGGTCTATTTCCTCCGGCCCGACAATGCCCACCGCCCATGCCACGGCATCGCGCTCGATGGCCTCGCGCAGCTCGTAGCGCCGCTTGGGCGTGAGCTGCTTCGAGTCGTTGAGCATGGGGTTGGCGTAGCCGTTGGGCAGTATCACGGCAGCGGCATACACGCTTCCGGCCAGGCAGCCGCGCCCGGCCTCGTCGCACCCGGCCTCCACGAGGCCCTCGTGGTAGTGGTCCAGTAGCGTGGCGCGGGCGTGGTTTGGGTCTTGCTTGTTAGCCATATTTAACTAAGATATTTCTATATTGAACTTTTTGTGCGCAAAAATGGCGTTCCTTTGCATCGGGCAAGCGGCCAAGGGCAAACGCGCCGCAAGCCCGCTTTGCTCCCGCTTGCGCCATAGGCGCGGTGGATATGTTTTTCCAACAATATAATGATGACGCGATATGAAGAACGAAATGGCTCTAAACGCCGCCGGCGGCAAGGCAAGCCCGGCGGCATCGCCCGCCGATGTTTTGGCCAGGGCTGCGGGCAAGGTGCTCGCCCCGCTGTCGAGGTATTATTCGGGCGTGCTCGGCACGAAGGTAAGCGCGAGGCAGACGCTGCTGTTGGTCAACGCCCAGGCTGCCTTCGCCATGGCCGTGTTCCCCGACGGCGGGCCGGCGCTCCTGCGCGTGGCGTGCGTGTGGTGGTTCGTGTCGGCGGTGCTGAAGTGCCGCCGTGCCGGCATCAGAACATCCGACTGACGCGGCGCACCCCCTCGACGAGCGCGTCTACCTCTTCCTTCGTGTTGTAGAGGGCGAACGAGGCGCGCACCGTGCCGAGTATGCCGAGGCTGTCCATGAGCGGCTGGGCGCAGTGGTGGCCCGTGCGCACGGCAATGCCGAGGCGGTCGAGCAGGGTGCCCATGTCGAGGTGGTGGATGTCGCCCACGAGGAACGACACGACGGCGTCTTTGTGCTCCGATTCGCCAAAAAGCCTGATTCCATCGACGGTGCGCAGCTGCTCCATGCAGTAGCGCGTCAGCTCGCGCTCGTGGGCGGCTATGTCGTCAAGCCCTATTTGCCCGATGTATTCTATGGCCTTTGCCAGGCCGTGGGTGGCGATGTAGTCGGGCGTGCCGGCCTCAAACTTGAAGGGCAGGCGCTCGAACACGGTCTTCTCGAAGCTCACGCTCTCTATCATCTCGCCCCCTCCCTGGTATGGCGGCAGGCGGTCGAGCCACGACTCCTTGCCGTAGAGCACGCCGATGCCGGTGGGACCGTACATTTTGTGGCCACTTAGCACAAAAAAGTCGCAATCCATCGAGCGCACGTCAACCTTGAAGTGGGGTGCGCTCTGCGCCCCGTCCACCATCACAGGCACGCCGTGGGCGTGGGCCATGGCCACAATCCTGTCCACGGGGTTAACCGTGCCGAGCACGTTGCTCACGTGGGCCACGCTCACGAGCTTTGTCTTCGGGCCGAACAGCCGCTCCATCTCGTCGAGGCGCAGGTCTCCGCGCTCGTCTGTCGGCACCACGCGGATGGCTATGCCGCGCTTGGCGGCCTGCAACTGCCACGGCACGATGTTGGAGTGGTGCTCCATGGCGGTGAGTATCACCTCGTCGCCGGGCTGCATGAAGGCTTCGCAGAACGACGACGCCACGAGGTTGATGCTCTCGGTGGTGCCGCGGGTGAACACTATTTCCGACGTGCTGCCGGCGTTGATGAATGTGCGCACGGCCTCTCGCGCCGCCTCGTGCAGGTCGGTGGCCTGCTGCGAGAGGTAGTGTACGCCCCGGTGTACGTTGGCGTTGGCGTTGAGGTACTCGTCGCGCATGGCGTCGAGCACGCAGAGCGGCTTTTGCGTCGTGGCGGCGTTGTCGAGGTAGACGAGCGGCTTGTCGTAGACAGTGCGCGAGAGAATGGGGAAGTCGGCGCGGACAGTGTCTAAGTTGTACATAAGCTTTTGGTGATGGGAGTTATGGTTGTTATATGTGTTAGAGGCCGCATTGGCCGTGCTGGGAAGTGGAACAGGTGTGCCGTAGGGCCGGGAAGGCACGGCCCTCTCCCCGCCGCGGACGGGCAGGGAGGGGCCACCCTTACTTGCAGAGCTTGCAGCCCTCGCACTTGCTCAGCTCGCCCCTGAAACGCTTCTCCACGAGGTAGTGGAGGCGGTCGCGCAGCGGCGCGAGCTGCATGTGGTCTATCACCTCGTTTATGAAGGCGAACTCGAGCAGCAGCTTGGCTTCCTTGAGGGGTATGCCGCGCTGGCGCATATAGAAGAGCGCGGCGTCGTTGAGCTGCCCAACGGTGGAGCCGTGGGCGCACTTCACGTCGTCGGCATAGATTTCGAGCATGGGCTGCGTGTACATACGCGCCTCGCGCGTGGCGCAGAGGTTCTGGTTGGTCTCCTGCGACACCGTCTTCTGCGCCCCGTGGCGCACGAGCACGCGGCCCGCGAACGCGCCCGTGGCCTGGCCGTCGAGCACATACTTATATAGCTCGTTGCTCGTGCAGCGCGGCACGCGGTGGTCTATGAGCGTGTTGTTGTCCACGTGCTGCCGCTTGTCGGCTATCACGCAGCCGCACAGGTTGCACTCCGCCCCCTCGCCGCAGAAGGCAAGGTCGGTCTTGTTGCGCGTCACGCCGTTGTGGAGCGTTATGATGTTGTGGTTCACCCGGCTGCCGGCCTGCTGCTCGATGTACAGGTTGCTCACGCGGGTGTTGCGGGCGTGGGTCTCCTCGAGGCAGTAGAGGTCGAGGCTTGCGCCCTCGCCCACGTAGGCTTCTATCACCTGCGTGGTGAGGAACCGGCGGTCGTCGGCAGCGTGGTCGCAGAAGAGCAGCTTTATCTCCGCGCCCGGCTCCACTACGATGAGCACGCGGCGGTTGGCCATAAGGTCGACGTCGGAGCGCAGGATGTTTATCACCTGCACGGCGCGGTCTACCTTCACGCCGCGCGGCACGTGTACGACGAGGCCGTCCTGCGCCAGCATCGTGTTGAGCGCCGTCACCGCGTCGTCGGCCGTCTTGGCCATACGGGCGTAGTGTTTCTCGATGAAATGGGGGCTCCTTGCGGCTTCTTCGGCCAAGGAGCCGATGGTAACGCCTTCGGGCAGGTGGCCCTTGGGCTGCAATTTTGAGTAGAATGCGTCGTTGACCACGAAATATAGCGACGTGCTGAGGTTGGGAACGTCGCAGCGGAAAGCCTCGTATGGGTCAACGGGTATGTCGAGGCGGTTGAGGTTAAGCCCGTAGTCGGGGGCGAAGAGCGGCGCGATGTCGGTGTACTTGTACCGCTCGGCCTTGCGCGTGGGGAATCCCAGGCGGCAGAAGTCGGCGAAGGCACTGTCGCGCACGGCGTTCATCGCGCCGGCGCTGTGGCCGAAGAGCGTGTCGCGGCAGCCGTTGTACAGGTCTATATACTGCCGGGCGGCGTCCTTGGCCGCCGTTGGTGTGTTGTCGATGGCAGCCATGTCAGTCCTCCCCAACCTCTGCTTTAATCCAGTCGAAGCCGCGCTCCTCAATCTCGCGGGCAAGCTCCGGGCCGGCCGTCTTGACGATGCGCCCCTTGTAGAGCACGTGTACCACGTCGGGCTTGAGTATGTCGAGCAGCCTCTGGTAGTGGGTTATGACTATGCAGCTCGTCTCGGGCGTCTTGAGCTTGTTTACCCCCTCGGCCACGATGCGCAGCGCGTCGACGTCAAGCCCTGAGTCGGTCTCGTCGAGTATCGACAGCTTCGGCTCGAGCATCGCCATCTGGAATATCTCGTTGCGCTTCTTCTCGCCGCCGCTGAACCCCTCGTTCACCGAGCGGTTTGCCAGATTGCTGTCAAGCTCAACGATCTTCCTCTTCTCGCGAACAAGCTTCAGGAAGTCGCCGGCGCCCATCGGTTCCTTGCCTTCGTACTTGCGTTTCTCGTTGATGGCGGTGCGCATGAAGTTGGTCATCGACACGCCGGGAATCTCCACCGGGTACTGGAACGAGAGGAACAGGCCCTCGTGCGCCCTGTCCTCCGGCTTCATGGCCAGCAGGTCTTTGCCGTTGAACGTGGCCGAGCCGGCCGTCACCTCGTAGAGCGGGTTGCCCACGAGCACTGCGCTGAGCGTCGACTTGCCCGAGCCGTTGGGCCCCATTATGGCGTGGGTCTCGCCGTCTTTAACGGTGAGGTCGATGCCCCGGAGTATCTCTTTGTCGCCTATCCTGGCGTGAAGGTCTTTTACTTCTAACATGATACTGACTGAATTAAGGATTAAGAGTTAAGGATTAAGAAAGTATGCCAAGTGGCTCTATCGTGTTCCGCACTCATAATCCTGTTGCACTTATGCTATTTCTTTTAACTTTTAACGTTTAATTTTCAGCTTCCCTTACCCCACGGTGCCTTCGAGCGAGACGCTCAGGAGCTTCTGCGCCTCTACGGCGAATTCCATGGGGAGCTTCTGGAGCACCTCCTTGGCGTAGCCGTTTACTATGAGGCCGACGGCCTGCTCGGTGGGTATGCCGCGCTGGTTGCAGTAGAAGAGCTGGTCTTCGCTTATCTTGCTCGTGGTGGCTTCGTGCTCGACCACTGCCGTGTCGTTGTGTATGTCCATGTAGGGGAAGGTGTGGGCGCCGCAGTCGCTGCCGAGCAGGAGCGAGTCGCACGATGAGTAGTTGCGCGCCCCGTCGGCCCCGGGGGCCACGCGCACGAGGCCCCGGTAGGAGTTCTGGCTCTTGCCGGCGGAGATGCCCTTGCTTATTATGGTGCTCTTGGTGTTGCGCCCGAGGTGTACCATCTTCGTGCCGGTGTCGGCTTCCTGGTGGTGGTTGGTGACGGCCACGCTGTAGAACTCGGCCACCGAGTTGTCGCCGCGCAGCACGCACGAGGGGTATTTCCACGTGATGGCCGAGCCGGTCTCCACCTGCGTCCACGAGAGCTTGCTGCCCTGGCCGCGCAGTTCGCCGCGCTTGGTGACGAGGTTGAGCACGCCGCCGCGCCCCTGCTCGTCGCCGGGGTACCAGTTCTGCACGGTGGAGTACTTCACTTCGGCGCGGTCTTTCACCACTATCTCCACGATGGCGGCGTGGAGCTGGTTTTCGTCGCGCATGGGCGCGGTGCATCCCTCGAGGTAGGAGACGTAGGAGTCGTCGTCGGCCACGATGAGCGTGCGCTCGAACTGGCCTGTGTTGCGTGCGTTGATGCGGAAGTAGGAGCTTAGCTCCATGGGGCAGCGCACCCCCTTGGGGATGTAGACGAACGAGCCGTCGCTGAACACGGCGCTGTTGAGCGCGGCGAAGAAGTTGTCGCGGTAGGGCACTACCGTGCCGAGGTACTCGCGCACGAGGTCGGGGTGGAGCTTTATTGCGTCGCCGATGGAGCAGAAGATGATGCCCATCTCGGCCAGCTTCTCCTTGTAGGTGGTCTTCACCGACACCGAGTCCATTATGGCGTCTACGGCCACGCCGCTCAGCGCGAGCCGCTCTTCGAGCGGTATGCCGAGCTTGTCGAACGTCTTCATCAGCTCCGGGTCTATCTCTTTCTTGCCTTCCTCCTGCTTTTTCGCCATTGGGTCGGCGTAGTAGGATATGGCCTGGTAGTCGATTTCCGGCAGGTGTACGTGCCCCCATGCGGGCTGCTCCATCGTGGCCCAGTGGCGGAATGCCTTCAGGCGGAAGTCGAGCATCCACTCCGGCTCGCCTTTCTTCCGGGAGATGAGGCGCACCACGTCTTCGTCAAGGCCGTTGTCTATTATCTCGGTGTGTACGTCGGTGGTGAAGCCGTATTCGTATTTTTGCTCGGCCACCCGGCGCACAAACTCGTTTTGCTTGTTGTATGTCGTCTCCATTTGTCTTTGCTTGCCTCTTTCCGGCGGTTTGCCGGCATGGTGTATTGACCTGCAAAGTTACGAAATAAAGCCCCCATTGGCAAGGATTTAAGATAAAAAAGCAGTGTTTGGCCTTTGGCGGGGCGTTTTTGCTTGTGTGTGGCGGGGCTTTGGGCGGATGCCGGCGTGCCTTTGGGCTACGCCGTGGGCGGGGGCTTGGTGCGGAAACGCATGGTGCGGACGCTGGTTTTTAACATTTCGGTTTTCGTCGAAATAGAAATCGTGGGTGCGTTGAGACCGCGCTAATTTGCGGTTTTTGCCGTCTTGGCTTGCGAAACGGGTCGTCTTGCAATGCGAAACAGGCCGTTTCGCATTGCCAAACGGCCTGTCTTGGAATGCGGAACGGGTCGTTTTGCAAGCCGGTTTCTGCCTAAAAACGGTGCTTTGTGGTGGTTTCAGGCCAAAAATCCGGTTCTTTTCTTTGCATAATTTGCATTGATTTTTGGCTAAGTGCCTTTGGGCCAGGCCGTTGCGGTGGCGCGCCCAGTTTCGCGATATTTGCGGGCAGGCGGCCTTTGGCCGGGAATGCGCTGAAAATGGAGGGGGCAAAGGCCATGGCGTTTAACTAAGTTAAACGTGTGTTAAACGCCCTCCGGCCACTTGCCGCCAAGGCTGGCGGCGCACAGCCCGGCCTCACCCGATTTCCCGGAGCAGGTCGTCTATGTCCTTGCGCGAGATGGACTCCTGCTCGTTTTTGTCGTAGATGGTGAGCAGGGTGACGACGCCGCTTTGCTCGTCTACCCTCGCCGTGTAGGTGATTACCCTCGCGCCGCCGCTCTTCCCCCTGCCTTTGTCGCTTATGGCCATGCGCACCTTGCGCACGCCGTTGCCGAGGTCGGCGCCGGCGAAGGGGTTGTCGCGGAGTTGGGTTGTAAGCGACAGCAAGTCGTTTTTCAGCGACTTGTATTTCTTTGCAAGCCGTTTTACCCTTCTGTCGAAGTTGGGGATGGTGTGTACTTCAAAGCTCATTGAACAGTTCCTCCACAGGTCTACTTTGCAACTTCCCCTCTTTCACCATTTTGAGTTCCATCAGGCTTTCCCTCAGGTCGCCCATCACCTCCTCCTTCTCGCTTGGCGTGAGTTCCTCGGTCTGTGCCTTGGCGGCTTTCTTCACCTTCTTCACGAACGACAGGACTTTGCGCATCGCCTCTTCGTTGTCGAAGAGCGACGCCACCTCTTTTATCACGTTTTGTTGCAGGCTAATTGTGCTCATTGCTGTTTCTTTTTTGGTTTCGTTACTCTTTGCTTTGCTGCGGTGCGGCCATTGCGCCCCGCCTTGCCCGTGGCGGCGCGGGTTGGCGCCTGGGGCGCAGCCCGCCCGGTTTTGCAAAGATAGCCATTAATTTCCATACTGCCGCCGTAAAAGCGGCGTTTTTTTGCCTGGCCGGTGCGTGGCGGCCGATGCGGCGCGGCCCGTTTGCCTAAAAATAGTGGCCTAAGCCTTTGTCGTTTGTGAAAAAATCTGTATTTTTGCATTACCCAACCACGCCCCGCGCCACCGCGTGCGGGCGGCCAGCGGCGCTCTGCCCGTGGCGGGGCCGCGGCTGCGAAAGCCTAATGTCGAACCAAAAGCAAACTATTATGCAGACAAACAGCCACCTCTCGGCGCTCATACACGACCAGGCCGCCAAGTACGGCGACCGCGACGCGCTGACCTACCGCAAGTTCGGGAGCAAGAAATGGGAAACGTGCTCATGGCGGCAGCTGTCCGACAAAGTGAAAGTGGCCTCGCGCGCACTGCTGTCGCTCGGCGTGGGCGTGCAGGAAAACGTGGGCGTGTTCTCGCAAAACTGCGCCGAGTACGTGTGCTGCGACTTCGCCGCGTGGGGCATACGGGCGGTGACGGTGCCGTTCTACGCCACGAGCAGCGAGCAGCAGGTGCAGTTCATGGTGAACGACGCCAAGATGCGCGTGCTCTTCGTGGGCGAGCAGGAGCAGTACGACAAGGCCCACCGCGTGTTCGCGCTATGCCCCACGATGGAGCGCATCGTCGTGTTCGACCGCTCGGTGCGCATAAGCACTCACGACCCCTACGCGCTCTACTTCGACGACTTCCTGCGGCTGGGCGACGGCGGCGAGTGGCAGGCGGAGCTTGACAGGCGCATGGCCGGGGCCAGCTTCGGCGACCTGGCCAACATACTCTACACCAGCGGCACCACGGGCGACAGCAAGGGCGTGATGCTCTCCCACGGGCAATACCACGCCGCGCTCGAAGCCAACGGCAAGTGCGTGCCGGTGGGCGAGGGCGACAGGGTGATGAACTTCCTGCCCTACGCCCACATCTTCGAGAAGGGGTGGACGCTGCTGAGCCTGTCCGTGGGGGCGCAGCTCATAATAAACACCAACCCGCTCGAAGTGCAGCAGTCGATGCGCGAGACACACCCCACGAGCATGAGCGCCGTGCCGCGCTTCTGGGAGAAGGTCTACGCCGGGGTGCAGGAGCAGATAGACGCTGCCAACCCCGTAAAGCGCGCCATATTCAAGAACGCGCTGGCCGTGGGCCGCCGCCACAACGTCGACTATGTGGCCAAGGGCCTGTGCCCGCCGCTGTCGCTGCGGGTTGAGTACGAGATGGTCAACCGCACCGTGTTCAGCCTCGTGCGCCACGAGCTTGGCCTGGAGCGCGCCAACATCTTCCCCACGGCCGGCGCCACCGTGTCGCCACAGGTGGAGGAGTTCGTACACACCATCGGGCTGAACATGATAGTGGGCTACGGCCTTACGGAGAGCCTCGCCACCGTGTCGTGCGACCGCCTCGGCCAGCCATTCACCATAGGCTCGGTGGGCAGGCCCATCGACGGGCTCGAGGTGAGAATCAGCCCCGAGGGCGAAATACAGCTGAAGGGGCCGACCATAACCAGCGGCTACTACAACCGCCCCGACCTAACCGCCGAGGCTTTCACCCCCGACGGCTTCTTCCGCACCGGCGACTCGGGCTGCTTCGAGGGCGGGGAGCTGTTCCTGAAGGAGCGCATAAAAGACCTCTACAAGACCTCCAACGGCAAGTACATAGCCCCGCAGGCCATTGAGTCGAGGCTGCTCGTCGACAAGTTCATCGACCAGATAGCCATCATTGCCGACGAGCGCAAGTTCGTCTCCGCCCTCATCATACCCGAGTACCGCCTCGTGGAGGAGTTCGCACGCGCCAACGGCATCCCATTCACCTGCCGCGAAGACCTCTGCGCCGACGCCAAGGTGCAGCAGATGATGATGGAACGCATAAACACCCTCCAGCAGCAGCTCGCCCACTACGAGCAGGTGAAGCGCATAACGCTCCTGCCCCACCACTTCAGCATGGAGCGGGGCGAGCTTACAAACACCCTTAAGCTGCGCCGCCGCGTCATCAACGAGAACTACAAGGCGGAGATAGACCGTATGTACGAAGAGGGTTAGGAGCCGCGGGCAGGGAGCCGCGAATGACGAATTAGAAATTACGAATTTAGGAGCCGCGGGTTGAAAGTCGCGAATCGGCGCACCGGCCCTTCGGTGGCCAAGCCTTCATCGCGCCGTGCGCGACAACCCAAGGCACAAGGCTCAAAATTCAAAATTAGCCATATGATTACCGCAGAACAACTTAAAGACGTAATGGAACGGGCCGACGCCCTCCACCACTACCTGGACATTGACAAGAAAAAGATTGAATGCGAGGAGGAGGAACTCCGCACCCAAGCCCCCGACTTCTGGGACGACCCGAAGCGGGCGGAGGAGCAAATGAAGAAGGTGAAGGGCATAAAGCGGTGGCTCGACGGCTACAAGGAGGTGAGAACCTGCGCCGACGAGCTTCAGCTGGCGTTCGACTTCCACAAAGACGACATGGTGACCGAGGAGGAGGTCGATGCCGACTACGCCCGCGCCATAAAGGCCATTGAGGACCTCGAGCTGAAGAACATGCTCCGGCAGAAGGAAGACCCCATGGACTGCGTGATGAAGATAAACAGCGGGGCGGGAGGCACCGAGAGCCAGGACTGGGCGCAGATGCTCATGCGTATGTATATGCGGTGGGCCGAGGCCCACGGACACAAGGGGACGGTGAGCAACCTCCAGGACGGCGACGAGGCCGGGATAAAGAGCGTCACGATG
>CALUMB010000075.1 GCA_944321645.1 uncultured Prevotella sp.
TAGCCATACTCCTGGAACGAGGCATCTTGGTATTGGCAGTGCTTGTAACGGTAGCGCAACTCGTTGACAATGGCATGGCGCAGCACTCCTTCGCCCTTGCCGTGGATGAAGATTATCTTCTTGCCCTTGTCTTTTTCATACTGCTTGATGGTCTTGCGGAAAGTCTCAAGTTGATAGTTTAGTATGTCGGCAGAAGTCATCCCGGCGGTGGTTTCAAGCAGCTCAGAGGCATGGAGATCAACCACGACGGGGGCGTTTTTGTCTTTTGGGTGCTCTTTTTTGGCAACAGGTGAAGACTTAGCATCGGCCTTGGCCTTGCCCGCCATCTCTTGCCTAAGCCTGTCGGGGTCGATGGCAAGCGGACGCACGGGCTTGTCGTCCTTCACGATTGTATAGATGAGCGCAGGCTGCTCGAAGAAATCGTTTTCCACGAAAGTGTGGAGTTTGTAGAACTTCACGGTGTCTATGCGCAGCTGCACGTCGACGACGGGCTTCAGTGCGAACGGCTTTTCTCGCTTGTAGGCGATAGCCTGAAGGCAGACGCGATCCAACTCGCCAAGGTCTTCGCGGCCAAACTCTTCGATAAAGAGCTTTGTGTTAGGCTCCACCTCGCCGGTGGAGCGCAACTGCCAGCTTGCGCCTTCGGCAAGGTAGTAGGCGTAGTGCATATAGTAGTTGCTGTCGTTGACGAAGTAAGCCTCGAAACGCGAATTGGAAATGGCCTTGATGTCCATCGGCACGAAAGCCAAGTAGGCGGAGAGAAGCTCGCCGCCCTTGCGTTCCTCGGCCGGTGCCTTGAACGCGACAGGACGGTCTGCGGGGTCGTAGTCCTCGTCGTCGCTTGCCACTTTTACGTTTTTCTTCATTTTGCCTTCAACCATGCGGCTCGTACTGTAGTCGTCGTTATCAACCACGACAACGTCGCTCACGGAAGTCGGTATCTGGAATCCGTCCTCGTCTTCAACCAAAACGATGTCCTTTCCTTGGAAACCGGCAACCTTCCCGCCGCCAGTCTCACTCAAAAAGCGTACTTTGTCTCCTATCTTCATAGTCATGTATTTTCTAATTACGGAATCAACAACGAACTGTCGCC
This sequence comes from uncultured Prevotella sp., assembly GCA_944321645.1. Lineage (GTDB taxonomy): Bacteria > Bacteroidota > Bacteroidia > Bacteroidales > Bacteroidaceae > Prevotella. The sequence continues at coordinate 1,094 of CALUMB010000075.1, forward strand.
ATAGCTCAGGAAGCGGAAGTCGTGAGCCAAGGCATAATCATATATTTTTCGCCAGTCGCCATTCACAAACGCGCTCACAAGCAGCAATAGCGTGCTCTGTGGCTGATGGAAATTTGTGACAAGCATCTTCACAATCTTATATTCATAGCCCGGAGCGATTATAATGCGCGTACTCGAATGTAACGACGGCAATCCGTTGCGCACAAGATAGTCGCGGACGGCACAAAGCGCATCGACAGGCGACAGCGTAGCCTCAACCTCGTATGGTTCCCATTGGTCGATATGAAGCTGCCCTTCGGTCAAGCCTGGATTTGCCGACAACCTGAGACCCATGTAATAGAGGCTTTCGAGCGTCCTTACGCTTGTCGTTCCAACGGCAATGGCCTGGCCTTCATGGGCTATTAACCGTTCGATGGTTTCGAGCCTCACGCTGACATACTCGGTGTGCATCTCGTGACTGCCTATTTCCTCGCTCTTAACAGGGCGGAAAGTGCCTGCACCGACGTGCAGGGTCAGCTCTTCGCGCTCTATGCCGTGAGCGTCGAGTGCGGCAAGCACGTTTTCGGTGAAATGCAGCCCGGCCGTAGGTGCGGCCACACTGCCTTTTATTTTCGAGTAAACAGTTTGGTAAGTTGTCTTGTCGCTCTCTTCGGTCTTGCGGTTGAGGTAAGGCGGGATGGGCAGTTCGCCCGCCGCATCGAGTATGTCGGCAAAGGTGACGTTGTCGCCATCCCACTCGAAGTCTACCCGGTGGCTCGTGCCGCAGGCATCACGCTTTGCGACGGTGAGAGTCACGGCCTGTTTCCTCACGCTAATGGTGCGGCTCAAGACACCCTCTTTCCACTTCTTGAGGTTGCCTACAAGGCACAGCCAAGAGCAATGACCCGTGGTCTGGAACATCCGTTCGTAGTCTGCCGGGAAGGCCGGTTCGAGCAGGAAAACCTCGATTAGGGCTCCGGTATCTTTCCTAAAATGGATGCGTGCTTGGATTACCTTCGTGTTGTTAAACACCATCAATGCCTTTGACGGGAGGTGCGACGGAAGATTGTAAAAGACATCTTCGCTGACATTTCCGTGCTCATAGACGAGCAACCTTGAATGGTCGCGCTCCTGAATAGGGAACTTGGCTATGCGCTCCTGCGGAAGCGGATAGTCGTAATCGCTGATATGTATATGCTTTGTGTCCATAACGCCGAAAAAAGACGAGGCAGAAACCTCCAGACGAAGCCTTTACCATCCTTGCGCCCAACCATGCAGCATTTAGGCGCGAATATGGAAAGGTGATGCACCTTCAATGCCATTGCGTGTGGCTTGGCTATGCAAAGGTAGCACAAATAGGCCAAACGGCAAAAGATTCCGGGAAAAAATGGGAAGCGCCACGCAAGGAGCAAAGCCAACTACACTCGCACCAAGCCATGCAACCAGCCGCAACAGTATGCCAAAGACACATTTCCCTTAAGCCAACACCAAGCATGCCCTCACACTTGCGTAGACCAAAGTCAGAGCCAAAACCAACATCACGATGTTGACATCTGAATGCTGATAACCTGTCGCCGTGTATTGCGTGGAAACGAATTTCTGCGCTGTCTTCGACCGGGATTTCATCCGCAAATACATAAGATAGACCAAAGAGCCGACAATGCCGCCCCACAACAAACCGCAGAGAATGTCGCCAGGATAATGCACGCCAAGGTAGATGCGAGTCCAGCAATTGACCAACGACCACAAGACCAATGAAACGGACAAAACGCGACTGCGAATGAGAAGGCTGAAAAACACCGCAATGCTGAACGTATTGGCGGCATGGGCCGAAAAGAAGCCATACTTTCCGCCCCGATAACCGTCGACAACATCAACCATCATGCCGATTTCTGGATCATGTGTCGGACGGAACCTTGCCACCATCGGTTTGACGATGGTGTCGTCGACCGTGCCGGCTAATAGCACGCACAACGCGGCACAACAAACGACGAACAATATCTGCCTGACGTTCTCGTTGTTTTTCAACACGACATAGAACAACGAAACATAAAGCGGAATCCACGTCGCAGCCGTGGTCAGCACCATTGCCAGCCCATCGAGGAAAAGCGAATCACTGCCATTCAGCATCAACAGCAGCTGCTTGTCAAACTGTATTATCGGCTCAAGCTCCATGCGGTATTATATGATTTCAATTTTAGAGGTTTCTATCCACCCTTCCTTGCCATCGGCAACTTTGATTTCTTTCCAATCGCGCATGGAGCCATCGGTTATCTCTACCTTCGTGCCCTCATGCAATATGAAGAGGTCTGTTCCGCTCTTCGACGGCGTGCTCTTCACCGGAACAGCCGAAGAAATGATTATGGCACCCGTCCGATTAAGAAGCTCACGCTTTTGCTGGAAGGCAAAAACGTTTGAGAGCGCAAACAGCAGTATGAACGCCACGCCACCAAAGAAACCAGCCTTGCGTGCCCAAACCATGCCAGAGAAAAGATATACCAGCGCAAGCACAATGGCAAGCCCCAATGAAACCAGCGCCGTATGCGCCCACCCATCGACGCTCATCAGGTTGACCAAGGAGTGGTACCAAGTCACGAAGAACATCTCCGACTCCGGCGTTATCTTGTCGATGGTCTTGCTGCGTGCCATTTGCAGGTTGAACCTAATGTCACGGTCGCCGGGCGATAGCAACAACGCACGCTCATAGTTCAACACAGCGCGGGTGATGTTGTCCGTGCGGTAGTAAGCGTTGCCAAGGTTATAGTACAGGTCTGCGCTTACGCCCGACTGCAAAAGCTCCTCATAATCCTTTATAGCCTGCTGGTATTGCTGGCGGGCGTATGCGCTGTCCGCATTGGCTTTGGTTATTGCGCTGGCGCATACTGGAAGCATAAAGAGCAAAGCCAACAGTCCAACAACTTTGCCGGCAGCACCGTTCCTACGCTTCTTCATGTTCTCCTCTATCCTCATTATTGCTGTCATTGCGGCTTCAAATGTCTTGTTCATGTTGCCCTTCACATCTCCCGGGGCATAACGCTCAAACTCGCATTCATCCAACGCACCGATAAAGAGATTGATGGTGTCGCTACCAACATTGCGTTCGGCAAGCCGCTGGCTTATGTTCTCGCGCGAAAGATCCTCTACAGGGATGCTCAACTTATCGCCTACGTAGCCCCACAAAGCCCGCAAAACCTCGTCGTAGAAAAGCGAAGCCTTTCCGTCGAGCATAAGCCTGTTGGCATTTTTGAGCCGGCGCGTGGCCACTTTGTTGGCTTTCTTGCCACGCATCTTGTCGATGTTGGCGTTGTCCAGCGCACGTTGGCGGAACACGACGAACAAAGAAATGAACACCGTGGCGAGCAATGCCATAGCAATCCAATAGCCGACAGACCCGAAGAAGAAGTCGTCCGTGTCATGCACAGTGGCATCGCCTGTCTTAATATAGCGTATGTCTTTGTTTATTTCCTCCAGGTCTTCCTGATCGGTATAGTCGCTCACCTTGCCACCACCCGTTCCTTTTGCCACATTCAGCGTGAAGCCTTGGGTCTTTACGGTCTTATATTCATTGGCATTTGTGTCGTAGTAGACAAACTCCACAGGCGGAATCTCATACACCCCCTGGTGGCGCGGAACAGCAAGGAAGTCGTACACCATGTTGCCCTCCACACCGTTAGTAGTCAATTTGGTCTTGTCCGTCACCTTGGCATCGTAAGTGTCGAAGTCTTTCGGGAAGTTCACCACAGGCATCTTAATCAGCTTCAGGTTTCCGCGACCGTTTACAACGACACGCAGTGTCACCGGGTTGTTGGCCTTCGTCTCGGTCTTGTTAAGCTGTGCAGAAATTGTAAACGACCCAACTCCGCCAGAGAAGTTTGCCGGACGTTGAGGCAGCGGGTCCACTTGGATGGTAAGCCCAGGCGCCTTTATCTTCTTTTTCACTTCGACATAGCCAGAGCCGCCGTTGAAGAACGCCTCAAACGGATCTACGTCGCGGTTTTGCTGTATCACTATGCCCTCAAACGTTATGCTTGGAATCTCGAGTTTGCCGGTTATTTGTGGGAACATCACATACTGCCGCCATGTCACCGTGCGGTATGGCCGCCCGTTAAACGTTTCAATCTTAAAGCTTTTCTGCATCGGAAGCTGCACTTCCTGTGTATGGAAGCCTTTCAGGTCGGGCATTTTGCCATCGAGAGACGTAAGGTCTACGAGAGTGTAGACCTTGTAAGTGAGCAAGATTGGCTCCTGCTCATGCACACGCCGCTTGTTGGCACTGACCTTTATAAAGAGGTCTGACCCCGAAATGCGCGACCCGGCAGCACGCATACCGCCATTGCCGGGGCCTTGCCTGCCTTGAGCCGACGAATGCGAAGTGCCGTCGACTGTGACCTTGACCGAGTTCGACGTAAGTTTCTTGCCATCGGCCACGATATGTGCCGCTGGTATTGTGAACGTGCCGTTTTTAGTGGCAGACAGGATATATGTATATGTTATGGAAGAAGTCGAGCTTGTGTGGCCGTTGACCATCTGGAAACTTGACTGCGACGATGTGCTCGGCCCCATCAAAACCTCAAATTCCTCTGGAATATCTCCGATGCGGAAACCGCTTACGCTCTGGGTGTTCACGGTGTAAGTCAACCGGAACTGGTCACCCACTGCAACAGTGGCCGGAGCGTTTGCCACAAACCGTTGGGCCACCGCTACAATCGTAACGGTGGACAACAACAATAACATGAGTAATCTTCTAACCATCGCTGTCACCAATTTTTCTCCAACTTACGTTTCCCAGACTGCTGCCTTTGTTCTTTCATGCGCTGCTGGGTGTTCTTCTCTTGCTGAATGGCAGCGTTAAGCAATTGTTCCGCGTTGTCTTTGCTCATTTTGTTCTTATTTTGCTCCAGCTGCTGCCGTTGCTTCTCCTTCTGTTCTTGCTGCTGCTTGTCTTCGCCTTTCTCCTTGTTCTTGTCCTGTTCTTTCTGCTTGCCCTGCTTGTTTCCGCCCTGGTTTTTCAGTTGCCGCTTGCACAGCTCAAGGTTGTAGCGCGTCATGTCGTTCTTCGGATTGAGGCGCAACGAGTTTTTGTATGCATCGATAGCCTCCGCAAACATACGGTGGCTTTGGCACACAACGCCAATGTTGTGGAAGGCTTGCGACTTCCTGATTGGGCTTGTCTCAAGCTTTGCAGCCTTCTCAAAACACTCCACTGCCGCCGAATCCCTTTTCTGCGCAAAGAGCGCGTTGCCAAGGTTGAAGAGTGCTTGCGGATTCGACGGATTCTTTTCCAAAGCTTTCCTGTAAGACACTTCAGCCTCCTTGCAGTCTGACTTGCGGAACGACTCATTGCCCTCACGCACAAATTGCCTGTCTGTCTGGGCCAAGGCAGGCGCAGTTCCTGCAACGGCCAGCAACGCCACGACGGCAACCTTCTTCCTCCTGCTGAACAATGCCACGTTTTTAAATAGCGGGTTGCGGCGGTCGAGAAGGCACGTCTCAATGATAAGCAACAGCAAAGCCAATATTGCGAATGCCTGGAACTGCTCATCGTACTCGCTGTAGATTGTGCTCGATGTCTCTTTCCTCGCCAGCTTGTCGAGTTCGGCGTTAAGGTGCTCCTGCGCGTTGCTGTTGTTGTCTACGTGTATGTAAGCCCCGCCGCCGGCCTTGGCAATCTGCTTGCACATATCCTCGTTAAGGGCAGACATTACCGTGTTGCCCGTATTGTCCTTCATGTAGCCGCCAGTCCCTTGCATCGGTATGGGCGAACCTCCCGCCGAGCCGACGCCCAAGACGTAGACCCTCATGCCCTTCTTGCGGGCTGCCTCGGCTGCTTCGAGCACGCCGCCCTCGTGGTCTTCGCCATCGGTAATCACGATTATGGCCTTGCCTATGCCCTCCTGCTGGGTGAAACTGCTCGCGGCCATGTCTATCGCCCGCGCAATGTCGGTGCCTTGGGTGGCAATCATCGACGGTGAAATGTCGCCGAGGAACATCTTTGCCGACACATAGTCGCTCGTGATGGGCAGCTGCACGAAGGCATCGCCGGCAAAGACAATCAGTCCCACCTTGTCGTCGGTGAAGTTGTCTACGAGATTCTCCACTATCATCTTGCTCCTGTCGAGCCTGCTCGGCTCCACGTCACGCGCATACATCGAATTGCTCACGTCCATGGCTATGATGGTCTCGATTCCGACACGCTTTTCTTCGTTGATGCTCGACCCCATTTGCGGGCGCGCCAAAATTGCGACGAGCAAAGCAAGCACGGCCTCTAACAGCCAGAATTTCGCCCAGGGCCTCCACCGCGACACGTCGGGCATGAGCTGCTTGGCAAGCTCCGAATCCACATATTTGCGCAACTTGCGCTCCTGTCTCTTCACGAGCACATAGCGCATGGCGGCCAGAATGGGTATAAGCGCGAGCAGGTATAGGTAATCAGGATTCTCAAATCTGAACATAATCTAAAGTTTTCTTTACCGAAATGTTTATGGCAACTTCCTGAAAATAGTTATGCGAAGCAGGATTTCGAGCAGCAACGCAATTGCCGCAGCGGCCGCGAACGGCATAAACGCATCGTAACGTTTGCTGAACTTCGTGACATTCAGCTTCGACTTTTCCAGCTTGTCTATTTCCTTGTAAATATTGTGCAGCTCGTTTGTGTTTGTGGCACGGTAGAAGTCGCCGTCGGTCGCGGCGGCAATGTCGGCCAATGTCTCTGTGTCTATCTCCACCGGGAGGTTCACATACTGCACCCCTCCGGCCCCCATAATCGGATATGGAGCCACCTTGTTTGTGCCAACGCCGATGGTATAGACCCTTATGCCGAAGCTCCTGGCAATTTCGGCCGATGTCATTGGCGACAGGTCGCCCATGTTGTTGCTACCGTCGGTGAGCAGTATTACCACCTTGCTCTTTGCCTTTGAGTCCTTAAGGCGGCTGACGGCGTTGGCCAGCCCCATGCCGATGGCCGTTCCGTCTTGTATCTGCCCGCGGGCGGCAATGTCGGTACGGACATTCTGCAAGAGGTTGATAAGCGAGGCGTGGTCGGTGGTCATGGGGCATTGCGTGAACGACTCGCCTGCAAAGATAGTCAGACCGATGTTGTCGTCGGGCCTGCCCGATATGAACTCCGATGCCACTTGCTTGGCTGCCTCGAGGCGGTTTGGCCGCAGGTCTTCGGCAAGCATGCTCGTCGAGACGTCGATGGCAAGCATAATGTCGATGCCTTCGACAGTCCTGTTCGACCAAGAATTGCGCGTTTGCGGGCGGGCAAGTACGAGCACCAGCAACACAAAGGCCGCCACGCGCAGCAACACTTGCAGCGGCATAAGCCTCACCTTCCAACCCACCGGCGCGAAACGGTAGGCGTAGCTGTCGCTCACGCGCATCGTAGGCTCGCTCTTCTTGCTGTAAAGCAGATACCACAGCAAGTAGGGAACGACGAGCAACAGCAAGAAAAGATATTCTTTATTGGCAAATTCCATTATTGCACTCCTCCGTTATTGTCAGTACAGCAGTTGGAACACATAATATATAATGTACACGAGCAAGCCGCCACACGCCACGACAATCATGCCGACAGTTGCTTCCAGCGCATTGCGTGCCTTGGCCGAACGTGCTTCCTCTGCCGACAGCTGCGGGCGCACCACCTCTTCGGCTGGCACATTCTCCTGCTTGGTGTGGTTGATAAACTCTATGGCATTGACAAGGTTCATGTCGTTTTCGTTAATCAGCGTGGAATACTTGGCAAACTTCACAAGGTCGGCTGTGCGGAACAGCTCGCGCAGCTCTTCTATCGAGGTGCCGTCTGCTGCCGCCGAAAGGCGTTCGATAATTTCCGAGCTGGTCATCTCCATCGCATTGAAGCCATAACGCTCGCGGATGTAGTTGCGCAGTGTCTCCGTGAGTTGGGTGTAATACTCCTTTTGGTCTTCCGACTGCACCATCTTCTCCGCCTTGATGCGCTCTATCTCCTTCATGGCCTTTTGGTGGGGCGGCACCTTCTTCACAATCTTAATGCTGGCTATGACGGGTTTCCCGGTGCGCAGGCGGATGTAGAGATAGCATCCCAAAGCCCCAAGCACAAGCATGAGCACACTAAGCCAGAAAGGGTACGACCATTCGCGCCACGAGAAAGGATTGTCCTGGACTTCAATCGGCCCATAGAACTTCTCATAGTTGGTCGTGTCGACATCCACCTCGAGCACCTTGAGGGCCAGGCTTTGGCTTTTGTACTCCTTGCCGTCTACGCTCACCGTAAACGGTGGCAGGTAGTACAGCTTGCCGTCGAACGACGTGAGAGTGTACACCCGGCTGTATGTGGCCCGGCTGTCGCCTGCGGCCTTCTTGTCTGTGTCGGAGCTGGCCAGGACTTCAACGCCGGGAGTCAGCATTTGCTGCGGCCCGTATTCCGGGAATACCACCTTGGCTTCCTCGCCGGCCGTGACGCTCAGCGTCACATGGACTTGCTCTCCTATCAGCATTTCCAAAGAGTCGATGCGAGCCTCCACAGCCACTTGGGCTGACAGCGGCAACGCGGCGACAATCAGGAATATGATGGACAAAACTTTCTTCATCAGTTTAAGTCTATTGGTTTGTGGCCGCAAGCCTCAAAAGGGCTTGGCCTGATGGTCTCAATATCTCTTAGCCGCGCTTCTTAAACAGCAGGAGCAGCGATTTCACGAAATCGTCGTTCGTGGCAATCGATATGTTGTCCACGTTGCTCTTGTTGAACGTTTCCTGCAATGCAGCCTCGCGGTTGAGCCAATACTGGCGGTGCGCCTGCCTTAGCTTGCGGCTGCCAGTGTCGATGTATTGCTCGTGGCCCGTTTCCGCATCCACAACCTTCACAAGACCGATGTCGGGCAGTTCTTTAGCGAAGGGGTCGTAAACCTGTATGGCGGCTATGTCGTGCTTGCGGTTGCAGATGGTGAGCGACTGCGAGAAGTCGCCCTGCACGTAGAAGTCGCTCAGCAGGAAGGCCGTGCATCGGCGCTTTATCACGCTCGACAGGAACTGCAGCGGCACATTGATGTCGGTGCGGCGGCTCTGGCCCTTGAAGTCGAGCATCTCGCGTATGATGTACAGGATGTGCTTGCGGCCTTTCTTGGGCGGGATGTATTTTTCAATCCTGTCGGAGAAGAACACCACTCCCGTCTTGTCGTTGTTCTGTATTGCGCTGAAAGCCAGCGTGGCGGCAATTTCAGTCACCATGTCGCGCTTCATCTGCCGGCGAGTCCCGAAGTCGAGCGAGCCGCTGACGTCTACGAGCAGCATCACCGTAAGCTCGCGCTCCTCCTCGTACACCTTAACGTATGGGCGGTGGAAACGCGCCGTGACGTTCCAGTCGATGTCGCGCACGTCGTCGCCGAACTGATACTCCCGCACCTCGCTGAACGCCATACCGCGCCCCTTGAAGGCCGTGTGGTACTGACCCGCAAAGATGTTGGAACTTAGGCCGCGGGCCTTTATCTCGACCTTGCGTACCTTACCTATAATCTCTTGCGGCTCCATGTCAAGGCACTTCCACCTTATTTATTATCCTGCTTATTATTTCCTCGCTCGCCACGTTGGCCGCCTCGGCTTCGTATGTGAGGCCGATGCGGTGGCGGAGCACGTCGTGGGCGACGGCGCGCACGTCTTCGGGCACCACATAGCCCCTGCGCTTTATGAAAGCGTATGCCCGCGAAGCCTTGGCCAGGCTTATGCTGGCGCGAGGGCTGCCGCCAAAGGCAATCATGCCTTTCAGCTCCTTAAGGCCGTAGCGTTCGGGGAAACGCGAGGCAAACACGATGTCGGCAATATACTGTTCGATTTTCTCGTCGATGTAGACCTCGCGCACCACGCTGCGGGCTTGCAGTATCTCGTCGGCCGTAACCACAGGATGCACCTCTGGCAGGCTCCCGGCAATGTTCTCGCGGATTATCTTTTTCTCTTCCTCAAGCGTTGGATAGTCTATCACGACCTTGAGCATGAAACGGTCCACCTGGGCCTCCGGCAGCGGGTACGTTCCTTCCTGCTCTATGGGGTTCTGCGTGGCCATGACGAGGAAAAGGC
>CALUMB010000076.1 GCA_944321645.1 uncultured Prevotella sp.
TCTGTCTGCCGCGCGTAGTGTGCGCTCCTCGGTGGCTTCGGGGAGCACGATGCGCTGCTTGTCGCTCTTAGCGCGCTCGATGATTTTCTTTACTAAGTCCATTGTTCAGTTAATTATATCATTTTGTGGTTTAGAATATTGCCTGCCCGCCCAAGCCGGCGGCTCTTGCTGCCGATGCCGCAGGCTTGGTTCTACCTTGCAAAAGTAAGAAAAATATTCTAAACACAAATTTAAAGCGCGTGAGTTTTTTGCCGCAGGAGGGTTAAGTGTGGTTAAAATAGGTTGCGCAGCGACCCGTGTGGCGGCGTTGCGGTTAGTGCATGGCGGCCGGCGGGCGCACAAGGCATCAAAAAAACATGGCGCACCTCCCGGTGCGCCACGCAAGATTATTGAGATTATGCTGCGGCGGCTTGGGGCTTGCCCGCAAGCCGCATGGTCGCAGTCGTAGGTGAAGAGAGTCGGCTTGCGCCATCGTTGGCGGCCCGCCAGTTCACCATTCGTCCATCCACCAGTCGGGCCATTCGGCGTCTTCGTATTTCTGGGAGTCAATCTCGCAAGCTATCCTGTAGTAGTACGTTCCATCCGCGTTGAGGTTGAGGCGGAGCACGAAGCACCCGAAGTCGTCGTAGACGTCCTCCACGATGAAGCGGCTTGCCTGTGCCACGCTGCCGTCTGGGCCGATGTAGCTCACCACGATGTCGTTGCCGTCAAACTTCCATGTGGCCTCGTCGTAAGCGTAATTGCTGCCAACCAGGCTTACCGTGCCGTCGCGCTTCAGGCGCATCTGCCAGTTCACCCTGAAGCCATAGACCTCGCCTGCATATTCCCCGTCGATGTACTCCTTGGCAGTCAGGTCGCCAACTATGAGGTCGCTCCCGCGCAGTGCATCCGTCTTGCCGCCCTCGTCATCATCGTCGGAGCAGCTTGCGGCGCACAGTGCCACAACAAACAGCATGGCGAGCGTGGCGAAATGCTTGATTCTTTCTTTCATAGTTTGTTACTTTGGCCTGTGTGATGTCTTTTGGTTGCCGGATGGTTCATTATTCCCATTCGGCCCACCACCAGTCTGGGTTGTCAACGTCGTCGTATTTTTCGGAATCGATTTGGCATGGTATCCTGTAGTAGTGCGTTCCCTCCTCGTTGAGATTGAGGCGGACTACAAAAACACCGATGTCTGCACGAACTTCCTCTACGATGAAACGCTGCGTGTGGGCCACGTTGCCGGAGGAGTCGAAGTAAGTCACCACGATGTCGTCGCCGTCATACTTCCATGTCGCGCTAGCATAGTCGCTTTGGTTATATACAGTGCCATCGCGAAACAGCTGGCTGAACCAATCCATCTGGAAGTTGTCGTATTTGCCAACACACTCCCCGTCAACATACTCCTTGCCTCTTGAGGTGAAAAGTAAGGTTGACCCTCGCAGTGCATCCGTCTTGCCGCCCTCGTCATCGTCGTCGGAGCAGGAGGCGAACGTCACTGCCGCGAGCAGGGCGAGCATGAGGACAGGAAAGAGTTTTAAGTGTTTCATGTCGTTTGCCGTTTAGTTGTTGCTTTTCGTGAATGTGCAGGTTATCACTTCCAAGTCTGCGGCATCAATATTGCAGCTCAATGTCATGGCGTTGTCGGTGAGCGACACTACTGTCCAATGTGCGTTGAGGCTGAAGTCGCCACTGCTGCCGTGGATGGTTTCGGTGGTGGCGTCTATGCCATTGCCGGAGGTGCGCCACGTGAAGTCGTAGTCGCTACCCCATTCCATTATTTCCTCGTGGCGGCTACCCTGCACCATGTGGCCGGTGCCGTCGGCATTGAACGTGATGCTTCCACCTTCGTTGCCTGTATAATCTGACGTGGGGCCGTAGCCAAAGTCCTGGCTTACGAGCGTCCATGTTCCGATGAGCTTTGCCGTGTCCACGCTGCTCCCTTCGTCGTCATCGTCGGAGCAGGAGGCCACGCACAGGGCCATTGCCATTACCACCACGAGCATGGCAAGATGCTTGATTCTTTCTTTCATTGTTTGCGTCCTTTCGTTATATTGTCCATTTCAAAAGTTGGCGGAGCCTCTGCAATGTTGCTTGGGCAAGGCTCGCGGGGTGCGTAAGCGTCCGGTAGTAACAACACATACTGCGCCTTACGCCCCGCCGTGCGCCAGGCCCGTGCGCTTGCAGAGACTTGACCTATGTCAGAAGCAGTAGCCGAGAGTAATCGACGTGGTCTTTAGCTTCGTGTTCTCGGCTATCTCCGAGAAGTCTGTGCCGTAGGACACGCCTACCAGCCAGCTGTTGTTGAACTGCGCGTTGACTCCAATCTGCCAACCCACCTGGAAACGGCTCCACGTGTTGTCTTCGCCCATGTCGTCTTCGTCGAACATGTTGTAGTCCTCGTCGAAGTCGTAGTCGTCGTTGGTCACGCTTCGGTTAGCCAACAGGTTAAAGCGCATAGCCAGGCCGAGGAATGGCATCAGCGACACCTTGGTGTTTGGGATGTTCCACTTGTACATGAGGCTCACCGGAACCTTGAGCGACAAGATGTTGCGCTTGTCGTCGCCGTTAACGTCTTCGTAGGTAACATCGTCATAGCCAATGTAAACCTCGTCCTTGTACATCGCATACTGCAAGCCGAGTCCGGCCTCGACGAAGAGCGGTATGCTCTTCGACACGCTGAAGGCGTGGTTGTAGCCAATGGTGATGCCGTTGTAGGAATAGTCCTCGTCCTCCCCGTCGTCTTCCCAGTGTGCCTTGATAGGGTTGTACTGCACGTAGAATGTGCTCCACCCCTCGTTGGAGCCTACGCTCGCCGAGCTGCTGCTCGACGACGAGTTGGTGAACTGCGCGGAGGCAGAGGTGGCCACGGCGAGCAGCGCGGCGGCCACAAGAAGTCTTGCTTTTTTCATAATTCAGTTGTATTTAAATTTGGTAAACGTAAGCTTGCCGTCGGCGTGCGCTATGCGTCAGAGGCCGAACGCCATGCGCCACACATTGGCCGTGGCCGTCGAGCTGCCGCGCTGCGACACGAAGTAGATGTGGCGGCCGTCGCGGCTCCATGCCGGGCTAAGGTCGTCGGCAGCGTGGTAGGTGAGCTGGGTCAGCTGCGTGCCGTCGGTGCGCACGGCGAATATGTCGGTGTTGGCGTAGCGCATGGTGCCGTTCATGAGCACCGAGCTGCCCACGGCAAGGATCCACTTGCCGTCGGGCGAGAGCGTGGGTGTGGTGAAGCTGCGCGTGGGGTCGGCCAGTATGCACTCCTCCACGCCCGTCTCGTAGTTCACGCGCCATATCTCGCCGCGCCCCCCTGCGCCCACGCGGGCGCACAGCAGCGTCTTGCCCCCGGCCATTGGGCAAGGGTTCATGCCCCGCGTGTAGTTGGCCAGGAAGTTGTTGGCCATGTTGTAGCTCCACACGCTCACGCCCTTGTTCTCCTGCCGGGCGAAGAATATCTCCGTCATGTCGGCGGAGTATGCCGGCGAGTAGTCGGCGTTGCCCGTGGTTATCTGGCGGCACACGTAGCTGCCCGTGGCCGACGTCTGGTATATCTGGTTTAGCCGGCCGCTCTTTTCGGAGAAGCAGATATACTTGCCGTCGGGCGAATAGGCGAAGTCGAGCACCGCCGTGCGGTTTGTCCTCTGCACGGAGCTGCCCTGCCGCCCCACGTCTTTAATGAAGATGTTGGATGTGTTGTTGCGCCACGAGAGGTAGGCCAGTTTCTGGCCGTCGGGCGAGATGTCGATGATGCGGTTTGAGAGCCAGTTGACCGTGGCGCCGGAGCGGCGCACTTCGGGCATGCACACATAGTCGTTGTCGCCGGTGACGCGGGTCAGCTCCAGGCCGGCCTCCTCGTTCACCTGCACCACAGAATAGTCAACCTGCGCCTGCGTTGCCAGCGGCGCGAGAGCCATGGCCATGGCCAGGGCGTTAGTCTTTATTATGCTTTTTACCATTTGCCTTTGCATTTGTTGTGCAAAGGTATGGCTTTTCGTAAAACTTCTTAACAGAAAGGCGTACCATCGGTGATACGGAAGTGTATCGTTTTTGCCACACCAGTGCGCACGGCGGCAGGCCGGCGCGGGCTGCCTGCTTGCGGCGGCCTACGGCTTGGCGTCTTTCCTCCTGCACAGTTCGGAGGAAATCTCGCCGAAGAAGTCGCGCCCGAGCAGCAGCGAGATGCGCCACAGCATGGCCGTGTCGATGCTGTTCTTGCCCATCAGGCGGTAGACTGCCGCCCTGTTGCAGCCGAGCTTGCGCGCGAGCCAGCTCACGGTGCGCTCCTGGCGGCACAGTTCTTCCTTGATGCTTTGTCCGATGTTAATCATCTTGGCGGTTGGTTGTGGTTGCGCCTTGCCATGCGCGGCGGGGCATAGCAAAAAAGGCGGGACCTGCCCAATGTAATCTTCAAACCAGGTCAACCGCCAAGTAAAACCTCAAGCACAGATACACACGAGCAGTCCACGCCCCAAGGGACGTGAACTTAATCGTCGCTCGCTCTCGTGCTTTGAACATTTTGGCGGTTGTTCGGTTTTTGAGAACAAGGACTTTAAGTCCAAATTTCTTTTCGTCTTGCTGCCGGGCGGCCTTTCTGGGGCTGCCCGCCAAGCTTGCCTGCGGCTCGACCGGGCTTTGCGCTTGCGCCGCCCGGAAGCCGTTTGCGCTGCAAATATAGCGAGAAAAACCGAGACTGGCAAGCCGCAGGCACTTTTTTCGGGTGAAAACGCGGCGCGGCGCACACAGTGCGGCTTACTTGCGGGCGCGAAAACAGAAACGGCCACGCGCCGCGCCATCGCCGGGAGGACATACGCCGACGAGGCAAGGCCGGCGAAAGCCTGCCCTGGCAACGCCACTTGAAATACTGTTCCAAAAGCCGAAGGTTCCGAAAAAGGACAAGCTGCGGCGGGAAACGGCGCGAAACGCGGCGGGAAACGGGTCGTTTTGCATTGCGAAACGGCACGTTCCGCGCCGCAATGCGGGTCGTTTTGCACACCGAAACGACCCGTTTTCAATTTGGAGCAAAACTCTTCCGAAAGGCTACGAATCGTCAGAAAGGCCAGCGCCTGCCGCCAAGGGTGCAGCCAAAAAGCGGCGGGTGGCTTACGGTTTTACGGGCATCGCCTCCAGAGGCAAAGGGATGGCGGCTTGCGGCCGTGTTCCGATTTAGGACAAGTTTGCGCCAAGGGCAATTCGGGCCGCCCCACGAAAAGGCCCGCCCTGCGCGGTGGCTGCGGGCCACACGCGCAGGGCGGGTTCGCTTTAGGGCAGCCTGGGTAGGCTTACTTCACCTCCCAGATGTCGTTGGTCTCTAACAGTTCGCTGAAGTTGTGGTACTTCTTCTTTGCGGCCACCTCCTCAATCTGTTGGTTTACGGCCTCGTCGTAGGTCGGGGCCTCTACGTCGCGTATCACGCCGAGGGCCACGGGGAAGCCGTGCTCGTTGTCCATCATGGCCAGCTTGAGTTGCAGGGTGTTGTCCTCGCAGTGGGCGTCGTGTACGAGGATGTCGCCGATGGTGACGCCGTTCTCGCCAATCTTCACCACCTTAAGGCCGAAGCCCTCCTGCACGAGGCCATACTCGCCATTCTCGCCGAACGTGAGCGGCTGGCCGTGGCGCACGTAGATGGCGTTCTTGGCGCGGCCTTCCTTCTTGTAGACGGGGTCGTAGCAGCCGTTGTTGAATATCACGCAGTTCTGCAGGATCTCGCACACGGAGGCTCCCTTGTGGCGGTAGGCGGCCTTCAGCACCTCCACGGTGCCTTCGGCGTCGGTGGCCACGGCGCGGGCGAAGAAGTGGCCACGCGCCCCGAAGCACAGCTCGGCGGGGCGGAAGGGGTCTTCCACCGTGCCGTAGGGGCTTGACTTCGAGACGAAGCCGCGCGGGCTTGTGGGCGAGTACTGGCCCTTGGTTAGCCCGTAGATGCGGTTGTTGAGCAGCACGACGTTGATGTCAACGTTGCGGCGCATGGCGTGGATGAAGTGGTTGCCGCCGATGGCCAGCCCGTCGCCGTCGCCGCTTATCTGCCATACCGCGAGCTTGGGGTTGGCCACCTTGGCCCCGGTGGCAATTGCCGCCGCGCGGCCGTGGATGGTCTGCATGGCGTAGGTGCTGACGTAATATGGCAGTCGGCTGGAGCAGCCGATGCCGGAGATGACAGCCGTCTCGTGCGGCGGCACGCCTATTTCGGCCATTGCCTTGTGCAGCGAGGCGAGGAAGAAGTGGTCGCCGCAGCCGGGACACCAGCGCGGCTGGCCCTTTTTATAATCGCTTGGAGAATACATACAAAGTTAAAAATTAAGAGTTATGAATTAAGAAAATTACCTTTTGCGACTGATTTTGAGCCATTATATTAAAGTTTTTAATTATGAATCAAGAATTGCGAGTTAAGAAAAATTGCCATTACGTGGTTGTTTTCCCGATGCCATATTTATGCGTATTTGCCTTGGTTGACTTTACGATAGCGGCAAGTATTGCCGTTATTTCGTTAATTCCGCCAAAAACAGAGCCATGAACATTGTCAAGGGAATAGCCACTGTCGTGCAGAAGGTTGACCCAATAAATTGTCTCATTGGCCTCCTTAAGTGCTATGGACATTTTGTTTACGAAATCTGCGCGGCTCTGGGCAAACTTTGCCTCGCATATCAGCGCACCGATGGCAGTGCCGCTCCTTCGGAGCTGCTTCGACATGACGTGCTCGCCTTTTACCGTGGTAAGATATTTGTAGGCGTTGACCACCCGCAACGCGAAAGCGTAGCTGCGGTCTGCAATGTCGCTGCCTGTTGGCATATTTTCTTAACTCTTAATTCTTCATTCTTAACTTTTAATTATTTTCTCGAACGCCCTTACGAGTTCTGCCACCACGAAGGGCTGGCCCTTCACCTGGTTGAACTGGTATGGCAGGAAGTTGTCAACGTTCATGCGCAGGTAGGCGGCAAACTGGCCGAGGTTCTGCTCTGCCACCACCACCTTCTTATAGCTGCGCAGCACGGAGTAGGTGTTGCGCGGCAGCGGGTTGATGTAGCCGAAGTGGGCCAGCGCGGCCTTGTGGCCGTTGGCGCGAAGCTCCTCCATGGCCGAGTAGAGGTGGCCGAAGGTGCCGCCGAAGCCCACTATGAGCAGGTCGGCCTCTGCCGGGCCGTCGCCTATGACCTCTACGTCTGGCACGGGTATCTGGAACACCTTCATGGCGCGCAGGCGGCACATCTTGTCGTGGTTCTCGGGGTCGGTGGATATTGCGCCGGTGTTGCCGTCCTTCTCCAGGCCGCCGAGTATGTGCTCGTAGCCCTCCTGCCCCGGTATGGCCCAGTAGCGCGCGCCGGTCTCCGGGTCGCGGTGGTAGGGCGAGTAGCTGCCCTTCTGGTCGGCGGGCGCGTAGTGCGGGTGTATGTCGGGCAGCTTGCCGATGTCGGGCAGCTTCCACGCGCCGGAGCCGTTGGCCACGAAGGCGTCCGTGAGCAGCACCACGGGCGTGAGGTGCTCGAGGGCAATCTTAGCGGCCTGGTATGCCTTGTCGAAGCAGTCGGTGGGGCTTGTGGCGGCCAGCACGGGCATGGGGCTTTCGCCGTTGCGCCCGAAGAGCACCTGCAGCAGGTCGGTCTGCTCGCTCTTGGTGGGCAGTCCGGTGGAGGGGCCGCCGCGCTGCACGTCGATGACCACCAGCGGCAGCTCGTCTATCACGGCCAGGTTCATGGCCTCGGACTTAAGGCAGATGCCTGGGCCGGAGGTGGAGGTGGCGGCCAGCGCGCCCGCAAACGATGCGCCTATGGCGCTGGCGCAGCCCGAAATCTCGTCTTCGCACTGCACGGTGATCACGCCGCACGACTTGTGCTTGGCCAGCTCGTGGAGTATGTCGGTGGCCGGGGTGATGGGATAGGAGCCGAGGTAGAGCCTCAGGCCGGCCTTCTCTGCGGCGGCTATCAGGCCGTAGGCGGTGGCCTTGTTGCCGGTTATGTCCATGTAGCGGCCGGGCTGCTTGTCGACCGTGTCGATGCGGTAGGTGGCCGGCACGCTCAAATGGGTGTTGGCGGCATAGTCGAAGCCGGCGTTCACCACCTTGACGTTGCTCTCGGCCACGAGCGGCTTCTTGTCGAACTTCTCGCGCAAGAAGGCCTCAACGTAGCTGATGTCGCGGTTGAAGAGCCAGCAGACCACGCCCAGGGCGAACATATTGCGGCACTTGAGCACGCTCTTGTTGTCCATGCCGCTGCCCGCCAGGCAGTCCTTCACCATCTGCGTCATGGGGCAGGCCACCACGCGGTCGGGGTCGATGCCCATCTCGCCGAGGTAGTCGGCGGTCTTAAACTCGGCCCTTTCGAGGTCTTTCGGGCCGAAGCTGTCGGTGTCGATGATGATGGTTGCCTGCGGCTTGGCGTAGCGGTACTGCGTCTTGAGCGCGGCGGCGTTCATCGCCACGAGCACGTCGCACTTGTCGCCCGGGGTGTAAACCTTGCCCGCGCCGATGTGTACCTGGTAGCCCGACACGCCCGTTAGCGAGCCTTGCGGGGCGCGGATGTCGGCCGGATAGTCGGGAAACGTCGATATGCCGTTGCCCGCGGTGGCCGACACCGTAGAGAAAATGTTGCCGGCCAACTGCATTCCGTCGCCCGAATCGCCAGAGAACCTGACCACGACTTGGTCGAGTTCCTTTACTTCCAATTTTTCTGCCATAAGTTCTTTATAAGTGATTTGTAATGTCTTGCCTTGCACCGCCCCGGCCGCTAAGGCCGCGCCGCGCGGCGTATGCTACAGCCTTTCCACCGGCGGGGTGGCGGCGCGGCGTTGGCGTATCGGAATGCAAAATAAGCAAACTTTGTCGAAACGGCAAAACATTTTGCCGAAAAAGTTAGCCTCTTGGCTTGCCAGTCACACTCCGTCCGCTGCAAACAGGCACTATAAACGCGCAAAAAGACAGCATTATGAAAGCAAAAATCCGCGTTTTCGCACATTTTGTCGCACACAGGAAAGGCCGCCCCGCTGTTGCGGAACGGCCTTTTCCAGCCCGCAATGTACCGGGCCGGCCATTGCGGAAGTACTGTTCAGAATTTTATTGCCTTGCCCGCGCCCTCATGCTCCGGCTCGAACTTGATGCCAAGCAACGAGGCGATGGTGGCCGCCACCTGGTTGTTGTGGTAGTCGCCCGAGGCCAGTTCGCCCTTAGCCGGCACGCCCGCGCCAAAGGCCATGAGCCAAGTCTCGCCCGAACCGGCCACCTGGCGGCCATGGTGGAACCACCCCTTGGCCTCGCTCGCGCCGCGCCCGTGGTCGCATACCACGACAAACGTGGTCTGGCCCTTGTAGAACGGGTCGGCCTGGGCCGTCTCCCACAGCTCCTTCAAGAAGCCGTCAACGTCGTGGGCGGCCTCAAGGTAGAGGCGGTAGTTGCCCGCGTGCGCCCACTCGTCGGTGTCGCCGTAGCCCACGAACATCAGTTCCGGGTGGCGCGACTTCATGGCCTCTATGGCATACTCGTGGGTGAACACGTCGAAGCGCTCCTCCTCCCAGTAGCGCGGGGCGGCATCCTGCAACTTGTCCACATATAGCTCGCGCTCAGTGGGCTGCTTGGAGAGCGAGTGGCGGTAGTTGGCGTTCACCTCGAGGCCGCTGCGCTTCTCGTTGAAGATCTCTATGAAGCGGCCCCAGCTGCCGAACACGAGCACCTTGCCCCTGTACTCCGGCGTGGCGTTGGCCACCTCGAACACGGTCTTGTTGGGGTTGGGCAGCGGGTCGTTAGAGTCGATGTTCACGTCGTCGGGGTAGCCGCAGAGCGTCTCGCTGTAGCCCGGGTACGAGAACCACATATTGTTCGTGACGCTCATCTTCGACCCCTTGTCGCGGTTGCCTATCATCACGCCGTGACGGGCGATGTGCTCCCAGGTGAAAGGCATGAGCGCCCGGCGCCGCTCCTCGGGAGTGGCGCGCCAGTAGTCGGCCTTGACAAGGGCCGGGTTGCCGAACTCCTTGGTGTTTATGAGCGCGGAGTCCGCGCCGCGGTAGAGTTCCTGCCAGCGGTAGCCGTCAACCATTATCACTATCACCTTGCTCTTTGCCAGAGCCACGGCCGGTGCCAACAGCAGGGCGGCCAGCAGCAGTTTTGCTATTCTTTTCATCGTTGTTTTGGTTTTGGGAGGGCCGGGAGCACTGGGAGTTGTGGGAGAGCTGAGAGCGATGGGAGCCGTGGGCGCAGCCCATTATCAATTCTCCATTCTCAATTCCCAATTCTCCGTGCAGCCCAAATTCTTAATTCCTAACTCTCAATTCTTAATTCTTGAAGTCTTCCGGCCAGCAGACCTCGTGCTTCACCGTGCCGTCGCTCATGCGGATCCACGTCCTGAAGCCGCGCTTGCCCTCGGTAAGCTCGATGACGCGCGCACCGCGCCGCCCGTCGGTATAGGTGGTCTTGCCTCCGGTGAACTGGCCATAGCAGAGCAGTATGCCGTGCCACGGGGTGACGTAGTTGTTCACGTGGTCGTGGCCCACGAACGTTCCCATCACGTCGCCGGCCTCAAGCATGGCGGCGAACATACCCGAGTTGATGGCCGGCGAGCAGGCCTTCTCGCCGCGCTGGCCCACGAGCGGGTTGCCCAGAGCCGTGGAAGCCTC
>CALUMB010000077.1 GCA_944321645.1 uncultured Prevotella sp.
TGCTGGCCTCGGCGTCGCGCAGCTCGGGCACGCACTTGATGGCGTTGGTGAGGTTCATCTTCAGCCCGTCGGGCAGTCGGTCGGGAATCTGCTTGCACAGGTAGTTGGCCTGGTCGAGCGGCAGCTTTTCCACGCGGGCCACGTCCTTTATGGAGTTCTTCGTGGCCATGGTGCCGTAGGTGATGATGTGCGCACAGTTGTCGTGGCCATACTTGTCCTCCACCCATTCGAGCACCTTGCCGCGCCCGTCGTCGTCGAAGTCGGTGTCGATATCAGGCAGCGAGATGCGGTCGGGGTTGAGGAAGCGCTCGAAAAGCAGGTCGTACTTGATCGGGTCAATCTTCGTTATGCCGAGGCAGTAGGCCACCACCGAGCCGGCTGCAGAGCCGCGCCCCGGGCCGACCATCACGCCGAGCTGGTCGCGCGCGGAGTTGATGAAGTCCTGCACTATGAGGAAGTAGCCGGGGAAGCCCATCGTCTTCATTATGTGAAGCTCGAAACGCACGCGCTCGTCCACCTCCTGCGGCAGCGGGTCGGCGTAGAGCTTGCGCGCCCCCTCGTAGGCGAGCTTGGCCAGATAGTCGGCCTCGAACTTTATGCGGTAGAGCTTGTCGTAGCCCCCAAGCTTCTCAATCTTCTTCTCGCCCTCCTCGCGCGGCAGCGGGTTCTGGCCGTTCTCGTCGCTGGTGAACTCGGCGAAAAGCTGCTCTTCGGTGAACTTGGCACGCCACTGCTCCTCGGTGCCGAAGTCCTCGGGTATGGGGAAGAAGGGCATGATGGGCGCGTGCTCGATGCTGTACATCTCCACCTTGTCGAGGATTTCGAGCGTATTGGCCATGGCCTCCGGCACATCGGCGAACACTTCGTTCATCTCCGCCTGCGTCTTGAACCACTCCTGCTTGGAGTAGAGCATACGCGAGGGGTCGTCGAGGTCTTTGCCGGTGGAGAGGCAGAGCAGGTGGTCGTGCGCCTCGGCGTTCTCCTGGTCCACGAAGTGGGCGTCGTTGGTACACACGAGCTTCACCCCATACTCCCGCGCAAGCTCCATTATGCCCTTGTTGGCGCGTTGCTGCAAGGGGAACGTCTCGCGGTTGGCGCGTATATGCGGGTCCTTGACCTCGTGGCGCTGCAGCTCCAGGTAGTAGTCGTCGCCGAACACGCCCTTATACCACTCCACCGCCTCGCGCGCCCCGGCCATGTCGCCCGCCAGGATCTTGGCCGGCACCTCGCCGGCTATGCACGCCGAGCACACGATAAGGCCCTCGTGGTGTCGCTCGAGGTCGGCGCGGTCGGTGCGCGGCCTCATGTAGAAGCCGTCGGTCCACGAGTTCGACACAATCTTTATGAGGTTTTTGTAGCCGCGGTAGTTCTTGGCCAGCACGATGAGGTGGTAGCCGCTGCGGTCGTCCTTGCCGCTCTTGTCCTCCTTGTTGCGGTGGGCGACGTACATCTCGCAGCCGAGTATGGGCTTGAAAGGCTCCAGCCCGTCCTTCTTGCGCTTGGCGTTGACGCCCGCGCAGTAGTCCCAGAACTCCTTGATGCCGAACATATCGCCGTGGTCGGTCACGGCCATGCCGCGCATTCCGTCGGCCACGGCCTTGTCAACCAGGCGCGGGATGCTCGACTGCCCGTCGAGGATAGAATAATATGTGTGTACGTGTAGATGGACGAAATCCTGCATGGCGAGTGTCAAATGGATTGGTTTCGAGCCTCAAAGTTACGCCTAATCCGCGAGACGGCCAAAAGAATGCGGCAAAAATTTGCCAGATAAGCGAAAAAGCTTTACCTTTGCAGGAGAAACCAAAGCATTGCTACCATACCCATGGGAAATAAGATACGGAGACTGAAGCAAATCAGGATTCACCGCGAAGGCACCGACACGCTCGTGTGGAGCATGGCGGCCATTGTGGCCGTGGCCTCGCTGTTGTGGCACGCGGTGGAGTCGTCCATACCCTTCTGGGCCTTTGCCATAGTGTTCGGCGGGGCTTGGGCCGTGGTGCTAAACTTCTACCGCTGCCCCATCCGCTACTTCAACGGCGACACGGAGAGGGTGGTAGTCGCCCCCGCCGACGGCAAGGTGGTGGTGATAGAGGAGGTGGAGGAGAACGAGTACTTCCACGACAAGAGGCTCATGGTTTCGATATTCATGAGCCTGTTCAATGTCCACGCCAACTGGTTCCCCGTTGACGGCAAGGTGAAGTTCGTGCGCCACCAGGACGGCAACTACCACAAGGCGTGGCTGCCGAAGGCCAGCGAGGAGAACGAGCGCGCCGACGTGATGATAACCACGCCCGAAGGCACCGACATACTCTGCCGCCAGATAGCCGGGGCGATGGCCCGCCGCATAGTGACCTACGCCAAGGAGGGCGAGGAATGCTACATAGACGAGCACCTGGGCTTCATAAAGCTCGGCTCGCGCGTGGACGTTTTCCTGCCGCTCGGCACCGAGGTCTGCGTGAAGATGGGCCAGGCCACCACCGGCGACCTTACCGTGATAGCGAGGCTGAAGTGACAAAGGCACATGCCACAATCGCCAGGATGCAGCTGCGGGAACAGGCCAAAGCGAAACTAAATGTTCACAAATCCACAAAACAACGGTCATGGATACAGCATTAGACATCAACGACAAAAACATGGTCGACGCCATTTGGGAACAGCTCAAGCCACTAAAACTTGAAATACGCAAGGTGCTCGCCTCACGCCTCGCCGAGTCTTTAAAGTCCAAGACCATCCCTTCAAACACGGCAAAAGCCCGCAAATTCGTCGAATCGCTGTCAGTGTCAGGAGGCGAGGAAGTTCCTAACGACGAGCGAGGCATAGGAGCTTTGCTTGAAGAAAAATCCAACTTCAGGTGAAAGTTTTTGTCGACACGAATATTTTGGTAGACTTAGTGTGCGCCAGAAAAGACTTCCTTGAAGACGCACGCTCATTGTTCATGCTGGCATATATGGGCAGAATAAACATTGCCATGTCCGCCCTTTCATTTGTAAACACAGTTTACGTCAGCCGCAAATACAATTTTCCGCAACACGACGTAAACGAAAGCCTGCTGAGAATTTCCACATTTACAGAAACAGTGAGCCTGTCTGGCAACATCATAGAACGCGCATTGGCAAGCGGGTGGGCAGACTTTGAAGACGCAACACAATTCTTCTGCGCACAAACAGCCATGGCCGACTGCATAGTCACACGCAACAAAAAGGATTTCACGGCCTCAAGCATCCCAACGTTCACAGCAAAAGAGTTTACCACCGCATACACCCAACCAACCCCCTGACGCAAAATGGCAAACATCATAACCAAGCAAATTCCCAACACGCTCACCTGCTGCAACCTCGTTTGCGGCTGCGTGGCAACCTACAACGCCTTCTCGGCACTCTTCGAGCAGGCATTCCTCTTCATCGTGCTCGGCGCGGCGTTCGACTTCTTCGACGGTATGTCGGCGCGCCTGCTCGGCGTGTCGTCGCCGATAGGCAAGGAGCTTGACTCGCTGGCCGACGACGTGACGTTCGGCGTGGCCCCCTCGGCCATGATTTTCACGCTGCTCTCCGCTGCCCAGTGGCCCGCCGCCATGCAGCCTGCGGCGCAAGTGCTGCCCTACGCGGCCTTCGCCATGGCCGCCTTCTCGGCCCTGCGCCTTGCCAAGTTCAACCTCGACGAGCGCCAGACCTCGTCGTTCATCGGGCTGCCCACCCCGGCCAACACCCTGCTCTGGGCATCGCTCATAGTGGGCGCGGGCGACTGGCTCGCCTCGTCGGCCGCAGGCATAGCCGCCACGCTCGTGCTCATGCTCGCCTGCTGCTGGCTCCTCGTGGCCGAAATCCCCATGTTCGCCCTTAAGTTCAAGACGTGGGGATGGCGCGGCAACGAGGTGCGCTACATATTCCTGGCCACCTCCGTCGCCATAATCTGCGCCTGCGGCATACTCGGCGTGGGCGTGGCCATAGCGTGGTACATCCTGCTCTCGGCCATCGTGGCCCACAGGGGCAGATAGCCAGGAGGCAAGCCCATGGTGCAGTTCCTGCTCTTCGTCCTGCTCGCGTTTGTCGCGATAGGCATCATAGCCGCGCTCGTGGTGGCGCATTTCGTGCGCAAGGGCGTGCGCAAGGTGCGCTCCGCCATGGGCTTCGACCAGGCCGCCGGCCAAGGCAAAAGCCGCACCGGCACATACGGCGGCGGCAGCCAAAGCCGCACAGGGCGGCAGTCGGCAGCAAGCAGCGGACTGACCATCATCGACACGCGCCCGCCTGAAGTGGCCCGCCGCCGCATATTCTCCGACGACGAGGGCGAATATGTAGACTACGAGGAGGTGGAATAACAAACCGCCACCACCACTTTCCTGACGCGACGCAAGGCGCAGGCAAAGCCGCCACAGATTTTCCCGTTAACAAAAATGCAGGAAACGCCGGCTCCCAAACGTTAAAACCTGAAGCGGGAAACGGCCTTAGAATCGAATGTTTACGTCCAAAGACACGTCCGCCCGCATATAACGCAACCACGGGCGTGCAACCGTAAGCGACTGGCCCACAGCCGCATACAGCCCACCGCGCAATGTTTGTGCAGTTTTTAACGCCCAAACGAACGCTGTTTTTTGCCAACAGACATAGCTTTTTGAGCCAAAAAGCCAAGAAAACCTGTTGAAATGCAGCCCGGAGCGTGCCGTTTCGCATTCCAAAACGGCACGAAACGCAACCTAAAACGGGTCGTTTCGCCACGCGGAACGACCCGTTTCACAATTCCGAACGTTTCAACCAAAGGTTCCCGACGGCCAAAACCGCCCCTCGATTTCTATTTCATCGGTTTTTGAAGTGTTAAACCAAAGGCCGCAAAGTGCTAAAAAACACTAACGCCAGACAACGCCCATGCGGCACTAAGCACGAAAGGCGGCCAACCCGGCAGCCAGGGAACGCCCCCTTTCCTGGAACACACGCTCCCGCAACCCACCCGGCGCGGGAGCATATTCTTTTAACTTTTAATTTTTAACCCTTAATTTCCCCGCGCCTGCCTCACACCAGTTCCGGCATTATGAACACGGAGTGGAACTTGCGCTTCTCTGGCGGCGGCACCTTCATGTAGTCGCCGTAGAGGTCGCGCAGGTAGGCGTCGGGGTTGGCCGGGCCGAAGAAGCGCTTGTCCTCGAAGGCTATTTCGGTGAGCGGGAACACGCTGTCCTTGCGGTGCATTATGCCGTAGCCGTTGTTTTCAGGCACGTTGCCAATGTATGTGCCGGCGGGCTTCAGTGCCGTGGCCGCCGCCCACAGTGCGCTGAAGGCGGCGTGCTTGCCGCCGAACCACAGCAGCTCGGCCGCCGCGCGCAGGCTGTAGTGGTGGGCGCCATGCAGTATCGAATAGCTCTTGGAGATGCCCTTGGCCACGGTCTTGACGAAGCGCGGCGACACCGTTGGATAGTCTACGAACGGGAATATGTCCACATAAAGCCCCTTTTGGTAGGCGGCGGCGAAGTTGTCGCCAGCCTCCACGTAGAACGAGTTGAGGTCGCGCACCTTCACTATCGGCTCCTCCACCTCCGGGTCTGTCTGCCTCGTCTGTAGGAAAAGGCCGTCGGGCAGCTCCGCCGCCGCCACTTCGGCAAACCGCCGCAGGTCTTCGCTGCGCATGGCGATGTCTATGTCGTCGTCCCACGGGATGAACCCGCCGTGGCGCACCGCGCCCAGCAGCGTGCCGCCGTCGAGCCAATAGCTTATGAAGTTGCGGCGGCAAATCTTGTCCACCACTTCGAGTATGGCCAGCTGCTTGAGCTGGCAGGCCCGCAGGTTGCGGCTGTTGTACTCTTCGAGGAACCTATTCCTCATCGTCGGCCCCTTTCCTCCTTACGTCTATCACCTGCCCCGTGTAGTCTGAGGCCAGCGTGCGGAGCGTGGCCTCGGCCACCTCTTCGGGCTTGAGCAGCGTGTCGTCAGGCTCCGTGCCGAAGTTCTTCAGCCTCATGGGCGTCTTTGTCCGCTCCGGGTTTATGCAGTTCACGCTTATGCCGTCGGCGTCCCACTCCTGTGCGATGGCCTGCACGAAGTTCACGATGGCGGCCTTGGTGGAGGAGTAGATGCTGTAGAAGGCCCGCCCGCGGGTGTAGGAGCTGGAGGTGAAGAACACGAGCTTGCCCCTTCCCTGCTTTAGGTACGGGCGCGACTCCAGGGCCACGTTCACCGTCCCCATGTAGTTTGTGCGCACGGCTTCCTCTATTGCGGCGTAGTCCATCGAGGCAAGCGGCTCGCGGTTGAGCAGCCCGGCGGTGTTCACCACGAAGTCTATGCGCCCCTCGATGTCGGCCACCTGCTTAAGCGCGGCGGCCACGTCGGCGCGGCGGCCCACGTCCACCCCGTTCTGCGAGCGCGAGAAGCTGTAGACGGCGGCCTTGGCCTCGCGCAGCATCCGGGCCGTCTCAGCCCCTATGCCGTAGCTCCCCCCGAACACCACGGCCACGCGGCCAGCCAGCCGGGCGGTGTCGTCGGCAGTGGCGGTAAGCTCGCTGTTGCGCAGCTGGAAGAGCTTGTCGAGCATGTATGTGTCCTCCTTGTATGTGAGCTTCATGTTGCTCTCCTCGCCGCGCACCACGTAGACAGGCACAGCGGGCAGGTAGCGGCGCACCACCCCGCAGTCGTCGGTGGTGCGGAACGCCGGGTCGGCCAGCGCCTTTGCGTAGGCGTCGCGTATGGTGGCGGCGTCGAAAGCCTGCGGCGTCTGCCCCCGGCGCAGGCGCGAGCGGTCGGGTATGCCGCTGATGAAGTCGCCGTCAACCTCTATTATGGTGTCGGCCGACGGCACGGCCACGTCTATGGCCTTGTAGTTAGCCAGCGCGTCTATCACGTCGTCGAGCACGCGCTGCGTGAGCAGCGGTCGCACCGCGTCATGGAATATCAGGTTCACGTCCTCGTCGGCGTATGCGCGTATTGCCGCCAGGCTGGAGTCGTAGCGTTCCTTCCCTCCCTTGAGTATGCGCTTCACCTTCTTCCAGCCGTTGCGCAGCACGATGTTCTCGAACTCGGAGACGAAGTATGGGTTCGACACGATGGCTATCTCGTCCACGCGCCTGTTGCGCTCGAACACGTCAACGGTGTGCTCCACCACCATCTTGCCGGCCACCTTGAAGAACTGCTTCGGCGTGGACAGCCCCAGGCGCTTGCCCACGCCCCCGGCCAGTATAACGGCTATGTTTCTTTTCATCGCTATTCTTATATTCGTTGTCGCGGGCTTCGGTCGCTCCGCGCGTATGTATCGGATTATCAGTGCAAATTTACTAAAAATGTTTGAAGTCCGAAATAAAATGCTTATTTTTGCTTCCGTATGAAGCGAGTATTCCACATTGTGACCCACTTCGACGTGGGCGGGGCCGAGCGCGTGGCCTTGGGCATAGCCCGCTCGGGCAACCCCGACATAGAATATCACGTGGTAGAAGTGGTGAGGGCGCACGGCGCGTTCACCGCGACGTTCATCTCCGAGTTGCGCCAGGCGGGCATACGCTACCACCGCGCCCACATACCGGAGCTGCACTTCCACTACCTCTTCGAGCGGCTGGCGGCGCTGTGCTTCCCGCTATGGTTCGCGCCGGTGTTCGCGCGGTGGAAGCCCGACGTCGTCCACTGCCACACCGAGGTGCCCGACATGGCCGTCAGGGCATTCTTCTGCCTCTTCCCGCAACTGAAGCGGCGGTGCCGCATAGTGCGCACAATCCACAACACCAGACTGTGGACCGGCCTTGGGCGCACGGGGCGGTTCGTGGAGAGGCTCTTCGTGGCCAGCAAGGCCAACGTGGCCATATCGCAGGCCGTGAAGGAAAGCTACGAGCGGCTCTACGGCCCGGCAGGCCCGGTGGTCTACAACGGCGTGGAGGCCGCTGCCCAACGCCCCTACCCCGGCATAAGGCCGGGGCGGGCCAACGTGCTGTTTGCAGGGAGGCTCGAAGAGCAAAAGGGCGTAAGCAAGATGGTGGAGGTGGTGGAGGCGTTGCGCGACGACCCGCGCTACTTCTTCCACATCATAGGGTCTGGGTCGCTCGAGGGCCTCGTGCGGAGCCGCCTCGGCGGGCTTCCCAACGCGGAAGTGCGCCCGCCGGTGGCCGGCCTGGCATCGTACATGGGGTCGTTCCAGTGGCTGCTGATGCCATCGGAGTTCGAGGGCTTCGGCCTGCTGTGCGTCGAGGCCGCCCTGGCAGGGCTGCCCGCCGTGGTGAACGACTGCCCAGGGCTGCGCGAGACGCTGCCCGCCGACTGGCCGCTGAAGGCCCGTGGCAACTCCACGGCAGACTACCTGCACTTCTTCCGCGACGTAATGCCAACGGCAGACCGCGCCGGCCTTGCCGCCACGGCTGCCGACTTCGCCCGCCGGAACTTCGGCATGGAGCGCATGAGGGGGGCTTACGAGGCCATCTACTCGGCCTAACCAACCCTTCGGCCCGGTCAGGCCAGGCAGGCAAGCCGGGCCAACCGGTCAGCCCTTGCGCAGCCTCGACACAATGAAACGCTGGCACTCCGCCAAAATGCCGACGCGGGCCACGCGCATCACGGCATAGTAGAGCGCGGCCGCGAGCACAATGCGCACGGCGAGCTTGGCCGCAAGGCTGCCTATGGCGGCGGTGGCAAGGCCGGTGGCAACCATCACTGCGGCTGCGGCGAAGGCGAAAGGAAGCGTGTCGCGCAAGAACATGGCATAGCCATAGCCAAAGAGCCTGCGCACGAAGAAGAGCCAGACGAACACCCAAAGCACGTTGAGCACAGTGTAGGCCACCACCATCGTGCGTATGCCCAACGGCCAGATGCACACCATTACCACTATCGAAGCCACGCCCAGGCCGCACGTGCAGCCGAAGTTGACGCCCGAATGGCCGCAGCTCAGCGTCGCGTTTGACATGAGAGTGTGCAGCGGGATGACGGCTCCGGCCACGCACAGCACCTGCATAAGCTCGGCGGAGAACAGCCACTTGTCGGTTATGGCGAGCACGATGAACTCCTCGGCCACAAGGCCGAGGCCGAAAAGCAGCGGGAACGAGAGGAAAGCGGCGAGCCGCACCATCTTGCGCATGGCGGCAAGGCGGC
This sequence comes from uncultured Prevotella sp., assembly GCA_944321645.1. Taxonomy (GTDB): domain Bacteria; phylum Bacteroidota; class Bacteroidia; order Bacteroidales; family Bacteroidaceae; genus Prevotella. The sequence goes on from CALUMB010000077.1 coordinate 9,051, forward strand.
GGCCTTCCTGTCCGCCAAGCCCCGCAAGCACGGGCTGCGCCACCTGTTGCAGCGCACCCTGCATGAGGTATTGGCACTTGCTCGTCCACTGGTAAGCCTGGTTGTAGCTGCCCGTGGCGTGCGGGGAGAAGTAGCGCCCGAGCAGGATGTTGAGCACGTTGTTGTTTATTTCGGTTATTATGCCCGTGGCAAGCACCTTCACGCTGAAGCGGAACATACGCCTGACGGGGCCGAAGTCGAGGCGCAGCGAAGGCCGCCACGGCGAGGCGCACCACATGAGCAGCGTGTTAAGCCCGATGAACACAAGCCCCTGCGTGGCCAGCGACCAGTAGGCCATGCCGCCGAAAGCCATGCCCGCGCCCACCAGGTTGGAGCACACCACGGCCACCATGCCGCACTTAGCCTTCTCCTTCACCATGAGGTTCCTGAACAGGTAGGCCGACTGCGCCGTGCCGAAGCTCGAAAAGAGGATGTTGAGGAAAGCGTAGCGGCACAGCGGGATGAGCCTGTCGTCGTTGTAGTAGTCGGCTATGAGCGGGGCCGAGAAGAAAAGGATGGCGTACATGGCCGTACCGACTATGATGTTGAACCAGAACACCGAGTTGTAGTCGCGGTCCTCCGGCGACTTCAGGTTGGCCAAAGCCACATTGAAACCGCTGTTCTGCAGGGCGATGGCAATGAGCGGAAAGACGGCAATCATGGCCATCATGCCGTAGTCGTCGGGCGAGAGCAGCCGGCCGAGTATTATGCCGAAGCAAAGCCCAAGGGCCTGCTGCAGGAAGGTGTTAAGCCATCCCCACAGCAAGCCCTTTGCCGTTTTGTCTTTCAGAGTCTCCATCGTGCAGACCGTACAGTACTGTTTTTCCGCTTCGTGTCAGCACACCTTGCTGCCCGGCGCGGCCTTGCGCAGCGTGGTGGTGACGGCGAGCGAGCCGTCGAAGTCCTCGGCCGAGAGTATCATTCCCTGGCTCTCTATGCCCATGAGCTTGCGCGGCGCGAGGTTGGCTATGAAGAGGACGTCTTTGCCCACAAGCTCTTCCGGCTCGTAGAACTTGGCTATGCCGGAGACGATGGTGCGGTCTTGCCCGCTGCCGTCGTCGATGGTGAACTTCAGAAGCTTGTTGGCTTTCTTCACTTTCTCGCACGCCTTGATGTGGCCGACGCGGATGTCTATCTTCTCGAAGTCGGCGAAGTCCACCGTTGCCTTCACCGGGTCGGCCTTGTGGGCGGCGGCTTCGTTGGCCCGCTTGGCGTCGTCGAGCTTCCTGAGCTGGTATTCTATGGCCTCGTCGTCTATCTTCTCGAAGAGCAGCTCCGGCTCGCCGAGCTTGTGGCCGGGGCGGAGCAGGTCGGTGCTGCCGAGGCTGTTCCAGTCGGCCCCGTCCATGTTTATCATCTTGCGCAGGCGTGCGCTGCTGAATGGGAGGAACGGCTCGAAGGCTATGGCGAGGTTGGCCACAATCTGGAGCGACACGTAGAGGATGGTCTCCACGCGCTTCGG
>CALUMB010000078.1 GCA_944321645.1 uncultured Prevotella sp.
CACTCCTTCGTCAACGGCCAGCACACCACCCAGGGCGGCACCCACCAGAGCGCGTTCAAGGAGCACATAGCCAAGACGATAAAGGAGTTCTACAACAAGAACTTCGAGTACACCGACATACGCAACGGCCTCGTGGCAGCCATCGCCATCAACGTTGAGGAACCGATGTTCGAGAGCCAGACCAAGATAAAGCTCGGCTCGCTCACCATGGCGCCCGGCGGGGGCGTGAGCATCAACAAGTACGTGGGCGACTTCGTAAAGACCGAAGTGGACAACTACCTCCACCGCCACGCCGACGTGGCCGAGGCCATGCTACAGAAGATACAGGAAAGCGAGAAGGAGCGCAAGGCCATGGCCGGCGTAACCAAGCTGGCGCGGGAGAGGGCGAAGAAGGCCAACCTGCACAACCGCAAGCTGCGCGACTGCCGCATACACTTCAGCGACGTGAAGAGCGACCGCAAGGAGGAGAGCTGCATCTTCATAACCGAGGGCGACTCGGCCAGCGGAAGCATCACCAAGAGCCGCGACGTGAACACGCAGGCCGTCTTTTCGCTGCGGGGCAAGCCGCTCAACTCATACGGGCTCACCAAGAAGGTGGTCTACGAAAACGAGGAGTTCAACCTGCTGCAGGCCGCGCTTGACATAGAGGACGGGCTCGACACGCTGCGCTACAACAAGGTGATTGTGGCCACCGATGCCGATGTGGACGGCATGCACATCCGCCTGCTCATCATCACTTTCTTCCTGCAGTTCTTCCCCGACCTCATCAAGAAAGGCCACGTCTACGTGCTCCAGACGCCGCTATTCCGCGTGCGCAACCGCCGCACGAAGATAAAGGACAAGGCCGTGGTGGCCGCCGCCGACGGGAAGTCCGCCGACGGCAGGAAGGCCGACTTCATCACGCGCTACTGCTACTCCGACGACGAGCGCCTGCGGGCCATAGACGAACTCGGCCCCGACCCGGAGATAACGCGCTTCAAGGGCCTCGGGGAGATTTCGCCCGACGAGTTCAAGCACTTCATCGGCCCGGATATGCGCCTCGAGCAAGTGACGCTCCACAAGACCGACCAGGTGCAGAAGCTGCTCGAATACTACATGGGCAAGAACACGCCAGAGCGCCAGAGCTTCATCATCGACAACCTCGTAATCGAGGAAGACCGCCCGGAGGAAGACGGGCAGCAGCCGTCATAATGGGCCTAAGTGCCCTAAGCCACAAGTTTCCTAATAAGCCATATAAGTCTTGATAAGCCCAATCAGTACAATCAGCCCAATGAAAATACGCTCCATTGCGGCAGCCCTCGCGCTGCTATTGCCGCTCGCTGCGGCAGCCCAGATGCGCATAAACATCGGCCCCGACAGCCCTCTGCGCAAGCTACAGATGGCCGAGCTGGCCATAGCCAACCTCTACGTCGACAGCGTTGACGAGCAGAAGCTCGTGGAAGACGGCATAAGAGGCATGATAGAGAAGCTCGACCCGCACTCGTCATACTCCACGGCAAAGGAGGTGAAGGCCCTCACCGAGCCGCTGGCCGGCAACTTCGAGGGCATCGGCGTGCAGTTCAACATGATAGCCGACACCATGCTCGTGATACAGCCGGTGGCAGGCGGGCCGTCGGAGCGCGTCGGAATACTTGCCGGCGACCGCATCGTGGCCGTCAACGACACCGCCATAGCCGGCGTGAACATGCCGCGCGACGAGATAATGCGCCGCCTGCGCGGCCCCAAAGGCACTAAGGTTGATCTCGAAGTGGTGCGCCGTGGCTACAGCGGCAAGCTGGCCTTCACCGTCACCCGCGACAAGATTCCCGTGGAGTCGGTCGACGCCGCCTACATGGTAAGCCCCCGCCTGGGCTACATCCGCATCGGCAACTTCGGCGCAACCACCCACGGGGAGTTCGTAGAGGCGCTCGACAAGCTGCTCTCCCGCGGGATGCAGACGCTCATACTCGACCTCCAGGACAACGGCGGGGGCTACCTGCAGGCCGCCGTCGAGGTGGCCAACGAGTTCCTGTCCGACGGCGACCTCATCGTCTACACCCAAGGCCGCGCCGCGCCGCGCGCCGACTACCGCGCCAAGGGCGACGGGCGCTACGCCAAGGGCCGCGTCATAGTGCTCGTCAACGAGTTCACGGCATCGGCCGCCGAGATTGTCACCGGCGCCATACAGGACCACGACCGCGGCGTCGTAGTGGGCCGCCGCTCGTTCGGCAAGGGCCTCGTGCAGCGCCCCATCGACCTGCCAGACGGCTCGATGATACGCCTCACCGTGGCCCACTACTACACCCCGGCGGGCCGTTGCATACAGAAGCCATACGTGAAGGGCGACGCCAAGGACTACGCCATGGACTTTGCCAACCGCCTGCGCCACGGAGAGCTTACCAACCGCGACAGCATCCACTTTGCCGACTCGCTCAAGTGCCACACCCTGCGGCTCCACCGCGCGGTCTACGGCGGGGGCGGCATAATGCCCGACTGCTTCGTGCCGCTCGACACCACGCTCTACACGCCATACCACCGCCAGCTCGTGGCACGCGGGATGGTGGTGAACGGCTGCCTGCGCTACGTTGACGACCACCGCAAGAGCCTGCTGGCCGACTACGGCTCGTTCGGCGAGTTCGACAGCGGCTTTGCCGTTCCTGACGCGCTCACCGACAGCATATTTGCCGAAGCGGCCAAGGACAGCATCATGCCCAAGGACTCCGCCGAGGCCGCCAAGACCCTGCCATACCTCCGGCTGCAGCTCAAGGCGCTGATAGCCCGCGACCTGTGGAGCATGAACGAGTACTTCACCGTTATGAACAGGGGCAACGCCATAGTGAGCCGTGCCGTAGCCCTGGCTGCCGAAGAGGAGAAACTGCGTTAGCCGCCTTCCGCCTTGGCCGCCATGCCGCGGCCAAAGCGGAAGCCGGGGCTTGGCGGCCAATGCCCCGCCCGCCATGGTTAAATAATTGTAAATGTTGTGGCGGCTCATGCCGCGTTATCTCCTTTTTTCATAATTTTGCCGCGATATGATGCCACGTTGCGATGCCATGCCTGCCTAAGCGTGGCATTTTGTTAAGTGGCCGGTGGCCGACGGAAGCCGCTCCGGGCGGCAAACGAAGGTGGCGGAAGAAACATTAATAATTAAAATAAAAAAGAGTTCAATGATTATGAAGAAAATTTTTACTCTATGCGCAGCCCTGTTCATGGGCATGGCTGCCTTTGCACAAGTTGACAATACTTTCCAGTTCGTCGATGCCGACGGCAACGAGATAGCCGACGGCAACACGTGGCACGCCTTCGAGAAGACTGTGGAACCTGTTATGACGCAGATACACTCAGGCCTTTACGTGAAGAACACAACTGGCGAGGACGCATACGCCGCTGTGGACTATGAGTTCGTTGAGGCTGCAGGTGGCTCTTTCATGATTTGCTATCCGGCAACGTGCATCACGACAAACTTTAACGGCACTACCGTGCCGACCGGAGTCAAGACCAACGGCCCCGACCTCCACTTGGCGAACACCACCGAAGACATGGAAATAGAGTGGGTGGTGAAGGAAATGTTTACAGAAGAGGTGAAGGGTACTTGCACCGTTACACTCCAGCTCAAGCGCATGGCCGGCATGGAGCCTGACTCCGAGGTGCTGGCCTACGGCCCGAAAATCACCCTTGTTTTGCACAACGACGGCACCACGCAGGGCATAGAGGGCGTTGATGGCGCAGCCGACAAGACCCCAGTGGCCTACTATTCGCTTGATGGGCGCCGCCTGCCGGTGGCCCAGAAGGGCTTGAACATCGTGAAATACTCCGACGGCACTACCGCCAAGGTGGTGGTGAAATAACGCCGCGAGGCTCCCGAAAAGGGCAATCCCGCCCGGCTTGCAGCTCGGCTTCCGCGCCAATGGTGCGGAAGGGGCGGCCAGCCGGGCGGGATTGCGTTTGTGGGTAGGTGGCTGTGGCGGCGGGCAGGTTCACTCTCTGGCCGTGGCCGCCCTCATCTCGGCGAGCAGGGCGAGGGCGCGGTCTTCGGCTGCCTCCATCTGTTCGCGCTCGCCGGGGCCTTTGTCGTCGATGCCGCAGAGGTGGAGCACGCCGTGTATTATCACGCGGTGCAGCTCGTCGGCGTAGTCCTTGCCCAGCCCTTCGGCGTTTGTGCGCACGGTGTCGAGGCTTATCACGATGTCGCCGTTGATGGTGTCGCCCTCGTCGTAGTCGAAGGTTATGATGTCGGTGTAGTAGTCGTGGCCGAGGTACTCGCGGTTGACCTCGAGTATCTTCTCGTCGCCAACGAACATATATCCCACCTCGCCCACGCGGCGCGAGTAGGTGGCGGCCACGGCCTTTATCCACGCCGTGGTCTCGCGTTTCTTTATTTTCGGCATCTTCACGCCGTCGGTGTTGTAAGTTATCATAAGTCTTATTTAGGAGTTATGTGAGGCATAGGGGCATTGTGAGGCGTGGGTTGCGCTCATTTCCTGCCGGCCTCCGCTTTCTTTGGTATGAAGTCGCTTGCGTCCTTGCCGAAGTGTATCAGTTCGCGCACCATGCTGGACGACACGCTCTCGAACTGCGGCTCGGCGTAGAAGAGCACCGTGTCCACGCCGCCTATCTTGCGGTTGATGTCGGCCTGCTCGCGCTCGTACTCGAAGTCCTTTATGCTGCGCACGCCCTTTATTATGAACTGCGCCCCCTCGCGGCGGGCGAAGTCCACGGTGAGGTCGTTGTACGACTTCACTTCCACCTTAGGCTCGTCGGCATACAGTGCCTCTATCCGCGCCAGGCGCACTTGTGTGCTGTACATATACTTCTTGCGCTCGTTGATGCCCACGCCGATGACTATCCTGTCGAACAGCGGCAGTGCGCGGCGCACTATCGCGTCGTGGCCGGTGGTGAAGGGGTCGAAGCTGCCAACGAATATGCCGGTTTTCATAATTTTGAGTTTTGTATTTTGAATTTTGAGTTGTAGCCTGCGGCGATGATGAGTTACGAGTTGCGAGTTCTTGGATTGTGTCTCGGGCGTCGCCGCCGCTTCAGCCGTTTCTTTTTGCTTTTTGATTCTTGACTCTTATACTCTCATAGTTGCGGGCTTAGGGTTTGCGCGGGCGTCGCCGCCGCTTCAGCCATTTCTTTTAATTCTTAACTTTTAATTTTTAATTGTCAAACAGGTTTGGCTGCATGATGTTGCCGGAGTAGGGGTTGCGGCCATAGTGGCTGTAGGCCAGCTCGGTGGCCATGCGGCCACGCGGCGTGCGCTTTATGAAGCCCTCCATGATGAGGTACGGCTCGTAGACCTCCTCCACCGTGCCTGCGTCTTCGCCGATGGCCGTGGCTATGGTCGACACGCCCACGGGGCCGCCCTTGAACTTGTCGATGATGGTGAGCAGAATCTTGTTGTCTATCTCGTCAAGCCCGTACTGGTCGATGTTGAGCGCCGAGAGCGAGAGCTGCGTTATCACGGTGTCTATGCGCCCGTTGCCCTTCACCTGGGCGAAGTCCCTCACGCGGCGCAGCAGCGCGTTGGCTATTCGGGGCGTGCCGCGGCTGCGGCGTGCTATCTCCATGGCCGCCTCGTCGTCTATCGGCACGCGCAGTATTCCTGCCGACCGCCTTAGTATCCGCGCGAGCGTCTCCGGCTCGTAGTACTCCAAGTGCAGGTTTATGCCGAAGCGCGCCCGCAGCGGAGCCGTGAGCAGTCCGCTGCGCGTGGTGGCGCCCACGAGCGTGAAGGGGTTGAGGTCTATCTGTATCGACCGCGCCGACGGGCCTTTGTCTATCATTATGTCGATGCGGTAGTCCTCCATTGCGGAGTAGAGGTACTCCTCGACCACGGGCGAGAGGCGGTGTATCTCGTCGATGAAGAGCACGTCGTTCCTTTCGAGCGAGGTGAGGATGCCCGCCAAGTCGCCCGGCTTGTCGAGCACCGGGCCGCTGGTTATCTTGAAGCCCACGCCCAGCTCGTTGGCTATGATGTTGCTCAGCGTGGTCTTGCCCAGCCCCGGGGGGCCGTGCAGCAGGGTGTGGTCGAGCGGTTCGCCTCGGTATTTGGCGGCCTCTACGAACACCTCGAGGTTTTCCACCACCTTCTTCTGCCCGCTGAAGTCGCCGAAGTGCAGCGGGCGCAGGGCGTTCTCAAACTCCCTTTCCGCCGCCGACGGGTGCTCCTGCCTTATGTCGAAGTCTGCGTCCATTGTCAGTCTCAATTCTTTATCAGAGTGCAAACTTACAAATAATTTCCCACATAACGCGCTCCGGCCCCGGCAAAAGTGGAGGCGGTTGCGGCCAATGTGGGAAACTTTTGCTACCTTTGTGGCTGGCAAGCGGCTCTATGGCTGCGGGCGCAATGTCGCATAACCTCAAAAAACCAAGATAAGACATGGACATGAAAGAAATCTTAGACCTCTCGCTCTTTGGCCTCTCGCTGCGCTGGGTGGTGGCGTTCTGCGTCAAGGCGGCCGTGATATTCCTCTTCGTAAGGCTGGTCACGGCGTTCATAAAATACCTCTTCCGCCGTTCGATGCGCCGGCAGGGCAAGGTGGTGATCGACGAGACCAAGGCGGGCTTCATCCGCCAGATCGTGGTGGCCTTGGTCTACATAATCGGCGTGGCGGCCTTCCTGTCGCTCATACCGGGCATGGAGAAGGTGAGCAACTCCATCCTGGCCAGTGCGGGCATTGGGGCCATGGCCGTGGGCCTGGCCTCGCAGGACGCGCTGTCTAACATCGTGGGCGGGCTGTTCATCATCTTCTCGAGGCCGTTCAAGGTGGGCGACTTCATAATGGTGGACAGCGTGATAACCGGCACCGTGACCGAGATAACGCTGCGCCACACCGTGATACGCAACGCCGAGAACCGCATGATACTCATCCCGAACAACAAGATGAACTCGAGCACGGTGGTGAACTCGTCGTACGGCGAGACGGCCACCTGCGCCTTCGTGGAGGTGGGCGTGTCTTACGACACCGACCTCGACCGCGCCATGGAGGTGATGCGCGAGGTGGTGATGGCCCACAAGCTGCTGATAGACCACCGCACCGACGAGGAGCGCAAGGCGGGCGTGCCGCAGGTGGTGGTGCGCGTGACCAACCTTGGCGACTCGGCCATCACGCTGCGTGCCTGGGCCTGGGCCGACACCACCGGCGGCGCGTTCGCCATGAAGTGCGACTTGCTCAAGGAGATAAAGGAACGCTTCGACCGTGAGGGCATCGAGATACCCTACCCGTACTACAACCAGATTGTAAAGCAGGCGTAGCCGGGCCGGGCGGGCCAATTTGGCTGATTGGCCTAATTAGTCTAATTGGCCTGATTGGTCTTGCCGGCCCGGCCTGCCGTCAGCAGTCCATGGCCATGGCCTGGCGGCGGTTTGGCCTACGCTCGGTGTACGACACGTGCAGCCAGCGGCAGCCGTTGGAGAGCCGGCGCTCGAAGAGCAGCTGGTCGAAGTCGGTGTTGAGGCGTATGAAGTCGTAGACCTTGCGGCCCACCTCCATGTCGGCTATGTGTATGTCGGCCGCCTCGCCGCGCAGGTGCTGCGACGACGTCGCCCCGCCCACGGCCTCGTTGAGCGCGGGGCAGCGGTAGCCGCTCGTTATGCGCGTGGCGCCGAAGCGGCGGCGCACCGGTTCGAGCACGTTGGCGCATAGGCGGCGCAGGCTCTCGACGGCCTCCGGCGTGGGGCTGTTGTCGATGTTGCGCCGCAGGGCCTCGCCCGAGCGCACCATCTCTTCGAGCGAGAAATGCTCGCTCAGCATTGTGTTTGCTTCCATGATATTGTCAGTTTCCTTTTCTGCGTGGGTTAGGTTTCAATAGGAGATGTAGGTTGCGCGGCCCAGGCCGGGTGTCAGTTTGGCGTCTCCACCATTTCGCCAATCAGGCTGCGGCGTCGCCCGTTGGCCGCGAGCCAGGTGTAGCGGCCCAGCAGCGTGTCTTGCTTCACGCCCTTGCGTGCGGCAGCCTTGGCTGCGCGTCCGCTGGGGTTGTGCGGCGCCGGGCGGTTGAGGCTGCGGCAAGCCTGCCGGGCTACTTGGGCGAAGGGCAGCGGCGAGCCGTCGGCGCGGCGCAGGCCGCCTTCGGTGTAGGCAATGTGCGCCGCCTCCATCAGGTCGGCCGTGGTGCCTGTCCACCGTGCGCCGCGCGATGGCGGTATGGCCATCAGGCGGCCAAAGTCGCGGGCTATCATGCGCCGCCCCTCCTTCTCGCTGGCTGCCTGCGGGGTGGCGTGGCAGGCGGTGTTGGTTGTCTTTGGTGTCTTGTCCATGTTGTTTGATTATTAAGATGTTGTTACTTCAGTGCTGTTGTCCGCGCCGGCTGCGGCTTTCTTCTTCTCGTTTCCTGGTGCAAAGATAACGCCCCGTGGCGCACATATAGTTCAAAAGCCCGCGGCGCAGGGTTAATAAAAGCGAAATGAGGTGTGGCGGGCGGCCTGCCGCTGCTTGCGATATTGCAAACAGAAGGCCGCTTTGGCCTGCGCCGTTTTAACACAGGGCGCCGATGCCACGCAAAACGGGCCGTTTCGGCTTGCGAAACGGCCCGTTTCATGCGCTGAAACGGCCTGTTTTGGAAGCCAAAACAGGCCGTTTTGCTAAGTGGTTGGCAGCCAGGCCGTTGCGCGGGTGGCGCACAATGGCCCGGCGTTAAGTTAAAAGTGTTAACGCGAATGGCGTGCGCTGGCTGCCCCTATGGCAGTATGGTGGTGCCGTGCAGCCCGTCTATGGCCGTGGCCTTGGTGATGATCACCCGGCCCACGCCCGCGTCCACCGCGTCGAGCGCGTTCCCAATCTTGGGGATCATGCCCCCGGCCACCACCCCGGAGTCCACCAGCCTGCCGAAGTCGGCGCGTGTGATGGTGGGGATCACCGACGAGTCGTCGTCCTGCCGCGCGAGCACCCCAGGCTTCTCGAAGCTGAAGATGAGCGTCACGTCGTAGAGCGCGGCCAGGGCCGTGGCCACGGTAGAGGCCATGGTGTCGGCGTTGGTGTTTAGCAGCGAGCCTCGCCCGTCGTGTGTGAGCGGCGCCACCACCGGCGCCACGCCGCCTTCGATGAGTGCCGACAGGGCGCGTGCGTCGGCCCGCTCCACGTCGCCCACGAAGCCGAAGTCTACGCCGTCCTTCACCGGCCGGCGGTGCGAGCGTATGCAGTCCATGTCGGCCCCGGTCAGCCCGAGCGCGTTGACGCCCGCCGCCTGGAGCCTCGCCACGATGTTTTTGTTGACCAGTCCGCCGTAGACCATCGTCACCACTTCGAGCATTGCGGCGTCGGTGATGCGCCGCCCGCCAACCATGCGGGTCTCGATGCCGAGCCTGGCGGCAGTCTGCGTGGCGCGTCGGCCTCCGCCGTGTACGAGCGCCTTGCGCCCCGGTATGGCGGCGAAGGCCGCGAGCAGGGCGTCGAGCTGCGCGGCGTCTTCCACCACCGCGCCGCCCACTTTCACTATTGTGAGCTTTTGTTTCATTAGAATTTATATATTTGGGAGTTAAGGAGTTGAAGGAGTTAAGGAGTTGAAGGAGTTAAGGAGTTGAAGGAGTTAAGGAGTTAAGGAGTTAAGGAGTTGAAGGAGTTGAAGGAGTTAAGGAGTTAAGGAGTTAAGGAGTTAAGGAGTTAAGGAGTTGAAGGAGTTAAGGAGTTAAAGGAGTTAAGGAGTTAAGACAATAGCAAAGTGCCATTCCACAAAGCATTTGTCTTAACTCCTTAACTCCTTTAACTCCTTAACTCCTTCAACTCCTTCAACTCCTTAACTCCTTATCCATTGTCTTAACTCCTTTCGCTCATTCCAGGTAAGTGTATCCGTAGAGCCCGGAGCGGTAGTTGCTTAGGAACTCCTTGCCCTCGTCGAGGGTTATGCGGCCCTGGCTCACGCTCTTTGTCACCCACATCTCGAGCTGGCGCACGAGCTTGCGCGGGTTGTACTGCACGTAGTCGAGCACCTCGGCCACCGTCTCGCCGTCGATCACCTGGTCGATGTGGTGGCCGCCGTCCTTCACGCTGATGTGTACGGCGGTGGTGTCGCCGAAGAGGTTGTGCATATCGCCGAGTATTTCCTGGTAGGCCCCCACGAGGAACACGCCCAGGTAGTAAGGCTCGCTCTTCTTCAGGGCGTGTACGGGCAGTATGTGCGAGTTGTTGCGGTTGGTCACGAAGTTGGTTATCTTGCCGTCGCTGTCGCACGTTATGTCCTGCAGCGTGGCGCTGCGCGTGGGCCTCTCGCCGAGCCTCTGCAGCGGCACGATGGGGAAGAGCTGGTCGATGGCCCACGAGTCGGGCAGCGACTGGAAGAGCGAGAAGTTGCAGAAGTACTTGTCGGCCAGCAGCTTGTCGAGGTTGAGCAGCTCTTCGGGCGTGTGCTTTAGCTGTTTGGCCAGCACGTTGATTTCGCGGCACACGCTCCAGTACATGC
>CALUMB010000079.1 GCA_944321645.1 uncultured Prevotella sp.
TTGTAAACCTCGCGCAGGTTGACGGTCTTGGTGATGGCCTCCTTGTAGTTCACCTGAGGCTTGCCCTGGTTGCACTCAACCTTGAACTCGCGCTTCAAGCGGTCGATGATAATGTCGAGGTGAAGCTCGCCCATGCCGGAGATGATGGTCTGGCCACTCTGCTCGTCGGTGCGCACGGTGAACGTCGGGTCCTCCTCGGCCAGCTTGGCAAGGCCGTTGTCGAGCTTGGCGATGTCGGCCTGGCTCTTCGGCTCCACAGCGATTGAAATCACCGGGTCGGGGAATGTCATGGACTCAAGCACGATGGGGTGAGCCTCGTCGCACAGGGTGTCGCCGGTGCGTATGTCCTTGAAGCCCACGCCTGCGCCGATGTCGCCGGCATCGATAGACTCCATCGGGATTTCCTTGTTGGAGTTCATCTGGAACAAGCGGCTCACACGCTCCTTCTTGCCAGAGCGGCTGTTGAACACGTAAGAGCCGGCCTCCACCTTGCCCGAATATACGCGGAAGAACACCAGGCGGCCCATATACGGGTCGGTGGCAATCTTGAACGCCAGGGCTGCCGTAGGCTCGCTCTCCGACGGCTTGCGGTCTTCCTCCTCTTCTGTGTCGGGGTTGGTGCCGACGATGTTCTCGGTGTCGAGCGGAGAGGGCAGGAAAGCGCACACATAGTCGAGCAGCGGCTGCACGCCCTTGTTCTTGTAGGAAGAGCCGCAAATCATCGGGGTGCAGGCCATAGACACCGTACCCTTGCGGATGGCGGCGAGTATCTCGTCCTCGGTGATGCTGTTGGGGTCGTCGAAGTACTTCTCCATGATGGCCTCGTCATACTCGGCGGCTGCCTCGAGCAGCTTGTTGCGCCACTCGTCGCACTCGTCCTTCAGGTCGGCGGGAATCTCCTCGATGGAGTACTCGGCGCCCATCGTCTCGTCGTGCCACAGTATGGCCTTCATCTTCACGAGGTCAACCACGCCCTTGAAGTTCTCCTCTGCGCCGATAGGCACCTGCATTACCACAGGGTTTGCGCCGAGGATGTCCTTCATCTGCTGGACGGTCTCGAAGAAGTCGGCGCCCGAGCGGTCCATCTTGTTGACGTATCCGATGCGCGGCACGTTGTACTTGTCGGCCTGGCGCCAAACGGTCTCCGACTGCGGCTGAACGCCGTCGGCAGCCGAATAGGTGGCCACGGCACCGTCGAGCACGCGGAGCGAGCGCTCCACCTCGGCGGTGAAGTCAACGTGTCCCGGAGTGTCGATGAGGTTTATCTTGTACTGCTTCCCACCCCAAGTCCAGTTGCAGGTGGTGGCGGCAGAAGTGATGGTGATGCCACGCTCCTGCTCCTGTGCCATCCAGTCCATGGTGGCGGCGCCGTCGTGCACCTCGCCAATCTTATGCGTCTTGCCCGTATAGAACAGTATGCGCTCCGACGTGGTGGTCTTGCCGGCGTCGATGTGCGCCATAATGCCTATGTTGCGGGTCAAATGTAAATCGCGGTTTGCCATTGTCTTTTTACCTTTAAGCTGTTAAGTTTTAGAACCTGAAGTGAGCGAAAGCGCGGTTTGCCTCTGCCATGCGGTGCATATCCTCCTTGCGCTTGAACGCGCCGCCCTGGCTGTTGTATGCGTCCATGATCTCAGCAGCCAGCTTCTCGGCCATAGACTTGCCGCTGCGCTTGCGGGCGAAGGAAATCAAGTTCTTCATCGAGATGCTCTCCTTGCGCTCGGGGCGAATCTCGGTAGGCACCTGGAAAGTGGCGCCACCAATGCGGCGGCTCTTCACCTCCACCTGCGGAGTGATGTTGTCGAGTGCGCTCTTCCATATCTCGAGAGCCGACTTCTCCTCGTTGGCCATCTTGGCTTTCACCACGTCAAGGGCATGATAGAATATGCTGTACGACGTGTTCTTCTTGCCGTCGTACATCAGGTGGTTCACGAACTTAGAGACCTTCTGGTCGTTGAACACGGGATCCGGCAGGATCACGCGCTTCTTGGGTTTTGCTTTTCTCATTTTTTCTTTTAAATGAATTCATTCTGCATGGGGCTGTATCACGTTCTTCAACGCCCGCTCCCGGGCATTTACTCAACCTTTATAACAAATCTCCAGCAAAACTAAATCTTAAATAACAATGTCTTCTCGTACTGTATGCAGTGTGACTGTCGGCCTCCCGGCTTACTTCTTAGCCTTAGGACGCTTAGCCCCGTACTTGGAGCGACGCTGGGTGCGGTTGGCCACGCCGGCTGTATCGAGCGTGCCGCGCACGATGTGGTAGCGCACACCGGGCAGGTCCTTCACACGACCGCCGCGCACAAGCACGATGGAGTGCTCCTGCAAGTTGTGGCCCTCTCCGGGGATGTAGGAGTTCACTTCCTTCTGGTTTGTCAAACGAACACGGGCAACCTTGCGCATTGCCGAATTAGGCTTCTTAGGAGTGGTTGTGTAGACACGCACGCAAACGCCGCGACGCTGAGGGCATGAGTCCAGCGCGGGCGACTTGCTCTTGTCTACGAGCACCTTCCTGCCTTTTCTTACCAATTGTTGAATTGTAGGCATTTTTGTTTGTTTTTTTGTTTATATATTATTGTTTCTTTACTTTGTCAACTGCAAGTCCAGGGCATCTCCGCCCTTTTTGGGGTGCAAAGGTACTAACTTTTCCGCACATAACCTAATATGCCTGTCGCCCACCAACGCCAAACACCGCGAATTTAAACATAAATAATGTTTTTTAACTGACACACTATGGGTAAGCCGTCAACTCCACAGCACAAACCTGCCTTGCCAAACACCCCTCACCGACAAAAAGCCATGGAGAAAAGGAGCATTAGGCAAAAAAGTATGCTCCACGCAAAAAAGCAAAAGAAAGCGGAACGGTTTCTAAAGCGCGCCGCACCACACCGCCACCACTGCACAGGTGACAGCAGCCAACGCCAAGGCAGCCCAGCTCCACCGCAAAAGCGAACGTGGGATGTCGCCCACGACACCACGCAGGCTTTCGCCGCGCATTTCGATGCCACAGCCCCGGGCGGGCTTTTTGCTCTTGCCTGATATGTTCATAGCTCCAACTGGTTTTTCACCAACTTGTAATAACAGCCGCGCCTTGCGGCAAGCTCTTCGTGCGTGCCGCGCTCCACCACGCGCCCCTTGTCGAGCACGACTATTGAGTCGGCCCCCATCACCGTGCTAAGGCGATGGGCTATGACGAGCACCGTGCGACCCCGGAAGAAGCTGCCGAGGTTTTCCACTATGGCGCGCTCGTTGTTGGCGTCGAGCGAGTTTGTAGCCTCGTCCATGAAGATGAACTGCGGGGCTTTGTAGACGGCGCGGGCAATGAGTATGCGCTGCCGCTGGCCGGTGCTAAGCCCCATCCCGTTGCGCCCAATGCGGGTGTCGTAGCCAAGCGGCAGGCGGGCAATGAACTCGTCGGCCATGGAGGTGCGGGCGGCGGCGGCAAGCCTTTCAGCATCTATTTCGCCGTCTCCGGCGGCTATGTTGCGGGCAATCGAGTCGGAAAACACCACGCCCTCTTGCATCACCACCCCGCATTGGCCGCGCCACCACTGCGGGTCGTAGTCTTCCAACGGCAGCCCGCCCACGGTTATCCGCCCGCCGCCAGGCGCATAGTAGCCCAAGAGCAGCTTCAGCAGCGTGGTCTTGCCGCTGCCGCTCGCTCCGACGATGGCCGTGGTCTTGCCCTCGGGTATGTCCAATGTAACGTCGCAAAGCGTAGGTTGCGGCGCGTTTTTGTCGTAGCTGAACGTAAGGCCCTCCACGCAAATGCCGCGCTCCGCCGTGGGAAACCCTGCAAGTGCGCCCTTGCGCCCCTCGTCGTCGGCGCGGTGCACCTCGTTGATGCGTTCGAGGCTAAGCCTCACGTCCTGCAGCGCGTAGACAAAGGCCAGAAGGTTGTCCACAGGGGCAGAAAGCTGCCCTATTATGTATTGCACTGCCAGCATCTGGCCGAGCGTCATCCGCCCGTCTATCACGGCCATGGCGGCAATCACCGTCACGAGCGCGTTCTTCACCCCGTTTATCAGCACCCCGCCGGCCTCCTCGGCCTGCTGAAGTTTCAGCGTCTTCATCCTCACGCCGTAGAGCGCGGCGGCAGACTCCTCCCACTCACGCCGGCGGCGGGTGGCGCACCCCTGGAGCTTGGCCTCCTGCATGGTGGTGACGAGCTGCCACGTGGTGTCCTGGTTTTGGGCCGACTTCTCGAAACGTTCGCGGTCGAGCACGCGGCGGCGGCCAAGGAATGCCCCTATCCACGCGCCATAGCCTGCGCTGAAAGCCATGAACACGCCGAACACCACCGCGTCGTATGCCAGCAAGACGCAGCCGAACACGGCGAACGTCACCGCCGAGAACATTATGGTGAGTGCGCCGCCCGTGAGGAACTGCTCCACGCGCCCGTGGTCGTCCATGCGCTGCATTATGTCGCCCGTGTGCTTGGCGTCGAAGAAGCCCATCGGCAGCCTGAAGAGCTTGCAGAAAAAGTCGGACACGATGGACAGGTTGACCCTCATGCTGATGTGAAGCAACAGCCAGCGGCGCACGAAGTCGATGGCCGTGGAGCTTAGCGTGAGCATGAGCTGCCCGGCCAACACGAGCCACACCAGCCCAATGTCGTGCCGGGCTATGCCCTTGTCGACAATAGCCTGCGTGAGCATGGGCAGCAGCAACTGGGCGATGGCACCCACCGCCAGCCCCGCCGCCACGTGGGCGAAGTGCTTGCGGTAGCGCCGGGCGTAGGCCAAGAGAAAGCGCAGCGAGTGCGACTCTCCCGCGCCATCCCCATGCCCTCGGCTGAAGCCGTCGGCCGGCTCAAGCAGCATGGCTATGCCCTTGTCCTCGCCCTTGGAACGGAGGCTCAGCCAGCCGTCCTCAAACTCCTCCTCGCCGTAGTCCACGAGACCCTTGGACGGGTCGGCCACGCAGTAGCGCAACTTGCCCCCCTTGCGGCGCAGGCGGTAGAGCACCACGAAGTGGTTCTGCCGCCAGTGCAATATGCAGGGCAGCGGAGCCTGCCGCAGTTTTTCTGCCGACAGCCTGCCGCAAGCCGTGCGCAGCCCCAGCGCCTCGGCGGCGCGGCTTAGCCCCAGCAGCGACACGCCCTCCGCTGTGGGCGGGCAGAGCCTGTCAAGCTCTGCGGCAGAGCACTGCCGCCCGTAGTGGTCGAGCACCATCTGCAGGCAGGCCGCGCCGCACTGCATGGCATCGTGCTGGAGGTGCAGGGGAAAGCGTGGCATGGCGGCTGGATTATATCTTCATTATGCCCGACGAGCCTTTCTGCACGCCCATCTGGGTACGCTCCACCTTTTTCCGGCCAAAGTCAAAGTTGTAGGAGAGCTTCAGCCATGCCGTGCTACCCAAATTGTTTTTGACGGTTGCCTTGTCAATGGCATACACCCCGTAGCCGAACCACTGTCGTTCTTTATATGCGCCATCGAATATACGCTGGCAGCCCACTTCAACGAACAGCCCCTTGTGGTGCCACGAGGCGAGGAAAAAGTACTGCCGAGGGGTTTCCTGCCAGATGGATGGGTGCACGAGATTCCGCTGCTTTGGTGCATACTGCGCCGAGAGCGTGAAGTTGCCCAAATAACAGTTAGCCATAAAGGAATAATCCACGCGGTCGTAGTGGATGTGATATGGTTCGGTTGTTCTCAGCCCAACATATCTCAACTGTCCGGTGACTTGTAACTTCCTGTCAAAGAGCGACAGAGACACAGCCCCGCCAATCTGGTAATCGTGTTGGCTGCCATCGGAAGTGTATGTCTCGATGATGTCGTCGCCCTCTATAAGGTAAAGATATTTCGTCATGTCGTTCTGTAAATCATAGCGTCCAAAGAGCGATACGTTCACGTTCCTTAAAGAAAGGTTATAGCTGCAATTGAAACTGTGCAGAGTAGTGCTGCCGAGCGCAGGGTTGCCACGCTTTACGAGGTAGTGGTACACGCGTTGTTCCGTGGTGTTGTATATTGACATCGACGGCGAGCTTGTGGCCATGCCCCACCCAACGTAAATGGAACTGTTTTTGCTGATTTTCCCATTTAACATTATTTGCGGTCTCCCGTACACTTTACTCAGCTTACCGTACTCCTCAATGTTATATATTTCCCAATAAAAGCCGGGCTGCAAGCTCAGCGTCAGCTTTTTGGCGAACGTGTGTGAATAGGTAGGCAGCACTTGCAGCCCACCGTCGCCTATGGATTGCCGCGCAGCCGTTGTCCCTATGTATGTGGCGCGGCTCTTATCGTATATTCCCCATAAGGCGAGCGACAGCGAGTTGTTGTGGCGCAAGTCGATTGCATATTGTGCCGCCACACTTAAGCTGTTTGTCTTTTCCTTCGTGTCCTGCACGACTGTGGGCAAAGCTCCTTCGGCGTAGTCGTGGCGGTAGGTATTATTGCCATGGGTGTATATAGCTTGCACCAGCAACGTCTGTCCGCTGTCGGGCCTTGAATAAAGGAAGAACTCTGCCGACGGCGTGGCATAGCGGCTTGTGGTGCTTGCTGTTGCCTCCGAGGCCGGATATACCTCCGGGGCGTATGCCACAGCGGTGCGGTATCGGCTCGTGGGCGTCTCCTGCCAGTCCAGGCCCACGCTGGCGTAAGCCGTGGTCTTGTCGGTGCGGTAGGTGGCACGCGCCATGCCAAAGTAGTTGCGCGTCTTTTCCATTCCTTCCAAGGCAGTGGTGGTCTTGGTGAACGGCGTGGCCAGCCCCACGTGCTCCGTAGACGACGTGCCTACGCCGTCGTCGTCATCGAACGCCGAGCCGCCCAGCAGCGTTATGTTCAGCTTCTTCGTGTCGAAGCCCGCCTGCACAGTGTATTTGCCCGCGCAGGCCAATGGATGGACGTTGGTCGAGGTACGCACGTCAACATAGCCGCCGCGGTCGTACTTCCGCGTGATGAAGTTCACCACCGACTGCTCGCCAGGAAAGTTTTTCGACGGACTGTCGTAGTACTCCACGCGCAATATGTCCTTCGGACGCAGGCGGTCGGCCTCGGTGGCGTTGGCCTTGCGGTTGTCTATGTATATGGCCGGTGCCGAGCCGTCGGCGTTCTTCACGCTGTGGTCGGCCAGGTTCACGAGCAGCTTCGGTATCATCAGGTTCGACAGCAGCCTCATGCCGGAGTTGGCCGCGTCCACTTGCCGCTGCGTGGGCATATATGCCGTATGGTCGTCTTTCTGTATGGCCGTGCGCCCTTCCACGGTCACGCCCCCAAGCTCCATCTGCTTATATATGCTGTCGCGTTTGGCCACAGCCGCGCTGTCTGCCTGCGCCGATGCTCCCGTTGCGGCGAAAAACTCCATGAATAACAAAGCTATTAGATATTTATAGTCCATAAGTAGTCTGGTTTTTGTTAAAAATTCTGTCAAATCTTCATTATGCCCGACGAGCCTTTCTGAACGTCCATCTTGGTGCGCTCCACCTTCTTGCGCCCAAAGTCGAAGCTGTAGGAGAGCCTCACCCAGGCCGAGCTGCCCCAGTTGTTGATGGTGGTTGTCTTGTCAATGGCATACACCCCGTAGTCGAACCACTGGCGGTTCTTAAGCGCACCGTCGAACATCCGCTGGCAGCCCACTTCAACGAACAGCCCCTTGTGGTGCCACGAGGCGAGGAAGAAATATTGGTGCGGCCCTTCGTGCCACAGCGCCATACCGTCGTAATACTTTGTTTTCGGGGTGTACTGCGCCGTAAAGCTGAAGTTGCCCAGGTAATAGTTTGCCGAAAGTGCATATTCGAGCCTGTTGTTGGCTGTGGCATATTGCCCGGTGGTTTTCTGCCAGTTATACAGCAATTGCCCCATAAGCTGGAGCGAGTTGCCAAGCAAAGCCCACGACGCCGCCACGCCGGCAACGCCCTTAAACAGCGAGCCGTCGGATATGTATGTCTCGACCAAGTCATTGCCTTCAATGCTATATGAGGCCTTCATCACATCGGTGTTTAAGGCTGCTTGCCCAATGAGCGACAGGTTAATGTTTTTTGCCGAGAGATTGTATGCCAAGTTAAAGTAGTGCAGCTTTTCCATTTTGAGCGATGGGTTGCCCCGTTTCACCGTGTATTGGTTTACGCGCTGCTCCGTGTTGTTGTAATATGACATTTCAGGCGAGGACGTACCCAAACACCAGAAAGCCAAAAGGGAGCTGTTATTGCCCATTTTATAGTTTGCCCGCACAGACGGGCGCCCTACCACCCTACTTGTTTTGCCATAGCCCTCAATATTGTAGACTTCCCAGAAGAGCCCGGGACACACGGTCAGGGTTATCTTCTTGGAGAAGGTTTGGATATATTGCGGAAACACTAACACGCCACCACCATCTATGACTTGCCACGCAGCCATTGTCCCGACATAATCAGTGCGTGTCCCGTAATACACCCCTGTCACCTCCGCACTAAAAGAGTTACTGTGTTTCATGTCTATTGAATAATATGCGCTAAGCTCGGCAAAATCCGTCTTTTCCTTCGTGTCCTGCACTACGGTGGGTAGCGAGCCTTCGGCGTAGGTGCGGCTGTAAGCGTTGTTGCCATGGGTGTATGTGGCATTTAGCCTCAACGTCTGCCCGCTGTCGGGCTTAGTCTCAAAGAAGAAAGCCGCCGACGGCGTGGCGTAGCGGCTTGTGGTGGCGGTAGTGGCCTCCGAGGCCGGATATACCTCCGGGGTGTATGCCACGGCGGTGCGGTAGCGGCTCGTGGGCGTCTCCTGCCAGTTCAGCCCCACGTTGGCGTAGACCGTGGTCTTGTCAGTGCGGTAGGTGGCTTGCACCATGCCAAGATAGGCACGCATCTTGTCAATTCCCTCCAAGGCCATGGTGGTCTTGGTGAACGGCGTTGTCAGCCCCACTCGCTCCGTGGACGACGTGCCGCCCCCGTCTTCGTCGTTGAACCCCGAGCCGCCCAGCAGTGTTATATTCAACTTCTTTGTGTCGAAGCCCGCCTGAACAGCATACTCGCCCGCGCAGGCCAACGGGTGGACGTTGGTTGAGGTACGCACGTCAACGTAGCCGCCGCGGTCATACTTCCGCGTGATGAAGTTCACCACCGACTGCTCGCCTGGGAATTTTTTCGATTGGCGGTCGTAGTACTCCACACGCAAGATGTCTTTCGGGCGCAGGCGGTCGGCCTCGGTGGCGTTGGCCTTGCGGTTGTCTATGTATATGGCCGGTGCCGAGCCGTCGGCGTTCTTCACGCTGTGGTCGGCCAGGTTCACGAGCAGCTTCGGTATCATCAGGTTCGACAGCAGCCTCATGCCGGAGTTGGCCGCGTCCACTTGCCGCTGCGTGGGCATATATGCCGTATGGTCGTCTTTCTGTATGGCCGTGCGCCCTTCCACGGTCACGCCCTCAAGCTCCATCTGCTTGTATATGCTGTCGCGTTTGGCCACAGCCGCGCTGTCTGCCTGCGCCGAGGCTTCCGTTGCGGCAAAAAGTTCCATGAAAAACAAAGCGATTAGGTATTTATAGCCCATAAGCAGTCAGTTTTTATTTAATGCGATTCATGTTTGGGTCACGCTGAGCGTGTCTTTCCACCTTATTTTACTTACTGCATCCCCGAGTGCAGCTTGCCTTATGCAAAGGCAACGCAAGCGAGAGAAAAAGAAAGTTTACTTTCACTTTTCCGAGTGCAGCTTGCCTTATGCAAAGGCAATGCAAACGAGAGAAAA
>CALUMB010000080.1 GCA_944321645.1 uncultured Prevotella sp.
GCCCCGCCGTGAGCGAAAGCTTCCGGCGGGGCTTTTTTCGTCCCATGGCGCGGGGGAGGGGCGGTTGGGATGGTAGGCTGTGTAAGGGGCCGTAAGGATTGTTGATGTTTTGAAATTAGGAAACTTGTTATCAGTTGATAAGTCTAGGCTGTGGATATGGTGAATGTTGAGCCGCTTTGTGTTGTAATTTGTTGAAAATCAGTATAATATATAGTGCTTTAAAGTACTAAATTTCATCAAAATGTTTGGTTTGTTCGCGAGCTTTTTGTAACTTTGCACCCGGAAATCGAAAGTTGTTATGTTATGAATCCCGTGAAGGGAGTGCATTTAACGTAGAATACTAACTGGAGTTGAATATTGGCGGCCTTGTATCACCGAATGTTCAGCCGGGCGTTGGGATTAGCCCGAAACTCCGCTAAATAAATTATGATGAAGAGAATTGCAAGGATTGTTGTTGTCGCCTTGCTCATGTTGGTTCCTTCTGCAGCTTTTTCAAAGGATAACGCAAAAGCAAAGGAGTTTGATTGGGAGCCAGTGATGGAGGCGATTATTGAAGTTGAAAGCAATGGAAACCCGAATGCGAGGAGTGGAAGCTCTTGTGGAGCTATGCAAATTACTCCAATCTTGGTGAAAGAGTGCAACCGAATTTTGAGGATGCGCAAGAGTAAGAAACGCTACTCGCTTGCTGACCGATTCAGCGTAGAAAAGTCGAAGGAGATGTTCCTCCTTATCCAATCTTACTTCAACCGTTCCAACAATGTTGAGAAAGCGATACGGGCTTGGAATGGTGGCCAGCGTTACAGCGTAAGACGCACACAGCGTTACTTCGAGAAAGTGATGAGGGCGATGAAGGATTAGTTATTTTATAAGGACACCATGCGAAAAGTCTATATGTGTGGGATAGTGGCGCGGCAGTAATGTTGCGCCACTTTTTTTGTTGGTGGCCGCTAAATTGGGTCAGTCCGAAAACCCGGTTGCGGTTCATGCTCGTATCTTGTAAAAGATGTATCTTTGTGGCATGAAACAATGGCAAGTATTACGGACCGTATTTCCAGAATTAATTGTGGACAATTTCGAGTTTACAGATTATGTTGAAAAGGCCGATAGACTGGAATATTGGCTTGAGGAGCGTGAGTATATGTCGCGCGAGGATTATAAAAAGGGGACTGTCCGCCCGTATGGTTTTACAGACTATAAGACCGTACAGGATTTTCCGATTCGTGGCCGCAGCGTCTGTCTTCATGTGCGCCGTCGCAAATGGATAGACCGTTCGACGGACTGACGGAATCCGGCTCCAGGCTCTCCCCCGAGTTTGTTGCTTTTTTAAAAGAAGAGGATTGATGGCACGGCCGAGAGCATAAGGGGCATAGCCAACCATTATGGTGTGAACGGCAAACTTCTCAATGCCCAGTACAAGGAGCATTTCAGCAACTACCGGGAGTGGGACCAGCTGGGGCATGCCTCGGAGTACCTGGTCTATCCCGAAAACATGGGCCCGCATCTGAGCATTGACATAACCAACGACCGTTTCCATGTGCAGAAAGTGTATTATGACGCCATAGACGGCCTGCGGGTGTCATTACGCTGGATGGCAAGGGACTTGGGGAACGAGGAAATGCGGAAATGCCGCGAAGAGGGCATAAAGTACGTCCCGTTCAGGTATGCGAACGGCGACACGCGCAAACAGCTATTGGCAAGGGCCAAATACATTCTGGCCAAACACGAGTCCAAATGGACAAAGGCCCAAAGATGGAGGGCGGGCATCATCTTTGAGTTCTATCCCGAGTTAAGGCGGGCCTATGAGCTTGCCATGGAACTGACGGACATCTTTAACCGGAAATGTGCCAAGGATGTGGCAAGAACCAAACTGGCAAGATGGTTCAATGAAGTCGAGAAGCTGGCAGGAAACGCCTTTCAAACAGTCATTGACACTTTTGTAAATCACTATGACACCATACTTAACTTTTTCGTGGACAGGCGAACCAATGCCGCAGCAGAATCGTTCAATGCCAAAGTGAAGGCTTTCAGAAGCCAGTTCAGGGGAGTGGCTGATATACCTTTCTTCTTGTTCAGGTTATCTAAGCTGTGCGCATAATGCGGAAAAACGAAAGGCTGGAATGCAACCGGGTTTTCGGACTGACCCGCTAAATGCCGTGCCTTTTGAGTCGTGATAGGATTCTTAGGATGTGATGGGAGGATTATGGGTGATAGGAGACTCATAGGAGGCTTAGGAGGTGGTGGGAGGTTTAGGAAGCTTTGGGGGGTTGGGAATCTTATGTGGCGGCGGGAGGCCGCGTAAAAAGCCGCCGCAGGGTTGTCTGCGGCGGCTTTTATGATGGTCTGCTTGCGCTGTGGCGTTATTCGTCTTGCAGCGGCACGGCGAAGTATGCCTTCTTGCCGGTGGGGTAGACGCCTTGGATGTAGAGCACAGGCTCCTTGCTCGTGGAGGCTTCCTTTACGGCTTTCTGGAGGTCGTCGATGGTGGAGATGGTAGCGTCGTTCACCTTCTGTATGATGAAGCCTCGGCTGATTCCTGCGGCCTTGAGCCTTCCGTTGTTTACCTTGATTACCTCGAGGCCGTAGTTGATGTCGAGCTGCCGCTTCTGTGCGTCGGTCACTTCGCGGAAGTTTGCCCCGAGCACGTCGAGGTCGGCGTGCTTGACAACGCTCACCGTGCCTTGCTCGTTTTTGAGCGTGACGGTCTCGGTGCGCTTCTTCTTGTCGTGCAGGTAGGTGATGGACACCTTGTCGCCCGGACGCTTGCGTGCGATGATTTCCTGGAGTTCGGCCATCTTGGTGACTTTCTCGCCGTCTACGGCCACGATTACGTCGCCCTCTTGTATGCCTGCGTCGGCTGCCGCGCCGTCGTCGAGCACCTTGGCCACGTAGATGCCCTCCATTGTGCCGAGGTCGATGTCCTTGCCTTGGTCTTTCTGGCTGTCAACGTAGTCCTTCACGTTGCCGCCCTGTATGCCAACCCATGCGCGTTGCACGGTGCCGTATTTCTTCAGGTCGTCCACCACTTTGTTCATGATGGTGGTCGGTATGGCGAAGCCGTAGCCGCTGTAGGAGCCGGTCTGGGAGTAGAGCATGGCGTTGATGCCCACGAGTTCGCCGCGCGTGTTGACGAGCGCTCCGCCGGAGTTGCCCGCGTTGATGGCGGCGTCGGTCTGTATGAACGACTCGACGCTGTTTGCGCCGAGCGAGCGTGCCTTTGCGCTTACGATGCCTGCGGTGACGGTGTTGTTAAGTCCGAGGGGGTTGCCCACGGCGAGCACCCATTCGCCCACCCTGATGTCGTCGCTGTTGGCGATGGTGATGGCGGGCAGGTTCTTGCCGTCAATCTTGATGAGGGCGAGGTCGGTGGTCTTGTCGGCGCCTATGATGCGTGCGGAGTACTCCGAGTTGTCGTTGAGCGTCACGGTAAGCTCGTCGGCCCCGTCCACCACGTGGTTGTTGGTTACGATGTAGCCGTCGGCCGAGATTATCACGCCGGAGCCTGTGGCGGTCTTCTTAGGCGTCTGCACCTGCCGCTTCTGCGTTCCGCCGTTGCCGCGTCCGAAGAATCCGCCGAAGGGGTCGAAGAAGAAGTCGCTGAATGGGTCGCTCTGCACGTCGATGGTCTTCACCTTACTGTTTTGCACATACTTGATATGCACCACCGAGGGCAGCGCCTTTTCGGCGGCGTATGTCAGGTCAACGGGCTGTCCGGCGGGGGTGGCCGGCGCTTTGGCCGGTGCGGGTGCGGCTGCGCACGCCTTGCTGAAGGCCGCAACCGAGAACACAAGTGCCACCAGGCAAACTGTCGGCAGCAGATAGTTCATTACTTTCTTCATGTTTATTGTTTTCATATTCTTTAATGTTTTTGTTTTCAACCAATGCAAATATAGAAGCAAAAAATCAGAATGTGCCATTTTGTCTTACACTTTTGTCCGATTTTAACAGTTTAAATATTCAGGTTAACGGCAATTTGCGCTTTGATTTTGAAGGCTGAAAAAACCTAAACCGCCTGGTTTTAAAATATCTTTAGGCGTGCTGAAAAAGTGGCAGGCCGCGCGAAGCTATTTTGCCAAAAGGCGAGGCGGGCGTTGCCGGTGTGTATGTGCATGCAGCCTGCGCCGCATATTCATGCGGCGGGGCGTGCCGTGCGGCGCATTTCCGGCTGCATGGGAGGCGGCTTGGGGAAAGCATTTTGGGAAAGAATCGCAATGCGCTGGCTTTCAGCGGGTTGCGAAAACGTGCCGTTTTGCTCTCCAAAACGGCACGTTTGAGACGCTAAAACGGGTCGTTTTGGACTTCAAAACGACCCGTTTTGCAACGCCGGGTGGCGCGGTGCGTTGGCCGGAGGGCGGCGCAGCCACGAAACGGCGGCACGAAATGCCGCCTTGGGGCTTGCCCCCGGCTGCATATTCATGCAGGCCGGGCAGGGCTGTCAGAAGGGATATCCGATGGCGAAGTGGAAGCCAAGCCCGTCTGAAAACTTCGGGATGTTGTAGTAGCCCGACTTGCCTGTGTCGTAAGGCACGTGTAGGGCAATGCCGAGGTCGAGGCGCAGCACGAAGAAGTCGAGGTCGTAGCGCAGCCCGAGGCCCGTGCCTGTGGCCAGCTGCCGCCAGAACTTGTCGAAGCGGAACTCGGCGTCGGGGCGGTTTTCGTCTTTCTCCATCAGCCAGATGTTGCCCGCGTCGAGGAAGAGTGCGCCGTAGAGGCTGCCGAACAGGTTGAATCGCCACTCGAGGTTCATCTCCAGCTTGATGTCGCCCGTCTGGTCGAGGTAGGAGTACGACGACGACGGGGCGACGTATTCGCCAGGGCCAATGCTGCGTATGGTGAAGGCGCGTATGCTGTTTGCCCCGCCCACGTAGAACTGCTCGGCGTAGGGGCCGCGCTCGGAGTTGCCGTAGGCGTAGAGCACTCCGGCGGCCACGTGGCCCACGAGCTGCGACTTCTGCCCCAGGCTCCACGTCTTGCGCAGCGACGTGTTGAGCTTTAGGAACTGGGCGAAGGGGTTGCCGAAGAGGTCTTTCTCCTTGGTGGAGAACTTCTCGCCTGCGGCCATGTAGCCGAGCGAGACGATGTTGCCCGCCTCGGTGAGGCTCACCTCGAAGGCTATTGGGTTGCGGCGCGAGGCCGGGCTGGAGTAGGTGTAGGTGTACTTTATCTTAGGCACGAACTGGTTGCGCATGGACACGTAGATGGCGGGGTTGGCGTCCATTATCGAGTCGAAGGCGGCCGTGGTGTGGCTCAGCATGGTGTAGTCGAGCAGGAAGGGGCTGAGCTCGTGCATGGAGTTTGGCGACGTCTGGAACTTGTAGGTGACGGCCCCTGTCACGGTGAGCATCTTGAAGTAGTCGGCGCGGTTGAGCACGTTGCCCGAGAGCGAGAATAGCGTGGATGGCGTGGCGGCGAAGCGGTGGCGGCGGAAGAGCTTGAAGGGCGTCTCGAGGCGCGGGTACTCGATGGACACGTCGGCGCCATACTCGTATGAGTTGAGCCTGGCGCTGTTGCCGTCCACCTTGCGCCCCGTCTGCCACTCGTATGAGCCTTTGAGGTTGACGTTGAGCTTTTCCGCCCCGCGGAATGCGTTGCGCTTAGAGAGGCCGAGCACGAGTCCTGGGCCCGTGCGGTCGTTGCTCTTTATGGCGTAGTTGGCCTCTATCGAGCCGTCGTATGGCTTGTCGAGCACGCATGTGAGCGTCATGTCGAGCGTGTCGCAGGTGGCGGAGGTGTCGCGCGGGGTGAACGAGAAGTCGGCCAGGCTGAACATACCGAGGCTGTTCACGTTGTTTGACGACTCCTGGTAGTCCTCCTGCCTGAACATCTCGCCGGGGCGCAGCCTCACGTCGCGCAGCACGGCCATGGGGCGTATGGGTATCTTCTTGCCCACGCTGCGGCCCGCGAAGTGGATGGAGAGGTAGCGGTGTACGAACGAGTCGGTGGGCGCCTCGGCCATTGAGCGGCGCAGGTTTACGCGCAGCCGGCCCAGGTACCACTTGCGGCGTGCGGCGGCGGGCATCCCCGCCGCGGGCTGCACGCGCAGTGCCACGCGGCCCGGGTTGGCCACCGAGTCGGCCGTGAAGGCGGCGTGGCCTGCCGAGTAGTAATAGTAGCCGTTGTTGCGCAGCAGCGTGGCCAGCCTGGTGCGCTCGGCGTCGAGCGCCGCCGTGGTGAACGGCATGCCCGGCTTCAGCCCGCTTTCGTCGATGGTGGCGCGTATCAGGCTGTCGGCGTCGGGCCAGTAGCCCACGTACTCCACGGTGTCGATGGTGTATAGCCTGCCCGGCGTCACGTCGTAGGCCAGCTTGGCCTTCTTGGGGTTCTTGCCCTCTATGGTCTCGTAGTCCACCTCGGCGTTGAAGTATCCGTAGGAGCGCAGCAGGTTCTTTGCCACGAGTGCGCGCGTCTCCGGCGCCACGTTGCTCATCAGCACCGGCGCCGAGCCGAAGTTGTTGCGCATCCACCGCCCGAACTTCGACCTCGACCTGGCGTACTTGTTGTATATGGCGAGCTTCAGCTGCAGCGGCGAGCGGTAGTACGGGCTGCCGAGTATGGCGCCGTTTGGCAGGCAGGCCAGGGCGGCCTCCACCTCCTCGCGCACGGCGGGGAAGTAGGCGTCGGAGTCGGCCACGGCGTAGGTGGTCTTCTTCATGCCCGTGTAGAGCACGTCGTCCTTGGGCAGGTTGCTCGTGGTGGAGCAGGCGGCGAGCAGTGCCGCCGCCGCGAGCGCCAGTATGGCGTCAGTGAGTTTTCCCATCTGTCATTGTTGAATCGTTAGCGGCTTTGCTGGCGGCCTTTTTCTTCTTTGTGCGGAAGTCGAACAGTTCGCCGAGGCTCTCCATCTTCTTCCTCCACACGAAGCCCGCGCCGTATTCTGTGATTTCGCCTTCGAGCAGGTCGTCGGCGTTTTTGTTGTAGAACAGCCTCACGTAGCGTTGCGCCGACTGGTCGAGGCGGTATTCGAGCGACACGTTGTCTATGAACGACTCGTTCTGGTTGCCCGTTGCCGTGTTGTCGCCGCCGGAGGACACCTTGCCGCCAATGATGAAGCTGAAGCGGTTGTTCCAGAAGCGCTTGGCGAACTGGAAGGAGTAGTCGGTGCGGGTGTTGCCCGAGGCGTCGGAGCTTTGGTCCATGCCCACGCTCATGTCGATGGACTTCATCGCGCTGTTGGTGATGTTGTTTATCTCGCTTTGCAGGAAGGAGTTGAGGGCGTTGTTCATCGTGAAGCCCCCAGTGTTGCCGTCGGCCAGGTACATTCCCGTGGTGAGCATAGTCACTGCAATCTTGCCCCGCTGCTCCACGCTCATGGCCGCCAGCTCGTTCTTCAGCGTGAGGTCTTCGGGCGCGTCGACGGTGAACTCCAGTCCCATGTCCTGCAGCGTCTTCGTCACCTTCACGCCGCAGTCGAACAGCACCGTGCGGCTTGCGCCCGACTCCGAGCCGACGTTTGCCTTCACCTGCTCGGTGGCGGTGATGTTCAGCCCCGGGTTCATCACGTCGCCGCCAAACTCTATGTAGCTGCCCTGCTGTATGTGGAAGGTCTTTAGCGGGATGATGGGCAGGGCGTATTTCATCTCGCCCTCGTTCAGCGTGTAGCGGCCGATGAGCTGCATGTTGTCTATGTCGTTGTATATTAGTCGCAGCTGCCCGCCCCCCTCGAGGTTGATGTAGTTTGACTCGTCGGCGTTCAGTGCGCACATAATCCGCGCCCCCGGCTCCACGTTGAGCATCAGCTCCATGTCCATACCGCCAAGCTGCGGCGTGGCGGCCGGCGCTGTGGCGGTGGTGTCGCTGAAGTCGGTGAAGGTCACAATCTCGCTCAGCCGGTCGTTGGAGCTAAGCGGCGAGTCTTTCAGCACGTAGGTAAGGTCGGTGCCGCCGAGCACGTCGAGCTGCCCTCGCAGCCGCAGGCGGTCGAGCGAGCCGTCCACCGCGCCGTAGAAGTTGACGAAAGCCTTGCCGTAGGCCACCGAGCGGCGCGTCTTGCGCGAGTTTATCAGCTGGTAGTTTTGCGCCCTCATCTGCATGTCGATGGCCATGCGCGAGGGGTCGGAGAAGTCGAAGCTGCCGTTTATGGATAGCGGGTTGCCGTTGCTCCCGTAGACGGTGAAGTCCTCGAAGAGCAGGTGGCTGTCGAGTATGCGCACCGAGTCGTTGTCCATGCGCATCCTCAGGCCGTAGGGGATGCTGGCCACGAAGGCCGAGTCGAACCTCACCGTGCCGTCTATAGTGGGCGACGATAGCGGCCCGTCCACCGACACCCGGCCGTAGGCGTAGCCGAAGAGCGAGATGAGGCGGTCGGGCACGAATCCGTTGACGAGCACGAGCGGCAGGCGGGTCATGTCCATGTCGGCGTCGATGGAGCCTCCGTCGCCGTCGGTGTACTTGCCCCGCAGCAGCCCCACCTCCCTGCCGTTGTGCCTTATGCGGGCCTCGACGAAGTGCGACGCAGAGTCGCGCATCAGGTAGGCAAAGTCGCTTCCTATGTCGCCGATGTGGTTCCCCTCGTAGGCGAAGCCGTCGAGCGTCATGTCTGAAATCACGGTGAGCCGCTCGTCCATGTCTTGTATGGCGTGGAAGTCGCCGTAGAGCAGCCCTTCTATCGAAGGCATGAAGGGCAGGGCCGACGTGATGCGCCCAATGTCGAGCTTGTTTAGGCTCACGGTGATGTCTTGCAGGGCGTCGGCGTTGGTGTCGTCGGAGTATATCTTCACGCCCATGTTGCCGTCGGCTATCAGGTCAACCTTTGCCCTTACGCGCTTGTCGCGGCCCAGGAATATGTAGTTGTCGGCGTTCAGGCCGAAGTCGGTGTAGCCCAGCACGGGGCGTTCCGGCACGAGGCGCACGTTGATGCCGCTGTCGCACATCTCGGCCTCGGCCCCGATGTGCAGCCCGAGGCTGTCGGCGGCGTCGAGGATCCTCACGTTAAGCCCAGCCTCTCGCTCGAAGTAGTAGCCGTTGAACAAGGCTGTGAAGGCCAGCATGGGGTTGTCCTTGCGGTTGGTCACCTTGCCGATGTAGCGGAACCGCGACGTGGAGTCTTGCGCCACGAAGAACCGCACGGTGTCTATGGCCGTGCTGTCGGCCACGAGCGAGTAGAGGTGCATGTTGCCGTTAAGCCCGCGCTCTGGCGACGAGCGCAGGGCAACGGCCATGTCGCTGAAGGTGATGCCCTTGGTCTTGAGGAAGTTTGCGAAGGGGTTGCCGTCGCCGCTGGCAAAGCTTAGGCGGAAGCGCGGCAGCCTGCGGCTTAGGCTGCCCTGGTCTATTATCTTCTCGTTGCGCTGGCGTTCGGCCTCGGCGAGGAATTGCTCCGCCTGCGCCATGAGCGTCTCGTAGCCGCCGCGTGCGGCGAAGCTTAGCGACAGGCTGCCGCTGGCCACGGCCGCGTTGGTGGTGTCGGGGCTGGTGTATAGG
>CALUMB010000081.1 GCA_944321645.1 uncultured Prevotella sp.
GGCTGCGGCTATGCAGGCAACGATGGCGGCAGGCGTTAAGCCATGGCGGCAGCACCAAAGGAACATGGCTGCAACGCCCTCGCCGCTCACTCCGCAGAAGCTGGTTGCAAGTGGGATGGTGTAAAGAGCCACCGGCAGCCACCACCAGGCTGGGCGGGATGCGGCCAGACCCACTGTGAGCAGATACCATAGGTTGTTGGCCAACATCACCACAAGGCACACTGCGAACACGCCGAAGGCTTCCGTCCAGCCGCAGTTGGCCGAGGCAGGCAGTGCTGCGGAGTAGGCCAGCAGCATGGAAGCCCAATAGAGGTTGTAGCCCGTGGCAAGCGACGATGCCAGGCAGCAGTTGCCTATCTCGCCCTTGCCGACAGGCAAAAGCAGGAATGGCGTGGCCGACGCGGGGCGTTGCTGCAAGGCGAGGCGCAGCGCGAAGTCAAACGACAAGATGTATGGCATGAAACCGAATATGGCCGCTTTGCCCCACGTTGCGGCCTCGGTGGCCATGGCCAGGCCCCAACCGCAAGCGAGCAGCCATAATATGACTTTGGCGGCAACGCCGACCGCTCTTGCCGCCGCCGACCTTTTGCCGCCGGCATCGCGGCGGTCGCCCTTGGCGCACACCGAGAGCAGGAGCCGCAGCCGTTGCGCCCTGTTCATCTTAAGTCGATGATTTCCGCCGTGGGGTAGTCCTTTTGGTTGAAGCGGAACGCCGCGTCGCCGAGGTTGGCCTTCTTGAACTGGCTGATGGAAATGTCGCTCCAGTTGGCTCCCTGGCGCATCCTGATGTTAGAGGGAACGCATGTCGACTTGTTCACCGTGATGTACATCTCCTGGATTTGGCGCGACTTGTCGGTTGCCTTCAGGTGTATGCGGTGGCTGTTGCCTGCGGTTGTCATGCTGAAAGAGTAGCCGCTCTTGTATATGTTTATGAAGTTGTATGGGTTGATGGCCTGCAGTTCGCCTTCGGTCGGGGTGTTGATGTTCACCTCGTCGTTGTTTTTCACATACGTCCATTGCGTCTTTCCGTCAAACCAGACGGTGGCTTGGGGCAATGTAGTGCGGAACTTTGCTCCCTTCACGGCGATGGAGCCGGAGGCGTTGCCGTATTGCTTGCTCTTGATGGTGAAGTTGGCAGTCACCCCGCCCTTGTTGCTTAGCGTTGCCGCAACCTTGTCGAGGATGGCCCTTGCGGGCTGCGCGGCCACGCTTCCGCAGGCCAGTATTAGGGCGAAAACTATTGATGCAATCTTTCCCATGGTCTTTCTTGTTGTCATAATTTGTCAGTGTCTTATTGTCTTTAGCAGGTTTTCGAGGCTCACTTCGTCGGCAATGAGCACCTCGCGTGGCTTGCTGCCTATGGCCGCGCCCACGATGCCGAGCTTTTCGAGCTGGTCCATGAGCCTGCCTGCGCGGTTGTATCCGATGGAGAACTTGCGCTGTATGAGGCTGGTGCTGCCCGACTGGTTTATTACGATGAGCCGTGCGGCATCCTCTATGAGCGGGTCGAGGTGCTGCAGGTCTACGTCGGCAGCTCCGCCTCCGCCCTCTCCGTCGCCGGTGTCCGGCTCTGGCAGTTCAAACGGAGAGGTGTAACCCTGCTGCTGCGCTATGTATGCGTTGATGCGTTCCACTTCCGGCGTGTCTACGAAGGCGCACTGCACGCGCACAGGGTCGTTGCCGTTTAGGAACAGCATGTCGCCCCGGCCTATGAGCTGGTTTGCTCCCGGGCGGTCGAGAATGGTCTTTGAATCGACCATTGCGCTCACCTTGAAGGCAATGCGCCCTGGGAAGTTGGCCTTGATGTTGCCCGTTATGATGGATGTGGTCGGCCTTTGCGTGGCTATCACCATGTGTATGCCCACGGCGCGGGCGAGCTGTGCGATGCGGGCTATGGGCAGTTCGATTTCCTTGCCTGCCGTCATTATCAGGTCGCCGAACTCGTCGATAATCACTATTATGTAGGGCATGAACCTGTGACCCTTCTCCGGGTTGAGCTGGCGGGCGGTGAACTTGCGGTTGTATTCCTTCAGGTTGCGCGCCCCGGCCAGCTTCAGCAGGTCGTATCGGGAGTCCATTTCCTTGCATAGGCTGTTGAGCGTGCGCACCACTTTGTTCACGTCGGTGATGATAGGCTCGGCGTCTTCGTCAGGCACTTTGGCCAAGAAGTGGTTGGCTATCGGCTCGTAGATGCTGAACTCCACCTTCTTCGGGTCGATGAGCACGATTTTCATCTCTGCCGGATGCTTCTTGTAGAGCAGCGAGGTGATGATGGCGTTGAGGCCGACGGACTTGCCTTGGCCTGTGGCTCCGGCCACGAGGAGGTGCGGAATCTTTGCGAGGTCGAACATGAACACTTCGTTGGTGATGGTCTTCCCTATGGCGCAAGGCAGCTCCATGGTGGTTTCCTGGAACTTCTTCGAGTTCAGTATGCTTTCCATCGACACGATGTTTTGCTTTGCGTTAGGCACTTCGATGCCGATGGTGCCCTTGCCCGGTATTGGCGCGATTATGCGGATGCCGAGCGCCGAGAGGCTCAGCGCGATGTCGTCTTCGAGGTTTCGTATCTTGGATATGCGCACGCCCTGTGCCGGGGTGATTTCGTAGAGTGTTATCGTGGGGCCTACGGTGGCCTTGATGCTGCTGATTTCCACCCCGAAGTTGCGCAGCACCTCCACGATGCGGTTTTTGTTGGCTGTCTGTTCGGCCATGTCGATGTATGGCTTGCCGTCGTTTTCGTATTTCTTCAGCAAGTCGAGTGTGGGGTAGTGGTAGTTCTCGAGGTCGCGCTTTGGGTCGTATGGCGCCATTTCGGTGTCGCCGACCCTCACTAGCGACTGCCCGTCGGCTTTCTTTTCGCTGTCGGCTGCCTTTATGTCCATGTCTACGTCGCCGTCGTCCTTTGGCTTTTGCCTTTTCGCCTTTGCGCTGGGGGCGGCATCGTCGGTTGCGGGAGCGGTCGTTGCCACAGGCCCGTCGGGGCCGAAGTCGATGGTCTGCGCCGTCGGGTCGTCGAACACTTCGGGGTCGTCGAGCGTCTCTATGGTCGGCTGCCTGTCGGCGTTGGGCTTTTGCTCCTTGTCGTTAGTCACCGTGAATTTCACCCTGTCGGTGATGAACTTCGTCGGGTTGAGTATTTTCCTCACCGTGTAAATGGTCTGCGTGCTTATGTATGCGAGGAAGGCCAAGGCCGTGGCCACAATCACGACGGTAAGCCCAGGCAGCCCGACGAGGTTTTCGATGGTGCTGCATAGAAACAGCCCGTGGTCGCCGCCCGGGTTGTAGCAGAAGTCGACGAACAGCGGGGTGAGAAACCTTGCCGACGTGATTGAAATCCAGACGATGGCCAGCACCATGCAGGCAAACCACTTGGAGAGGTTTATGTGGTATGCCTTCATGAGCTTGAGGCCCACGAACGCCAGGAACAGCGGGATGAGGAAGGCCGCCAGCCCGAAGCATCTCTTTATCAAAAAATATGATACGTATGCCCCGATTGGGCCGCACTTGTTTTGGAACACGTGGTTTGTGTTCATTATCTCGCCTTCGCGCGGCCTTTCGATGAGGCTTTGGTCGGCAGCCCCGGTGCTGAAAAACGAAACGAAAGCAATGGCCATATGTAAGGCTACCCCGAGCATGAGAAGCCCTATTACATACCTGAATTTTTCGTTGGATATGAAGGAGTTAAACCCGAGAGTCTCGCTAAGTGAAGATGTCTTGCGCTTTTCTTTTTTACGTGCCATCGTTTGTCTCTTTCTCAATTCTTGTGCAAATGTAGCTGAAAAAAGTCATATTAGGCAACAAACTCATGTTTTTTTTGTAATTTTGCATCACGGTAAGGCGGGCCGCGCCTTTGGCATGGCGGTGCGCCTTGCCGCATAGTGTACGCCTTTCCCTGCGTTTTGCGAAGTCTGCTGGCATGGCCGCTGCGGGCGGAACCATGCGCCGGGGCGTGAAACGCCGGGGCCGAAGCCCTTGAATTTTGTCAGTTTTGATGAAGAAAGTAATATATAATAAGTATGAGAAGTCACGCATAGGTGGCTTGCCGCGCGCCCTCTTCGATGGCCGCGTGATAGTCGTTTTGTCTGCGTCGGAGTCGGGTCGTGCCGTAGACTACCTGCTCTCGCAGCCCATACTCGGCATCGACACCGAGACCCGCCCGTCGTTCCGCAAGGGCGTGGCCCACAAAGTGGCCTTGCTGCAGGTCTCGTCGGAAGACACGTGCTTCCTGTTCAGGCTCAACTCCATCGGCCTTACGCCCGACATAGTGCGCCTGCTCGAAGACAAGCGCGTGCCGAAGGTAGGGCTGTCGCTGCACGACGACCTGCTTGCCCTGCACAAGATAGGCGGCTTTACGCCGGGAAATTTCATCGACCTGCAGGAGCACGTGGGCGAGATAGGCATCGAGGACAAGAGCCTGCAAAAGCTCTACGCCAACGTGTTCGGGCGCAAGATATCCAAGGGGCAGCGGCTCACCAACTGGGAGGCCGACGTGCTCACCGACAGCCAGAAACTCTATGCGGCCACCGATGCGTGGGCGTGCATAAAGCTCTACGAGGAGCTTCAACGGCTGAAGCAGACTGGCGACTATGAGCTGATTAAACAAACAGAAAGCGATGTACAGGAACGTTTATCTTAAAAGGGGCAAGGAGGAAAGCCTCGGGCGCTTCCACCCGTGGGTGTTTTCGGGCGCGTTGTCGCACGCTGACGACGGCATAGAAGAAGGCGACGTGGTGAGGGTTGTGTCGGCCGGCGGCGATTTCATGGCCGTGGGCCACTACCAGGCAGGCTCGATAGCCGTCAGGGTGCTGTCGTTCGACGACGTTGAGATAGGCCGCGGCTTCTGGGAGCAGGCCCTGGCCTCGGCCCTTGGGCTGCGCAAGGCCCTTGGCCTGGCCGGGTCGCCGTCCACCGATGCCTACCGCCTGGTGCATGGCGAGGGCGACTTCCTGCCGGGGCTGATTGTGGATGTATACGGAAAGACAGCCGTCATGCAGGCCCACAGCGTGGGGATGCACGAGTCGAGGCACGACATTGCCGCCGCGCTCATCGGCGTGATGGGCGGGAGACTGGCCAACGTCTACTATAAGAGCGACACCACGCTGCCATTCAAGGCCGGCATTGAGCACGACAACGGCTTCATAGTGGGCGGGAGCGACGACAACGTGGCCTTGGAGAACGGCCTGAAGTTCCACGTAGACTGGGTTAAGGGGCAGAAGACCGGCTTCTTTGTCGACCAGCGCGACAACCGCTCGCTGCTCGAAGGCTTTTCGCGCGGGCGTAAGGTGCTCAATATGTTCTGCTACACCGGGGGATTCTCCGTGTATGCCATGCGCGGCGGGGCGGCATTGGTGCATTCCGTAGACAGCAGCGCAAAGGCCATAGAGCTTACCGACAGCAACGTGG
Source organism: uncultured Prevotella sp. (assembly GCA_944321645.1). Classification (GTDB taxonomy): domain Bacteria; phylum Bacteroidota; class Bacteroidia; order Bacteroidales; family Bacteroidaceae; genus Prevotella. Next base: position 5,404 of record CALUMB010000081.1, read on the forward strand.
CCCTGAACTTTCCGGGCGACAGCCGCCACGAGTCGTTTTGCGAGGATGCGTTCAAGTATCTCGACAGCTGCGGCGGCCACTACGACCTCGTGGTGCTCGACCCGCCAGCCTTCGCCAAGCACCGGGGCGCATTGCACAACGCGCTTAAGGGCTACACGAGGCTGAACTGCAAGGCTTTGCAGAAAATGCCGCCGGGCGGGGTGCTCTTCACGTTCTCTTGCAGCCAGGTGGTCACCAAGGACAACTTCCGCAACGCCGTGTTCACCGCAGCCGCTATGGCACGCCGCAAGGTGCGCATCCTGCACCAGCTCCACCAGCCCGCCGACCATCCGATAAACATCTACCACCCGGAAGGGGAATACTTGAAAGGCTTGGTCTTGTATGTCGAGTGACAAAGTGGACGCCAGGGCCGTCGTCGGGGCATACATTGCCCGCCACGGGCTGCTCTCCGCCGGTGGCAAGTATCTTGTTGCGCTGAGCGGCGGGGCCGACAGCGTGGCGTTGTTGCTGCTGCTGCTCGACTTGGGCTACCGCGTAGAGGCGGCCCACTGCAACTTCCACCTGCGCGGGGCGGAGTCAGACCGCGACGAGGCTTTCGTGGCCGGGCTTTGCCGTGAGCGGGGCGTCGCCCTGCACCTTGCCCACTTCGACACCGCAGGCTATGCCTCGCTGCACAAGGTGAGCATAGAAATGGCCGCCCGCACCCTGCGCTATGCCTACTTCGAGCGGCTGCGGGCCGACATCGGGGCGACCGCCGTGTGTGTGGCCCACCACCGGGGCGACAATGTGGAGACGGTGCTTATGAACCTCATCAGGGGCACGGGCATACGCGGGCTTGCCGGCATAAAGCCGGTTAACGGCACCATCGTGCGCCCGCTGCTGTGCCTGAGCCGGGGCGACATCGAGGCATACCTGCGCTCGGTGGGCCAGGGCTACGTGACCGACAGCACCAACCTCGTGGCCGACGTGATGCGCAACAAGATTAGGCTCGAGGTGCTGCCGCTGCTCGAGAAGGTAAACCCTGCCGTGGTTGAAAACATCAGTCGCACGGCCGAACATATTGCCGAGGCCGAAAAAGTGTTAGACCGCGCCGTGGCCGAGGCCGTCGCCCGCGTGTCCAAAGAGTCGGGGGGCGTTGTCGAGGTTGACGTCGCAAGGCTTTCGTGTGAGCCGTCGCCCGAAAGTGTGTTGTTTGAAATACTTTCCCGCCACGGCTTCACCCCGCAGCAGGTTGGGCAGGTGTGCAGCTGCCTTGATGCGCCCACGGGGCGTATGTACTCGTCTCCCACACACGACTTGCTTTTCGACCGGGGCCGCCTGCTAATTGCCGAAAAGCGCGAAAGCCCCAAACCGCTCGTGATACCCGAGCCGGGCCTCTATGCCATGGCCGACGGGCGCAGGCTGCGCGTGGCCCGCGAGCCGCTGGGAGGGGGCTTCGCCATACCCCGCGCTGGGCTGAAGGCGGCTGTTGACGCCTCGAAGGTGGCGTTCCCCTTGGTGCTGCGGCCCGTGGGGCAGGGCGACCGCTTCGTGCCGTTCGGCATGAAAGGCTCGAAGCTCGTCAGCGATTACCTTACCGACCGCAAGGCAAACGTGTTTGAGAAACGCTCGCAGTTGATGCTCACCGACGCTGCCGGGCAAGCCGTTTGGCTTGTGGGCGAGCGCGTTGACAACCGTTGCCGCATAACGGGCAGCACCGCCGAGGCCATTGTCGTCGGCGTGGAGTGATGCTGCCTGGCCTCCATCGGCATACTTGCGTATATGCAACTAAAAAAGCATTCGCCCCACCTCGCTTTTAACATAGTGCCGTTTCGCATTGCAAAACAGGCCGTTTTGCAATGCGAAACGGCTTGTTTTGAGTCCTAAAACGCCCCGTTTTGCAAGCCAAAACGGGGCGTTTCGTAACTTGTTGTGCGCCAAGGCGTTGCGCAAGTGGCGCGGTCTTGGTGCCGTTAAGTTAAAAGTGTTAACGGCAAAACAGCCGCCAAAGGCTTATTTTCCCTCTACCAATGCTGCGCACTTGTCGTAGCTCAAGCCGGTGAAGTCGGCCACAATCATGTCGGAGTATGGCTTTATCGACTCGGCGGGGTTTGTGGTCGAAAGCCCCACCACCTTCATCTTTGCAGCCTTCCCGGCCTTAAGCCCGTTGAAGCTGTCTTCAAACACAATGCACTCGCCGGCCTCTGCGCCAAACCTCTTTGCCGCTTTCAGGTAGCAGTCGGGGTCGGGCTTGCTCTTGTCGAAGTCTTCGGCTGTGAGTATTTCGTCGAAGAGGGCCTTGAACTCCGGGTGGCGTGCGTAGACGGCCTCCATCTTCTTGCAGTTTGAGCTGGTCACGACAGCCGTTTTCACCCCGTGGCCGCGCAGGCTTTCCACGAAGGCCTTGAAGCCCTCGATGTAGTCGAACGGCATACGGCTCTCAAACTCGTCGAGGCGGCGGGTTATCAGTTCGCGCTCCTGTTCGAGCGGCCCGTTGAAGTATTTGTCGTAGATTTGCGTCAGCGTCTGTCCTTTTATGGCTTTTTCCAGACCTGGCGTTTCGGGGTGGAATTCCTTGCATTGCGTTCCCCAGAAGGTAGTGTAGCACGGCTCGGTGTCGAACACCACGCCGTCGAGGTCGAATAGTGCGGCCTTAAGTTTGTTATCCATGTCTTTTGGTTTTTGCCTGCAAAATTACACAATAAAAGGCAAAAACCCCATCCGGCGCGTCTAAACTTTTCGCCGTGCCGCGCCAACCATGCCCTTTTGCGCGCTTTGCGTGGCTGCCGTCATGCCTGCCGCGCCTTTGCGGCGGCGTAGGGCAGCCTTGCGGCGTCACTCCCTGTAAATCCATGCCAGCGCCTTGTTTATCCACCCGATGGAGCAGCGGAACCATCGGTAGGTGCTCACGGGCTTCCCTCCAAACTGCAGTATGAAGTCGCGGTAGTGGTTTTTGTGCAGCGGGAGCCCTACGTCCATGAACGACACGTGGTCGTAGTGGTGGCGGTGGGCGTAGTCGAGTATGTTCCACACCGTGGCGGTGGCCGGGTGGACTATGGCGTAGGTCTTGCGCAGCGAGGCCGTGTACCACAGGTAGGCGTCGTTGCCTGAGAATGCGCAGAGGCAGCACCCTACCACTTTTTCCTTGTATTTGGTGAGGAAGAGCTTGCCGCTGTCGCTGCCCATCATCTGGCGGAAGAAGCCTATGTCGGGTATGTAGCGTTTCGGCTTAAGCCTGTTGTGCCGCTTGAGCAACGCGGCGAAGGCCTTCAGCCCTTCCTCGCTGTCCACGGTTTCAAAGCTCACCCCCTTCGCCATGGCGTGGGCGATGCGCCTTTTGGCCTTTGCCACGAGCCTTTCTTCGGGCGGCTTGCTGTGCAGCGAGTTGCGTATGCTCTGCCACAGCACGGGGAAATAGCCCATCCGGCGGAAAATCCTGTAGCCGAACATCTTTTCGCTTATTTGGCTGAACTCGATGTACAGCACCTTGCCTTGCACCTTTTTTGTCAGCGCCCGGAGCATATTGCCGAACAGCTCATCCCTGGTGTAGCGGCTGTCGGCATATTCGCCTTCGCCCATCACCATGCAGTGGGTGTATAGGAAGGGCGGTATGGCCGTCGCCCTGTAGCGCACCACGGCCAGAAGGTGGGCCGCCACGGTGCCTTCGGGGGCAAGGGCCACGGCCATGAACGGCTTCATCCGCGGGGTCTCCTCAAACATACGGAACAGTTCCCGGCTGTGGAAGAAGTTGCGGCATTCCATCTGCGGAATGTCCTCATGGCGCGTACAAATGATAGTTTGCAGGCTTATCATACCGCAAAAATAACAAATATATTCTAAAAAAGCGATTGCGGGCTGCCTTTTCTGCCCATAAATCTTTAACTTTGTGTCGCTCCGCAGGTTGCGGGCAGCCCCAAGTTTGCCACGCCGCGTGCGCTATCGGTTGTGCGCCAAGGCATTGGCGCGTTTTCAGCGGGGCTTTCCCGGAAGGCGGGGTGACGGCAGAAACT
>CALUMB010000082.1 GCA_944321645.1 uncultured Prevotella sp.
TGCGCACGAAGCTTGTCGCGAAGGCCGGCACACGACTGCGTCTGCCCCAATACGCAAAAAGCCGCCAACATTGCCAACCACCCGACGGCCCACACCCCGGAGACCTTGCCCATGGCATGGCCCAACACTCCGTCAGGAACGCCTGGAAATTCGTCCTTGGCATCGTCCATCCCCAACACCGGGAAATAATACAAGAAGAGAAAAAATGTGAAAAACAAGAACAGGCGCACCGCCAAGCCCCTGTTTGCCACCACATCGCAGCGGAGCAACAGCCAGAAACGCTTTACGCTAAACACTTTATCCATAGTTTCCACACATTAAATTTTATTGAATATCCGCAAAGCACCTATCCAAAGGAGTAAAAAGAAGTTATAAGAAGTCATCGCTCCACTGCGTTCCGCCAAGAAGTCAGAGGACGTATGCTTCTTCGATTCCTTATTTCATCCGTCTATGCAAAACGCGGACATTTTATAATTTTATATGTTTATCCACTTCCGCCCAACCAACTGCATACGCCTGAACAGGCGGTAGGCCACGGCGTAGTCTGCTGCGATGAGCACGGGCAGCACCGCCGCGCCCACCTCGTAGAAGGCGAACGGTATCGGCCCTCGGAAGTAAGGATATGTTGCATAGGCCAAGACGACCCCGCCGACTGCCAGCACCATGGTGGTAATCACTAATTGGTAGCGGCTGAAGAACACCGACCCGACAAGCATCAACGACTGTAGCCACACGAAAGCCCCTATCCCATAGATGCCGAAAACGACGTTGCTCGCGCCCGGCTCAAGCTCGCGCGTGAACGGTTCGCCTACCGCGTAGGCCAGCCGTTCGGCAAAGAGCGCGAAGACGGAGTGCAGCCCTCCATTTGTGCCTACGATAAGGCAGAACACGAAGTGGAGCGCATCGGCTACGGCTACCGCCGCGAAAAAAAGGATGCCGAGGAGCACCGTGAACTGCAGGCAGCGCGCCACGAACTTCTCCAACGGCGTGGCCGGGAGCATGAAGCAGGCCATGCGCCTGGCCTTGTCGCCCAGGCCAAGACCCGCGAACGATGCCCCGCAGACAACAGCAAACACAAAGGCGGAAACGGCAAAGTCTGCCTTGTCGCCCATATTGGCCTCATCTGTCAGCACAACAAGGTCTCCTCCGACATACCGTGAAGACACGGCAAACACCATGAACATTATCAACGCCGCGCCGCAAAGCCCCGTAACATAGGTGCGCCAACCTGCCGCCACATCCCAGCGGAGCACCTGCGCCAACCTACTAAAACTAAAACCGCACATCATGGGCGCACCTCCGTTCCTACAGGAAAATCGCCGCGCCCTATCTTCCCTTGCACAACAGCCTCGAAGAGCAGTTCGAGGTTGAGCTGCGTCTCCGGCGCACCGTCGGCGCGGCGGGCTATGACGGCGTTGCCTTGCAGCGTAGGCTCGGAGTACACCACGTCGTCCTGCGGCCCGCCCGGCTGGCGAAGCTCAAACGAGTAGCGGCTGCACACGTCGGCCACGGAAGCGTCGAGCAGCAGGCCGTCGGTGGAAATGACGACGAGGTGGTCGAGAAGCTGCTCCACGTCGTGTACCTGGTGGGTGGAGACGACGAGCGTGCGGTCGGCGGCCATGCACTGGGCCACCACGCGGCGGAAGGTGCCCTTCGATGGTATGTCAAGCCCGTTGGTAGGCTCGTCCATCAGCACGAGGCGCGTGCCGGCGGCAAGGGCGAAGCTCATGTACACCTTCTTCTTCTGCCCCATCGACAGGCTGCCGAGGCGCAGCCGCCCGCCAAGGCCGAAGTCGGCCAGGCAGCGGTCGAGCACCTCGCGGCTGAAGCGGGGATAGAACGGCGCGTTGGTGCGCACGTAGGCGTCGAGGCTGACGTCGGGCAGGTAGAACTCCTCAGGCACGATGAACATCTCGCGCAGCGTCTCCACGCGCCGCCCGGCCGTGTCGACGCCGTCCATCGACACGCTGCCGCGCTGCGGGCGCAGCAGCCCGGCAATGAGGTAGAGCAGCGTAGACTTGCCCGTGCCGTTCTTGCCCAACAGGCCGTACACCTTGCCCGCGCCCATCTTGAGGTTGAAGCCGGCGAACACCTGCACTTTGCTCCCGGCATACTTGAAACTAACATCTTTTACTTCTATCATAAGTTGCTGTTTAAAATTAATCGATATTACATACCTTGCAGATGTTCTCCATATCTTTGCATAAGACAAGCTGCGCTCGGCAATTTGTGAGCAAGCTCCCATTGCCCTCGTTTGCATTGTCTTTGCCGCCACCTTGTGCGCCCTTTCGGAGATGTAAGCGAGAGCAAAGAGAGCTTGCTCTTTGTTTGCCGAGCGCAGCTTGCCTTATCAAAATAGCGCACAATTTGATGGCAATTAATTTTGAACACCCACTTAACTTCATTGGCTTTTGAATCCGTCCATTTAGTGTACCACTGTAATAGTACACCGCAAAGGTAATACATTCCGGCGCAACTTGCAAGCTTTCCGGCAACTTTTTTCAAAAAAACTTCCGGGAAGCCGCGCTGCGACCCGCGCCACACCCGCCGCCACCGCAAACCGCACAGAAGCCCGCCGGGAAGGGAAACGCGGCGGCGATTGGCATTAACACGTCTTAACAAACCATCGTCTCACATAACCCCTTGGCACACAACGACTTGCGGAACGTGCCGTTTTGGCTCGCAAAACAGGCCGTTTTGGAGGCCGAAACGTGCCGTTTCGCAAGCCAAAACGGCCTGTTTCACCCAACGAAACGGCATATATGGCTTTTAAAGGCGGCAAAGAGTGAATTTATGTTAATATCACGGCGCATCATGTCACAAAGCCCGCCGCCGCGTGTCATGCCAATGACATGGAACAAAAACAATTCGAAATCGAGGTCGGACGGATGCGCCCACGCCTGCAACGCGAAGCCATGAGGTATCTGTCGGACAGCGACGATGCCGAAGACATTGCGCAGGAAGTGGCCCTGAAGCTGTGGGCCATGCGCGAAAGGCTCGAAGAATACCGTTCCGTGGAGGCGCTCGCGCTCGTCATGGCGCGGCGGCTGTGCCTCAACCACCTGCGCGGGGCCAACGCCGCCACGGGCAGCATGGACGCCGGCCCGCGCACCGAGGCCACCAGCGGCGAGACGCCCGAAAGCGAGCTTATATCGCAGGAAGAGACCGAGCGGGCGTGGCGGCTGATGGACAGCCTGCCCGACGCACAGCAGGCGGTGCTGCGCATGAAGCACGTGGAGGGCATGGAGGTGGGCGAGATAGCCCGCGTGACGGGCAGCTCGCCCGAAGCCGTAAGGCAAAACCTCTCTCGCGCGCGCCGAAACATAATGAAACACTTCATAGTATAAAACAGCACGACAATGCCAGACTATAAGCACATAGAACAACTGGTGGAGAAATTCCTCGACGGCTCCACCACCAACGCCGAGGAACGCCTGCTCTACGGCTACTTCGCAGGCAGCCGCGTAGATCGCCGCCTGGAAAAGTACAGGGCAATGTTCCTGTGGTATGCCGGGGGCATGGCCGCGCCGCTGCCGGAGCCGAAGGCCGGGCGCACCGGCCGCACAGCCGCGCCGTGGGCGTGGGCGAAGGTGGCCGTGGGGGCCGCCGCCAGCGTGCTCCTGCTGGCAGGCGTGGCCTTGGGCTACCACCGCCACCAGCAGGCGGAACGCCTCTACGCCACCTACGAGGGCAGCTTCATTGTGCGCGACGGCAAGAAGATTACCGACCTGGAGTCGATAATGCCCGAACTGAAGCGCATCGAGCGCAACGCCGTGGCAATGGCAAGCCGCAGCAAGGACATAGGGAAGATGTCGCCGAAGGAGATTTTCAAGATGATGGACGAGGACAACAAGCACGACAACAACGGACCAACAATATAACAACTACGATGAAAACGATAAGAAGAGTGGTGGCCGCCGCGGCCACGATGCTCATTTTGGGCACTGCCGCCGCCCAAGGCCAAAGCCGCATAGAGGAACAGGTGCGCGAGCTGGAGAGCAAGAACGTGATGACGGACAACATCGTTAAGCGCGACCCCTCGACGAAGCAGGTGGGCATGGAGACGAAGAACTTCCACTTCTTCAGCCAGGGCGGCACCGTGGCGCAGGCACTGCGCGACGCCTTCGAGGCCGACTCGCGCTCGGCGGCCAACGTGGAGCGCGAAGAGAGGGGCGACAGCTACGAGTGCGTGCTGACGTTCAAGTCGGGCCGCGTCACCACCGTCTACCGCCTGTCAATCTCCGGCGACAAGTCGAGGCCCGAAGTGGACGTCCAGACATACTTCCGCGACGAGAGCGTGAACATCGACGAGTCGTCGGTGGAGACCATACGCAGGCCGGCCCCCGGCAAAGCCCCTATCCAAGCCCCGCTCCCGCCTCACCGGTGGGGAGAGGCTACATTGGCGTAGCCCCCCTAAAAGCCCCTCTCCCGTCTCCCCCGTGGGGAGAGGCTACGTTGGCGCAGCCCCTGCGTTGATGCCCGCCTTCTTTGCGCATCAGAGCCTCTCCCCACGGGGGAGACGGGAGAGGGGCTTTTAGGGGCTGTGGGGAAAGGGTTGCGCATCACCCACGCAAAGCCATAATGATTCTGTTAATAGATACTTTTGAGATCTGATTTTTTTCCATCGTCTTAAAGCGTTAAGACACATCATCATGACTAAATTCCCAACGCTCACGTCGCGAGACGCGAGGTTGGGAATTGCTGTATTTTATCCAGGAGTTCAGGAGACTGGAGTTCAGGAGTTCAGACGTATGTCCTTAAGGCGAAATGGCCTGGAGACAGGAGTTCGGGAGTCCAGGTGTCCAGGCAAAAGCAGCCCTATCTACTGCATTCCCCGCAAAGGCACGGCGCAGCTTTCTTCATTCTTCATTCTTAATTCTTCATTTTTATTGTCCTCCCAACTGCCCAAAATAGCCTACCACCTCCTCCCACGTCTTGAACGTGTCGGAGCCGAAGTCGATGCGGGTGCCCATGAACGAGGCCGAGCCGCCGCCGGTTCCGCCGTCGATGAGGTAGTCGCCGTAGAGCAGGTCCTTGCGGTTGGTGAGCACCACGTGGCGGAACGACGGCACGCCCACCGCCTCGAAGAGCCACCGCTGCACCTCGGCGGCATAGCCGGGGTCGTTGGGGCGCGGGGCCGCCACGAAGTAGACGTCGTACCACTCGAGCAGGAAGCGCACGGCCTTGGCCACGCTCGGCGCGGGCTTGCCGCCGCGCTCCATGGTGTGCTCCACGCACATATATATAATGTTGCGCTGCCGCCCGCGCTGGCGGTCGTCAATCCACTGCACCACGGGCAGCACGGAGTGCAGCAGTATGCTGTCGTTCATGCGGTGCTCGCCGTGGAAGCGCACGGCATTGGCATAGTGGGCGGCGAACAGGTCGAACGTGTGCACCACCGGGTCTTCAAGCCCGAAAAGCCCCCACACGCGCCCTTGGTCGGCGTCCACCGGCCCGGCGAAGCACCGTTCGGTGGCCTCGCGGTACTCCTCCATGAGCTGTTTGGTCATCATAAACTCCTTCAGGCCGTCGGCCCGCGGGTTGAGGAAGGTCACCTTGCCCAACATATTGTTCTTCAGGATGTCGTCGGCCATGCAGAATGCCGGGTTTACCAAAATGCGGTCGAAGCCGTAGAGCATCTCCGCATACATCCCGCCCATCGACGTGCCGACCACGAGGTCGGGCTTCTCTTCGCCGCAGATGCCGCGCAGCAAGCCCATCGCCTCGGCCGGGTGTACGGGCAGGTCGGGGGCAACCACGGTGGCCCCGGGCAGCAGTTCGCGCAGCCGCGCCACCGTGCCAGACTGGCCGGAGGAGCCGAATCCGTGGACGTAGAGAATCTTCTTGCCCGACATGACGTCGGGAAACGACTTAACGTAGGGATTGTCCATAACTATTGCCTTGTGTATTTTGCGTTTGCAAATTTACACCAAAAGGCCGAACAACAGGCAAGCGGGAGCGCGGGGAAACAAAGTTTAACTTCCCGCCACACAGTTTTTAGGCGCAATTGGCCTAACTTTGCAAGCCCAAACACTCGCACAAGCACAAATGACAAAAGACGACTTACAGCGGCTTTACTCCGGGAAAGCCGGGGCGCAAGCCGCCAAGATCAGGCGGCTCAAGCGCAAGAACAAGGCATACGTGGCGGCCGAGCTGGCCACGTTCATTGCCGCCGTGGCCATGGTGGTGGCCTACACAGTGTGGGGCGGCGGGCTGTGGCTGGCCGCAGCGGCCACGCTCCTTGCGGCCTACGTGGCCTCGCGCCGCCTCGACGTGAGGAACGGCGAGCGCATAGCCCGCGCCGAGAGCCTGCACACGGTATGCGCCAACGAGCTGAAGTACCTCGGGGGCGACTTCTCGCCGTTCGACGACGGGCGGCGGTATGCCGACCCAAAGCATCCATACACGTTCGACATGGACGTGTTCGGCCCGCTCTCGCTCTACCACCGCATCTGCCGCACCGTGACCACCGGCGGCTCCGACTGCCTCGCGCGGTGGCTCTCCACGCTGCCCGGCGGCACGCCCGGCGAAGCCATTGCCGCAACAGGCCGCCGCCGCAAGGCCATAGCCGCGCTTGCCGCCATGGGGCCGCTGCGGGAGGAGTTCGTGGCCGCAGGCCGCCACGGAGGCATCGACACGCAGGCCGTGACCGACGCGCTCGACAAGGCCAAGGCGCTGGAGGTGCCGGCATGGGCCGCCACAAAGTGGGCGATGGCCGCCGCCTGCGCCGCATGGGCGGGCCTGGCCGCCACAATCGCGCTGGCCGCGCTCACGCCGCTGGCGACCAGCGTGCCTGTGATGTATGCCACGGTGATGTTCTTCGCCGTCTACATGGCGTGCTCGAAGCCGCTCCGCTCGGCTGGAAAGATTGTGAACAGCCTGCACAAGCAACTAAAGGCATACGCCGAGCTGACCGGCATCATGGCCTCGGCCAACATGGAAGACGTGGCGCCCGCGCTGCCAAACGAGGCCGACGCGGCAGAGGCGCAGCGGTCGTTCGGCGAGCTTGAGGGCATACTCGACGGACTCGACAGGCGCGGCAACGTGCTCGGGCTGGTGATATTCGACACGTTCCTGCTTAGCGACTTCTTCCTCGTGCGCCGCTTCCTGAAGTGGCAACGGCTGCACATGGGCGGCATCGCGCCATGGATAGAAAACGTGGGGGCGATGGACGCGCTCGTCTCCATGGCCACCTTCAGCTACAACGAGCCGTCGGCCACACAGGCGGAGATTGCCCCCGGCGAGACCGTGGAACTGGAAGCGAAGGGGCTGCGCCACCCGTTCCTGGGCGAAAAGGCCGTGGGCAACGACTTCGCAATAGCCGACCGCAACTACTACATCGTGACCGGGGCCAACATGGCGGGCAAGAGCACGTTCCTGCGAGCCGTCGGGGTGAACTACATCCTGGCCATGAACGGAATGCCGGTGTTCGCCGACAGGCTGCGCACGACGGTGTTCCACCTCTTCAGCAGTATGCGCACGAGCGACGACCTGGGCCACGGCATAAGCTACTTCAATGCCGAACTGCTGCGCCTGCGCCAGCTGATGGAGAGCTGCACAGCCAAAGGCCGCACGCTGATAATACTCGACGAGATACTGAAAGGCACAAACTCGCTCGACAAGCTCAACGGCTCGCGGATGTTCCTCGAGGCAGTCTCGGCACTGCACGTGAGCGGACTGATAGCCACCCACGACCTCGAACTATCGAAGATGGCCGACGAACGGCCACAGACTTTCCACAACTGGTGCTTCGAGATAAAGCTCGCCGACAGCATAACCTACACCTACAAGATTACGCCGGGCGTGGCACGAAACCAAAACGCCACCTACCTGCTGCGCAACATCATTGCGGAAGCCGGGCTGCTTGACATAAATCAATAAAACGGCAAGGCGGGGCAAAATGGCCGGCGGCTGCCATTGCAGGGTGGAAGCAAAAGCCTATTTTTGCAGAAAGTGTTTTTCATAGTATTAGATTTAAGGTTTAAAAGAATGACGGGGCTCGGCGGAGCCCCTTTTGTTTTGCCCCCACGCAAGGCGCACGGCCGCGCACGGCAATTGCAAAGCGAGGCTTGCAAACGGGCCGAAATACAGGCCGGGCTATGAAAATAATGTAAAAGCGGCATTTCAATCAGGCGAAAACGGCCGCAAAGTTTTGTCGGTATGGAATTAAAATTGTATCTTTGCGCGTGGTTTCAAAGAGGATTTTCTAAATTACAACAATATAAGTTATGGTAAGCTACAAGACATTAGGCCTCGTGAACACACGCGATATGTTCAAGAGGGCAATCAACGGCGGATGGGCTGTTCCCGCATTCAACTTCAACAACCTTGAGCAACTGCAGGCCATCATCAAGGCTTCTTCGGAACTGAAGTCGCCTGTCATCCTCCAGGTTTCAAAGGGAGCGCGCAACTACGCCAACCAAACGCTGCTGCGCTACATGGCCGAAGGTGCCGTGGAGTATGCCAAGGAGCTGGGCTGCAAGCACCCGGAGATTGTGCTGCACCTCGACCACGGCGACTCTTTCGAGCTGTGCAAGAGCTGCGTCGACATGGGTTTCTCGTCGGTGATGATTGACGGTTCCGCCCTGCCTTACGACGAAAACGTGGCCCTGACGAAGAAAGTGGTGGACTACGCCCACCAGTACGACGTCACGGTAGAGGGCGAGCTGGGCGTGCTCGCAGGCGTCGAGGACGAAGTGGCATCGGAAGTTTCGCACTACACGAAGCCGGAAGAGGTGATAGACTTCACCACAAAGACGGGCGTTGACTCGCTGGCCATCTCCATAGGCACGTCGCACGGAGCCTACAAGTTCAAGCCCGAGCAGTGCACCCGCGACCCGAAGACAGGCCGCCTCGTACCCCCGCCACTGGCGTTCGACGTGCTCGACGAGATAATGAAGAAGCTGCCCGGCTTCCCCATCGTGCTCCACGGCTCTTCGTCGGTGCCGCAGGAGTATGTTGACATGATCAACCAG
>CALUMB010000083.1 GCA_944321645.1 uncultured Prevotella sp.
CAGCCGCGCTGATGTCGCGCAGCAACATCGGCCTGCTGCCAGCCGCACCCTTGTGGCGACCACCCGCCGACATTGCCGCCGACCGTGCCGCCACCACGCCGCCCACAGGCGCCACCTTTATCTCCTTGAACGTGTTCCATTGCCCGCAGTTTGGGCATTTCCCTATCCATTTTGCCGACTCGTGTCCGCAGTTGCTGCACACGTAGGCTATCTTGTCTTTTGCCATTAGACCACAAAAATAGCAATTATTTTCGTCATTCCGAAATAATTTACTAATTTTGCAGCGTGCAAAAGGCTAATATCGCACATTGATTTATAAACCCGGCAGGGGCGCTCGTGCAATTGACGACACAGAGCGTCCCTTCTTTAGATTTAAAAGCCGCCACAAACGGCGGCAAGAAGCAAAATGAAACAACCACACCTAATTATATTATTAGCCGCCGCGCTGCTCGCCGCGTGCGGGCAGACAGAAGACGAAGCCCGCAGCATCTCAAGAGCCGAACAGCTGCGCCTGGCCAAAGAAGACTCTGCCGCGCTGAAAGTGGCCGTGATGCCCACGCTCGACTGCCTGCCCCTGTACGTCGCCGAAATGTACAACCTCTTCGACACGCTCGGGGCCGACGTAAGGCTCAAGGCATACACTGCACAGATGGACTGTGACACGGCCTTAGAGCGCGGCCACGTGGAAGGAGCCGTGACCGACCTCGTGCGCGGCCAGAGGATGGCGGCCAACGGCACACCACTGACATACGCCACCGCCACCAACGCCTACTGGCAGCTGATAACCAACCGCAACGCCCGTCTGACGCAGCTAAAGCAACTGGACGACAAGATGGTGGCCATGGCGCGGCACTCGGCCACGGCACTGCTTGCCGACGAAGCCGTGGCACGCGGGGGGCTTCAGCCGGAGCGCGTGTTCCGCATACAAGTGAACGACGTGAACGTGAGACTGCAAATGCTACTTAACAACTCGATGGACGCGACGTTGCTCACCGAGCCGCAAGCCACCGCCGCCCGCAACGCCGGACACCGCACGCTGCTCGACTCGCGCACGATGGACACGCGCCTCGGCGCAATAGCCTTCAGCAGCGAAGCCATAAAAGCCCCCACGCGGCAACGGCAGATGGAGACGTTCATCAAGGCATACAACATGGCGTGCGACTCCATCAACAAGAACGGCCCGGCAGCCTACCGTCGGCTGATTGCCGCCCGCTGCGGCGTGGGCGAGGCTGCGGCCGACTCCCTGCCGCGCAACCTGAAGTTCGCCCACGCTGCCAAGCCGCGCCAAAAGGACATCGAGACAGCCGACAAATGGTTAGAAAAAACGAGGAAGGAGGAAAACCATGCAGAATAACAAAGAACTGGCACACACGCTCGACCTCATAGCGGAACAGAACCTGAGCGAGGCGATAGACGCCCTGAAGGCGTTCGCCTCCGCCCACCCGGAGCTTGCTGTGGAAGGCCCGCTGCACGAAATAGACAACGACTACAAGCTGATGTTCGACTACTGGAGCCGAGGCTTCAAGGACGACCACCTGGAGCGGGTCTACCGCGATATGCTCAAGCGGCTGTGGCGGCTCGCCTCCGACACAAGCCTGCGATATGCCGTGGGCCACTCCTCCTTCTTAGGGGCCGTATACAGCAGGGTGCGCGCCGGCGCACGCGACCACTCGGCGGAGACGCTGCGCCGCTCGTTAGAAGGCTTCGTCTCCGACGCGGCCATGCTTGAACTCGAGCCGGAGCCAACCCGAAGCAGGCGCAAGGAGGAAATATTCCGCGCCCACCAGCAATTCATAAACGACGTGTTCGACTATCTCTGGACGTCGCCCCAACTCTCCGACGGCGCCACCGACGAGCTGGCAGGCATACTCACCTCGCCCACGGTGGATGCCAACGACCAACAGCTGATGGTGTCGGCCCTGTCGCTCGGCGCGATGAACCTGTTCGACATAAACAAACTGCGCCTCCTTGCCGAGGTCTACCGCCGCTCCACCGACGAGCAGGTGAGGCAACGCGCACTCGTGGGCTGGGCCATGGCCTTGGGCGACAAAGGGCGCAGCGTGTTCGCCGAAGAGCGCGACATGGCCGCCGACATCACATCCGACCCATCGGCAAGGAAAGAGCTGGTGGAACTCCAGATACAGATGCTCTACTGCCTCAGCGCCGAGAGCGACACACGCAAGATACAGCACGAGATAATGCCCGACCTGCTCAAGCGCAACGGCTTCAGCATAACGCCAAACGGAATAGAGGAAAAAGACGGCGAGAGCCTCGAAGACATCATCCACCCAGAGGCGGCCGAGCGCGACATGGAGAAGATGGAAGAGAGCTTCCGCAAGATGGTGGAGATGCAGAAGGCCGGCTCCGACATCTACTTCGGCGGCTTCTCGCAGATGAAGCGGTTCCCGTTCTTCGACAGCGTGAGCAACTGGTTCGCGCCGTTCTACCTCGACCACCCCGCCATAAGCGGCATCTGCAACGAGCCTGGCTACGGCCAGATGGTGAGGAACATCATAGACCACCTGCCATTCTGCGACAGCGACAAATACTCGTTTGCCATAGCCTTCAAGCAGGTGGCCGACAAGCTGCCGCCCAACATCAGGGAGATGCTCTCCGGCGGCCACATCGCCGGCATGGAGGAACAAGCTGCCGAACGCGACAGCCCCGCCTACCAGCGCCGCATCTACCTGCAAGACCTCTACCGCTTCTTCAGGCTCTTCCCCTCGCGGCAGTTCCTCTACAACCCCTTCGACGGCGGCGACGCCCACCGGCGGCCAAACTACCTGTTCTTCGCCAACGCCATTTTCAAGGGAACAGCCCTCGAAGAAAACTTCACCGAGATAGCCTCATGCCTGGCCAAGCGCGGCCTGTTCGCCGAAACGCTCGCCGTGCTGGCCAACACCGGCGGCAATGCCCGCACCTACCGCCACTGCATGATAAGCGGCAACGTGCTGCTCCGCCACCCCGAGGCCGCCGCCCCCGGCACTTGGCCTGCCGCATCGGCCTGCTTCGCCGAAGCCCTAAGGATGAAGCCCGACGACGCAAAGGCCCTCTCGGGCTACGCCAGGGCCACATTCTACGAGGGCGACTACGCCAAATCGCTCGAAACCTACGCCCGCCTTGCCGCGCAGCAACCCGGCAACAAGGGCTACACGCTCAACAAGTGCGTCTGCCTCGTCAACATGAACCGGAGCGAAGAAGCCCTCGGCGACCTCTACAAGCTAAGCTACGAAAGCCCCGACGACACCCGCGTGGGCCGCGTGATGGCCCGCGCCCTGATGTGTACAGGCAAGCACGACAAGGCATCAAAAGAATATTCAAGACTGTGCTCCTCGGCCGACTGCGCCCCCGACGACGTGGCCAACAGTGCGCTCAACGAGTGGCTTGCGGGCAACAAGCAGGCCGCAGCGGGGCAGTTCGCCAAATACATAAAACTGCTGCATGGCGACGTAGGGCTTGGCGAATGCCGCAAAGCCTTCGCAGCCGACGTCACCGAAAAAGAAACCGCGCTACTCGAAGCCAATGGCGTTACGCCCACCGAGGCTCACCTTATGGCCGACCTGGTGTGCTCCTTCATCCTGCGCACGATGTAGGTGGCGACAAGCGGCACGCCAACGCCGGCCACAGAGTAAAGAATCCAGAAGAGGTCGTCCTTGGCATAGTCGTGAATCACCATGTGGCAGCCTATCTGCCGAGGGTCAAGCCCGTAATACCATATCTTAAGGAGGCTTACGAGCTTGAACGAAATGATGTGGAACACAAACACTGGCAGTGTGTTGTTGCCGCAAAACACGAGGAAGCGGCGCACGATGCCGTCGCGGCGGTCAATCCACGTGCTCACATTGTAGACCATAAGGAAGCCGCAGATGGCCGGCAATGGCAGCTTGGCGAACTTGTCGAACGCGGCGTTCCAGTCCATGCCCGACGGCGCATAGTGCGAAAAAGCCAGCGTTACGCAGGCGAATGCGAGCGTAGACCACCATTCCACCTTATATTTATGGCGCAACTGCCTGAACAAAAAACCGCACCCGAAGAAGAACAGTCCCGTTATCTCGCGAGTTCCGCCCTGCACGAGCGTGGTCACCTTAAGCCCTTCGGCCGTCTTCCACGCGCCCAAGGCCAACGCCGTGGCGCACACCGCCAACGGGATGGCCACCTGCCGCCATTCCGGGCGGCCCACTTTCCGCGCCAACAGGTCGTAGAGCTTGAACACCACGAGATAGCCCACCGACGCCACGAGCAGCCCCCTGAAAAACCAGAACGCCCCGTTCAGGAACTGGTCGTAGCCGCCCATGGCCGTCAGTATGTTCCAAAGGTTCTGCTGAATCTGGTGCCACGTATACGGGTGGGTCACGCCTCCGCCCGCATTTCCATACTGCTCGTTCATAACCCCAAGGTCGAACATCAGGTTGTGCAACAGCAGGAACACGACCGACCATTTAACGAACGGCACATACAATCCCTTAAGCCGCTTCTTGACAAACGCCGCCTCGTCGTCGAGATAGCGCAAGGAGAAGAAGTAGCCTGCCGTGATGAAAAACAACGGCATGTGAAACTCATAAATAAAGGCGCACAACGCGCCGGGGCATTCGCTGTGGCCAACCACCATGAGTATTATTCCCAAAGCCTTGCAAACCGAAATCACGTTGTCACGCCGGGGCGGAAGAGAAGCCCCTCTCTGTCTCTCCCCCGTGGGGAGGCTCGGATGCGGAATACAATCCTTGCAAATCATTTTTTTACGGGAAGGAAACACAATGAAAAGAATTAAAATTAAGGGCATATTCCACACCGCCGCCAAGCCATCTCCCCACGGGGGAGAGCCGGAGATGGGCTTCTTCCCCCTCAAAGAAACGGCATGAGCAAGTGCGCCATCCAGCCCACGAACTTCTTCCACGGACTGCGGAACTCGTCCCAATATTCGGGCGTAAGGTAGACGCTGCGCTCCTTGTCGCGCTCAAACATGGAATCGAGCTGCCGCGTGGTGCATTTGTCGATGACCACGGCATTCTCCTCGTAGTCCCAGCTAAGGCTGCGGGCGTTGAGGTTCGCGCTGCCCACGGTGCAGTACAGCCCATCAACCATCATCACCTTCGAGTGGTGGAAACCAGGCTGGTATAGCCAAACGTCGGCTCCCCTCTTCATTAATTTGTGTACGTTGTAGAACACGCAATCGGGCGTGACGGGAATGTCGCTGTGCGCCGACACCATAACCTCCACCTTGACCCCGCGCTTCAACGCCCGCTTTATGGCCTTCTTCAGCTTGCGGTTTAGCGTGAAGTATGGGTTGATCAGCTTTATGGAGTCCTTGGCCGTGTTGAATGCGTTTATGTAGAACGTGCGTATTATCTCGTTGGTGGTGCGCGGCTCGCGGTTTATTATGCCCACCTTCTTGCGGCCTGCGGTGGCCGTGGTGTCGGGCGTAAGCCCTACCATCTCCACAGGACAGTAGGCGCGGAAGTACTTCTGGTTCCAGATATCCTCGCCCGTCACCTTCTTCCACATCCTCACGAAAATCATTTGCAACTGGCTCACGGCCCCGCCCTCTATGCGGCAGTGCATATCGCGCCATTCGCCCACCTCCTCGGTGCCGTTTATGTAGTAGTCGGCCACGTTCATGCCCCCTGTGTATGCCACGTTTCCGTCTATCACCACAATCTTGCGGTGGTCGCGCGAAAACACGTGGTTTATCCACGGGAAGCGCAGCGGGTCGAACTCGTAAATCTGTATGCCCTCCTCCCGCAACTTCTTTATGTGCTTCTTCTTCAGCGGGCGGTTGTTGGAGTCGTTGCCGAAACCGTCGAACAGCGCCCTCACCTCAACGCCTTCAGCCGCCTTGCGGCGCAAAAGCGCAAACAGTTCCGAGGCGATAGAGTCGTTGCGGAAGTTGAAGTATTCGAGGTGGATGCTGCTCTTGGCCTGGCTTATTGCCTTGAACATATCGTCGAACTTGTCTTTGCCCGACATGAGCAGCACCACGCTGTTGTTGTCGGTGAACGTCACCCCGGCCTCTTCGAGCACATCCACCATCACCGAGTCGCTGGTCTGGGCCTGCAGCCCCGCAGCCGATAACACCGCCGCGAGGCATAATATAATAATGTGCCTAAATTTCGTCATCCATCAAACACTACCCCCCCTGTCACACCATGCACGAGTAGTGGTCCACCACTCCGAGCAGGCGGCCATCGCCGTCGGCCACAAGCACAGTATGGATTTTATACTTGTTCATGATATTCTGTATCTCGGCAATCCTCGCCTCCGGCGGCACAATCTTGGGCTTTGCCGTCATTATGTCAGCCACAGTCCTGTCGAAGAACTGCGCCTGCCACTTCTCCATGGCGCGGCGTATGTCGCCGTCGGTAATCAGCCCCACAATCTTGCCTTCCCTTTCGGCCACGCCAAGCCCCAGCTTGCCCTTGCTCACAAGGATGATAGCCTCGCCGAGGTGCATCTCCGGCGTAATTACGGGCAGGTCGTCGGTGCGCATCACGTCTTGCGCCGTAGTGAGCAGCCGCTTGCCAAGCTCGCCGCCGGGATGGAACTGCGCGAAGTCGCGCGGCTGGAAGTTGCGCCGCTCCATCAGCGCCACGGCCAGTGCGTCGCCCATGGCCAGCGTGGCTGTGGTGCTGCTCGTGGGGGCGAGGTTGAGCGGACAGGCTTCCTTGCTCACGCCCACGTTGATGTGGAACGTGGAATACTTGGCCAGGAGCGACGCCGGATTGCCGCTCATGCCTATTATCGGTATGTTGTTGTGCTGCAGCATCGGTATGAAGCGCAGCAGCTCGTCTGTCTGCCCGGAGTTAGATATTGCCAGCACGACGTCGTCGCGCGTCATGACGCCGAGGTCGCCGTGGTAGACGTCAAGCGGGTTGATGAAAAACGACGGCGTGCCGGTGCTTGACAGCGTGGCCGCTATCTTCGCCCCCACGTGGCCGCTCTTGCCCACCCCGGTCACAATCACCTTGCCCCGGCAGCCCAGTATCAGCTCCACCGACTTGTCGAAGTTGTCGTCTATCTGCGGTATGAGGTCAAGCAGGGCCTGCGCCTCGTCCTTTATGCACTGTATGGCATAGTCTCTTACAGTCTTGCCCATGTATCCTTTTCTAAGCAATAAGTTTCCTGACAATGTCCTCGAGCCTGGCCAGCTCCATCATGTTGGCGGCGTCGCTAAGCCCCTTGTCGGGGTCTGGGTGTACCTCGAAGAACCATCCCGTCGCGCCGAAAGCCTTTGCGGCCAAGGCCATCTGCGGCACAAAGCGGCGGTCGCCGCCAGTCTTGCCGCCTGCTCCGCCTGGCCGCTGCACGCTGTGTGTGCAGTCCATCACCACAGTAGGCACGATTTGGAGCATATCGGGAATGTTGCGGAAGTCCACCACGAGGTTGTTGTAGCCGAACATATTGCCGCGCTCTGTCAGCCACACGTCGGCGGCACCGGCGGCGCGTGCCTTCTCCACCGGGTATCGCATATCCTCCCCGCTCAAGAATTGCGCCTTCTTTATGTTGACGGTGCGCCCTGTGCGAGCGGCGGCCACAAGCAGGTCGGTCTGTCGGCAAAGGAACGCCGGAATCTGCAGCACGTCGGCCACCTCGGCCACGGGCGCGGCCTGCCAGCTTTCGTGTATGTCGGTGAGTATGCGCAGGCCGTAGCGTTGCTTCACGTCGGAGAGCATCTGCAACCCGCGCTCCAGTCCGGGCCCGCGAAACGAGCTTAGCGAAGTGCGGTTGGCCTTGTCGAACGAAGCCTTGAAGATAATGTCGGTACCCAAAAGCGAGTTTACCCTAACAAGCTCGCGGGCAACAGTGTCGAGCAGTTCGGCCGACTCAATCACGCACGGCCCCGCTATAAAAATATGTTCCATAGTCTCTGTTGTCAAGCCTTTAGAATTGCAAAAGTAATAATATTCGAGGAATAAACGAAGAAAAATGCCTTAAATGAGCTTAAATAATGCCCGCGCTGATTAAAGGTAAAAAAGTAAAAAAGTAAAAAGGTAAAAAAAGGCTGCGCTATGCTAGGGGATTTGGCAAATGTCTTAACTCCTTAACTCCATGACTTCTTAACTCCAATTACACCAAAAGTAAAAAGGTAAAAAAGGCTGCGCTATGCTAGGGGGATTTGGCAAATGTCTTAACTCCTTAACTCCTTAACTCCATGACTTCTTAACTCCAATTACACCAAAAGTAAAAAGGTAAAAAGAGCTGCGCCTGCCAAGAATGCTTGCTTCAATGAGCAGAAGCAAACTGAGCGCAGCCCTTTTTACCCTTTTACCTTTTTACCTTTAAATTAGAGGCTATATCCAGTCCAGCCGAAGATGCCGGTGTTGCAGCCTGTGTTGCCGCTTGCCACGTTGACCGTCGTGCCTGCCGGGTTGCCGGAGTTGTTGCCCACGCCCGCTGCGCTGCCTTCGGCGGTAACGCTCACGGTAGTTCCGTTGGCGGCTGTACCCTTGCCGTCGGTGAGGTCAACAAGTTCGTCGAACGCGCCCGTACCCTTGACGAGGGCATTCACGATTGTGGCCTTTGCGCCGCGGCGCACCTTGATGGCATCCTGCATCCTGCCAATCTCGTTGTCTTCGGAGAGGTTCTCGATGGTCATGTTCTCTATGCGGAAGTCCGACTGGTGTACGTGGTCTTCGCCTTTGCCGTCGAGGTTGCCGTCGGCCTCAACGCCGCGCGGGTCTTCCT
>CALUMB010000084.1 GCA_944321645.1 uncultured Prevotella sp.
CGGTATTCAGCCGGCGTGCATCTGGCCAGCTGCGTGAACGTGCGCCTGAACGTGGCCTCGCACCTGAAGCCCAGCCTTGCCGAAATCTCTGCCGTGGCCAGCCGCGTGCCGAGCAGCATCTGCTTGGCCACGGCCCAGCGCCGCGCCTCCACGTAGTCGGCGGTGGCGAAGCCCGTCTCGTGGCGCAGCATGTCCGACGTGTAGGCTGCCGAGTGGCCTGCCCAGTCGGCCACCATGGCCTCGGTGGGCAGCCCTTCGGCGGCGGCGCGGCCTGCTCTGAGGTAGGCGTCGATGGCAGCCTTTGTCTTGGCGATGGTGTCGAGGCTCATGTCGTGGCGCAGTATGAACTGCCGTTCGTAGAAGCGGCGGCAGTAGTTGAGCGTCAGTTCTATCTTGTTGCACAGCATCTGGCGGCTGAAGCGGTCGATGCCCCAGTGCAGCTCTTCGTCGATGTAGTCCACCGACCGCTCCAGCAGCCGCTTCTCGCGGGCCGAGAGGCGCAGGGCCTCGGCCTTGTTGTAGCCGAAGAAGGTGTAGCCCCCCAGCTTCGCCCCGAGGCTCTCGTGGCGGGCGAGGTCGGGGTGGAAGAGCAGCAGGCGGCCCTCGCGGGAGCCTTCGGCCGTGATTTTGCGCCCCGGCTGGGCGAACAGCGCGGCTGCCGAGGTGTAGTCGCAGGCGCACGGCTCGCCGCAGCCGTCGCCATCGCGGCAGCCGGCCAGCAGCACGGCGTAGCAGTCGTTGCCGACGGCCTGCCTGCGGCAGGGCTTGCTCAGGTCTATCACGCAGGCCAGCGGGTGGAGCGTATGCTCGCCGAACAGGCGGTTGCAGCGGCACACGGTGGTGGTCTCGGTGTCTTCCGTAAGCATAGTGTTGTCTTTTTTTGCGGTGTGGAGCCTTGGCCGGGCCTAAGCCTGGCTTCCGGCCTTGCGGTATTCCACGGGCGTCATGCCCACGCCGCGCTTGAAGTAGCGGTTGAAGTGCTGCGGGTATTGGAAGCCCAGCGAGTAGGCAATCTCCGTCACCGACTTCTTGGTGCCTATCAGCTCGTCCTTGGCCAGGCCGAGTATCTTGCCCTGTATGAACTCCTGCGGCGAGTGGCCGGTCTCTTTCTTCACGAGGTCGCCGAAGTAGTTTGGCGACAGGAAGCACCGCTCGGCGAAGTACCTCACCGTGGGCAGGCCCTCGCGCTCCGGCTTCTTGCCGTCGAAATACTTCGCAAGCTCGTCTTCAAACCGCGTGAGCACGTCGTTGTTGGCCTCGTGGCGCGTGATGAACTGGCGGTCGTAGAACCTCATGCAGTAGTCGAGCAGCAGCTCGATGTTGCGGCATATCAGCTGCTTGCTGTGGCTGTCGATGGGCCGCTCAAGCTCTTTCTCAATCTTGTCGAGGCAGTCGTTGAACGTGGCCTTCTCGTCGTCGGAGAGGTGCAGGGCCTCGCGCGAGGTGTACTTGAAGAACGAGTACTGCCCGATGCCCCGCCCGAGCGACGTGCCGCGAATGAGGTCGGGGTGGAAGAGCAGCCCGCGGGCGTTTGGCGTGAAGCCCGGCCTGAACTTCACCTTCACCACCTGGCCCGGCGCGAAGCTCGTCACCGTGCCTTCCTGGTAGTCGTATGGCTGGCGGCCGTAGGTTATGTCGCCGCAGTAGGTCTGCTTCAGGAAGAGGGCGTACACCCCGTAGTTGTAGGTCAGCTCCGGCGGGAAGTTGAAGTCCGCGAGCTTTTTCATGTCCACCACGGCCACGAGCGGGTGGCGCGTCTCGAAGCCGAAGAAGCTGTCGTAGGCTTCTATTGAAGATATGTCAAGTTGTTGCTCCATGATGTTTGGCCTTATTGTTGTCTCCTGTAAAGGCAATGCAAACGAGCGCAATGTAAGTCTGCTTACAGATTGCCGAGTGCAGCTTGCTTTTTGCAAAGGTAAGTATAAAAACCTTACGGGCAATTACCTATATTACGGTTTTGTGTCACCATTTCATCGTTTTGCCTTTGCACTGCGGCGTTGGGCGCAACAGCGTTTAACAAAATATGTGGCTTTGGCCTTCGCCAACTGTTAAAAAACGGTTGCCGGAAGCCCCTTGTTTTCGCGTTCCACGGCCCAAGGCGCGGTTTTGCCGCAAATATCGCGAAAATGGGCGCACCGGCGCAACCGGCTGTGGCAGTGGGTGTTACGCGCGGGGTGGTGTGCACCGCCCAACTGCCCGCCGCTTGTTTCCGGCCAAAATCCGCCCAAAAGCGGCATTTTTTGCCGGAAAACGGCTTGCGAGACAGGCCGTTTCGGCTTCTAAAACGACCCGTTTCGCATCCTGAAACGGCCTGTTTCGCAAGCCAAAACGGCACGTCTTGCAAAACGGCTCCGCCCGGAGGGCCGTTCTTCGTGGCGGGAACGGCCCCGCCGTTTCTATTTCGTCGTTTCTGGCCGTGTTAAATTCGGCATCGCCAAATATTAAAAATCGTAAACGCCAATCCCCTGCCTCCGTCTGGATTCCCAGCTGGCGCCCTTCGGGCATCTTGCCATGCGTTGAGCGTAACCGCAGGAACCTGTGGCTTGACGAGTCCAAAAATCGGCGCAACACTTGCCCGTGTCACATATTTATATTACCTTTGCCCGATGGTAAGCAGCGCCCGGGAAAGCTGGAGCAAGCTTAGTTTCCGCTCGCTTGCGTTACCATTGCAGAAGGTAAGCTGCGCTCGGCAATTTGAAAACGAGTTTTTCACTGCTCTCGCTTGCGTTACCTTCGCAAAATGCTAAAGACTAAAAACCAGAAGCAACATGAGAAAACGTTGGACCCGCGTCTGCCTCGCGCTGGCCATGGCCTCGGCCTTCTTTGCCCCGCGCTGCCACGCCGCCGGGGAGCATTCAGCCGCCACGCCCGACAGGCCGAACATCATCTTCATCCTGGCCGACGACCTCGGCTACGGCGACCTTTCGTGCTACGGCAGCCGCTATGTGCAGACGCCAAACATCGACAGGCTGGCCCGCACCGGCACGTCGTTCACCCAGAGCTACGCCGGCAGCGGCATATCGTCGCCGTCGCGCTGCTCGCTCATGACGGGCAAGAACACCGGCAAGACCACCATACGCGACAACCAGTGTACGGCAAACGGCATACGCGGCATGAAGGTGTCGCCGAAGGGCGACACCACATACATACGCCGCGCCAACCTACTGCCCACCGACACCACCATAGCCACCGTGCTCTCGGCGGCAGGCTACCGAACCTGCCTCGTGAACAAGTGGCACCTCGACGGCTACGACCCCAAGGCCGCGCCCAACCACAGGGGCTTCCACGAGTTCTACGGGTGGACGATAAGCACCGTGGAGTCTAACTCGCCATACTACTACCCCTACTACCGCTTCCACGGCGACTCGCTGATACACATCGACGACAACGCCGGCGACGCCCACGTGCGCCACAACACCGACATAAGCACCGACGACGCGCTGGCCTTCATCGACCGCAACAAGGAGCGGCCCTTCTTCCTCTACCTCGCCTACGACGCGCCGCACGAGCCTTACATCATCGACAACACCGTGTGGTACGACGACATGACCCAGTGGACTGCCGACACCAAGCGCTACGCCTCGCTCATCACCCACATGGACGCGGCCATCGGACGCCTGCTGGCACACGTGGACAGCCTCGGGCTGAGGGAGAACACGATGGTGATTTTCGCCTCCGACAACGGTGCGCCGCTGCTCGCCCCGATAGGCGAGCTGGACTGCAACGCGGGCTTCAACGGCCACAAGGGCCAGCTCTACGAGGGCGGCATCCGCGTGCCGTTCATCGTCAACCAGCCCGGCCGCGTGCCTGTGCAGAAGTTGGGGAACATCATCTACTTCCCCGACGTGATGCCCACGCTCGCCGCCCTGGCCGGGGCCGAGGAGCACCTGCCGCAGGGCATCGACGGCATGAACATCCTGCCGCTGTTCTACGGGGGCAAGGTGGACACCGACAACCGCCTGCTCTACTGGGAGTTCACGGGCAAGCAGAGGGCGGCACGGCGCGGCGACTGGAAGTGCGTGACGGTGAAGAAGAACCGCCCACTGGAGCTTTACAACCTCAAGGACGACCCCTACGAACGCCACAACCTGGCTGCCGAGCACCCGGAGATGGTGGAGCAGTTCGACCGCGAGATGCGCCAGATGCACCACCCATCGCCATACTGGCCGCTGGAAGGGGAAAATCTAAAGGTAAAAGAGTAAAAAGGTAAAAAAGGCTGCGCCGTGTGGGCTGCGCGTCGTTGCTGGACAGCACCGCTTGCTCCGGCGCAGCCTTTTTTACCTTTTTACCTCTTTACTTTTAATCGGCTTTTTTACCTTTTTACTATTTTACCTTTAAAAGTTTTGCCGAACGGCCAACTTGTCGTAACTTTGCAGGCTAAACAGTTTATCAGATACACGCTATGTCATACTTCTTTTCTTCAGAATCGGTTTCTGAAGGCCATCCCGACAAAGTGGCCGACCAGATTTCAGACGCCATACTCGACCAGTTCCTGGCCTACGACCCGCAGGCGCACGTGGCCTGCGAGACCTTCGTCACCACCGGCCAGGTGGTCATCATGGGCGAGGTGCACAGCTCGGAGTACATCGACCTGCAGACCGTGGCCCGCAAGACCATCAACCGCATAGGCTACACAAAGGCCGAATACCAGTTCGACGGCAACTCCTGCGGCATAATGACCGCCATACACGAGCAGAGCAGCGACATCGACCGCGGCGTGCGCCGCGCCGTCGAGGAGGAGCAGGGGGCCGGCGACCAGGGCATGATGTTCGGCTACGCCACCAACGAGACGGAGAACTACATGCCCGTGTCGCTCGACCTGGCCCACCTCATCGTGCGCACACTGGCAGACATACGCAAGGAAGGCCGCCAGATGACATACCTCAGGCCCGACTCGAAGAGCCAGGTGACCGTGCAGTACAGCGACCAGGGCGTGCCGGAGCGCATCGACACGATAGTGGTGTCCACGCAGCACGACGACTTCGTCCGCCCAGCCGACGCCACGCCGGAGGCGCAGCTGGAGGCCGACAGGCTGATGCTCGACGCCATACGCCGCGACGTGATCGAGGTGCTCATGCCCCGCGTCAAGGCGCAGATAGGCTCCGCGAAGGTGCTCGCCCTCTTCGGCGACGACATAAAGTACTACGTCAACCCCACGGGCAAGTTCGTCATCGGCGGCCCGCACGGCGACACCGGCCTCACCGGCCGCAAGATAATAGTGGACACCTACGGCGGCAAGGGCGCCCACGGCGGCGGGGCCTTCAGCGGCAAGGACTCCAGCAAGGTGGACCGCTCGGCTGCCTACGCCGCACGCCACATAGCCAAGAACATGGTGGCCGCGGGCGTGGCCGACGAGATGCTCGTGCAGGTGAGCTACGCCATCGGCATGGCCGAGCCGATGAACATCTACGTAAACACCTACGGCAGGAGCCACGTGGACATGAAGGACAGCGAGATTGCGGCCATGGTGGGCCGCCTGTTCGACCTCAGGCCGCGCTCCATCGAGCGCGACCTCAAGCTGCGCCTGCCCATCTACAGCGAGACGGCGGCCTACGGCCACATGGGGCGCAAGCCCGAGGTGAAGGTTAAGAAGTTCACCAGCCACTACCACGAGGACAAGGAGATGGAGGTGGAACTGTTCACCTGGGAAAAGCTCGACCGCGTGGACGACATAAAGCGGGCCTTCGGGCTTTGACCCCATGCTGCAAGCGGACTCTCTGACAGCGCCACAGGCGGCGGAGCCTGCCGCCTGGCAGGCGCAGGCCGACACGCTGCAGGCCGACACCATCGTGCCGCCCACGCTGCGGCCGTGGCAGCCCGACTCCGCCGAGGCCGACTCCGCCGTGCTCGGCGTCGGCCACTACATCCCGCGCAGCTACTTCGGCTACGACTCGCTGCCGCACCCCGGCTACGGCGACAGCCCCTACGGCGTGGCGGGCGAGCTTGTGCCCAAGGCCATCGGGACCGACAACGTGGTGACAGCCGCGCTGCTGGCCTGCTTCATCATCGGCATGGCGGCCGTCTCCGGCTCGCGCCGCTTCGTCGCCCACCAAGCCAAGAACCTGTTCCGCCCGATGCGGGAGGCCGCCACCGGCGATACGGAGACGTCGGCGGAGGTGCGCCTGCAGCTCATACTCGCGCTGCAGACGTGCGTAGTGGCGGCCATCGCCTACTACTCTTGCACGCTCGGCTCCGACCCGGCATGGTTCTCGACGCGCCCGCCCAGCTTCTTCGTGGGCGTGTTCGCGGCGGTCTTCGTGGCCTACGCGGCGGCCAAGGCCGCAGCCTACACGGTGGCCAACACCGTGTTCTTCGGCAGGCGCCGCAACCTGCTGTGGCTCAAGTTCGCGCTCTTCGTCGCGGCGGCGGCCGGCGTGCTGCTGTTCCCAGTGGTGCTGCTCCGCGTCTACTTCGACCTTAGCGTGGCGGGCGTGGCGTGGAGCGTGGCCGCTATATTGGCAGCGGCCAAAATGCTGACACTTTATAAGTGCTTTGCCATATTTTTTCGGCGGAAAGGCGGTTTTGTGCAAATTATTTTGTACTTTTGCACCCTCGAAATAGCACCACTGGCTACGCTATGGGGCCTGCTGGTTGCAACTGGGAATCTTTTGAAACAAAATTTTTAGTCATCAGATGATAAAGAAGATATTGGTTTCGCAGCCACGGCCAACCAGCGAGAAGTCGCCTTATTTCGACATCGCGTCGCGTTTTGGGGTAGAACTGGTGTTCCGGCCCTTCATCAAGATTGAGGGCCTGACGCCGAGGGAGTTCCGCCAGCAGAAGGTGAGCATACTTGAGCACACGGCAATCGTGTTCACCTCGCGCCACGCAATAGACAATTTCTTCACGCTGGCCAAGGAGATGAGGATAACAATCCCCGAGGACATGAAGTACTTCTGCGTAAGCGAGACCATCTCCCTCTACATCCAGAAATATGTCCAGTACCGCAAGCGCAAGGTGTTCTTCGGCAACACAGGGCGCATAGACGACCTGCTGCCCGTCATGGTGAAGCACAAGGGCGAGAAATACCTCGTTCCCATGAGCGACGTCCACAACGACAGCGTGGCCAAGCTGCTCGACTCGAAGAAGCTCGTACACCACGAGTGCGTGATGTACCGCACCGTGAGCAACGACTTCACGCCCGAGGAGGTGGCCTCGTTCGACTATGACATGCTCGTGTTCTTCAGCCCTTCGGGAGTGGACTCGCTCATAAAGAACTTCCCCGACTTCAACCAAGGCGACATTGCCATCGCCACTTTCGGCCCCGCAACGGCGCAGGCCGTGAAGGACGCCGGCCTGCGCCTCGACCTCGAGGCTCCCACCGACAAGTATCCTTCGATGACGGGCGCACTGCAGCACTACCTGCTCGAGAAGCAGGGGTGAGCCGCAGGCTGCGCCGGGGCGCCACAACCTAACATAGTGTAAACCCATGCCTGACTCGCCAAGCCGCACGTTCGGCAAACAAGAACGCATGACCAGCCGCAAGCTCATCGAGCGGCTCTTCAATGGAGGCGGACGCTCCATGTCTGCCTTCCCGTTGCGTGCGGTCTACATGATAATGCCCGACAGCGACGGCAAGGCTCCCGTGCAGGTGCTCATCAGCGTATCGAAGCGCCACTTCAAGCGTGCCGTGAAGCGCAACAGGGTGAAGCGCCAGGTGCGCGAAGCATACCGGCTGAACAGGCACATAATAGCCGACGCCCTAAGTGACAAGCCCGGCAAGGCCGTGGCGGTGGCGTTCCTGTGGCAGGCCGACGCGCTTTACGGCAGCCGCGAGGTGGCCGCGAGCGTCGTGTCGCTGCTAAGGCGCATGGCCGAAAAGATAGGGGCGCAGCCATGAACGGAGCCTTGCGCCGCCTGTCTAAGTTTGCGGGGTGGCTCATTTGCCTCCCCATCGTGTTCTACCAGCGTTGCATCTCGCCGTTCACACCGCCCACCTGCCGCTTCACCCCGACCTGCTCCGAGTACGCCCGGCAGGCCATCATGAAGCACGGCCCGCTCCGAGGCACGTGGCTCGCCCTGCGCCGGCTGCTCAAGTGCCACCCATGGGGCGGCAGCGGCTACGACCCCGTGCCCTGAAATGCCCCGTCCGGCCTATAAGCCCTATAAGCCCTGTGCGTCCTATAAGCCCTATTGGCCACATAATCCTAAAAAACAAACCACTAACATACGATGGAAAAGAACTTTGTAGAAGAACTACGGTGGCGCGGGATGCTCGCGCAGATAATGCCGGGAACCGAGGAACAGCTCCAGAAGGAAATGACCACGGCATACCTCGGCACCGACCCCACCGCCGACTCGCTGCACATCGGCCACCTGTGCGGCATCATGATGCTGCGCCACCTGCAGCGTTGCGGCCACAAGCCCATCATCCTCGTGGGCGGCGCAACGGGCATGATAGGCGACCCCTCGGGCAAGAGCCAGGAGCGCAACCTGCTCGACGACCAGACGCTCTACCACAACCAGGAGTGCATAAAGGCACAGGTGGCGCGCTTCCTCGACTTCGACACCGACGCGCCCAACCGCGCCGAGCTGGTGAACAACTACGACTGGATGAAGGACTTCACCTTCCTCGACTTCGCACGCGAGGTGGGCAAGCACATCACCGTG
>CALUMB010000085.1 GCA_944321645.1 uncultured Prevotella sp.
GGTCACGAATTGGTAACGGTGCGATGTCCTAACTTGGCTTTTTCATTGCTTTTTCTGTCTTTCATTTTTTCAAGCCGTCTTCCTAAAACGCCTATCTGCCAATAACTTTGCTACATTTTTCTGTTTATCACTTTTTATTCGTACTTTTGCAGTAAAAAAGATGCAAGGCATGGAAAAAAACAAACCATTGATACTTATTTCAAATGACGACGGCTACCACGCCAAGGGCCTGCGCAGCCTGATAGACATGGTGGCCGGCTTCGGCCACCTGCTCGTGTGCGCCCCGGAGTCGGCCCGCAGCGGATTTTCCCGCGCATTCTCGGCCACCACGCCGCTGCGCCTCAAACTGCGGCGGCAGTGGGAGGGGGTGGAGGTGTGGTCGTGCAACGGCACCCCTGTGGACTGCGTCAAGCTCGCCCTTAGCGAACTTTGCGGCGGGCGCAGACCCGACATTGTGATAGGCGGCATCAACCACGGCGACAACGCCTCGGTGAACACCCACTACTCCGGCACGATGGGCGTCACGATGGAAGGCTGCATGAAGTACATTCCGTCGGTGGCGTTCTCGCTGTGCGACCACAGCGACGACGCCGACTTCGCGCCGCTCGCGCCGCTCGTGAGGGAGATAACGCAAAGGCTGCTCGCCGAGGGCCTGCCAAAGGGCGTTTGCCTCAACGTGAACTTCCCGCTCGCCACTGCCTTCAAGGGCGTGCGCGTGTGCCGGATGGCGCGTGGCACGTGGGGCAACGAGGTGGTGCGCTGCCACCACCCGCGCGGCTATGACTACTATTGGATGGTGGGGGAGTACACAAACGACGAGCCAGAGGCCGCCGACACCGACAACTGGGCGCTGACGCACGGATACGTGGCCATAACGCCCACGCGGGTGGATGTGACCGACTACGGCGTGATGGACATGATTAAGGGCTGGCAGCTGCAATGAAATACTACCTCATAGCCGGCGAGGCAAGCGGCGACCTGCACGCCTCGCGCCTCATGCAGTCGATTGTGCGCGAAGACCCCGGGGCCTGTTTCCGCTTCTTCGGCGGCGACCTCATGGCCGCCGTGGGCGGTACACGCGTTCGCCATTACCGCGAGATGGCCTACATGGGCTTCGGCCCGGTGCTGCTCCACCTGCCGGCCATACTCGCCAACATGAGGCTGTGCAAGCGCGACATAGTGCAGTGGGCGCCCGACGCGGTAATACTCATCGACTACCCTGGCTTCAACCTCGACATTGCCAAGTTCGTTAGGGCAAACACCAGCATCCCCGTCTACTACTACATCTCGCCGAAGATATGGGCCTGGAAGGAGTACCGCATAAAGAGCATAAAGCGCGACGTTGACGAGATGTTCTGCATCTTGCCTTTCGAGACCGACTTCTACGAAGGCAAGCACAACTTCCCGATACACTATGTGGGCAACCCCACGGTTGAGGAGGTGGCCGGCTTCCGCCGTGCCTACCGCGGCGGCTTCCCTGACTACGGCAAGCCTGTGGTGGCCTTGCTGGCAGGGTCGCGCCGCCAGGAGATTAAAGACAACCTCCCGGCGATGATGGAAGCCGCAAAGGCCTTCCCCGGCTACGTTCCCGTGCTGGCCGGTGCGCCGGGCATAGAGCGCGGCTATTACGACCGCTTCACCGGCGCGTCGGGCGTGGAGGTGGTCGAGGGCATGACATACCCGCTGCTTGCCAACGCCGCCGCAGCGCTCGTCACGAGCGGCACGGCCACGCTCGAGACCGCCCTCTTCGGCGTGCCGCAGGTGGTGTGCTACGAGACCCCGGTGCCGAGGGTGGCGGCATTCCTGCGCCGCCATATACTTAAGGTGGAGTACATTTCGCTCGTAAACCTCATTGCCGGGCGCGAGGTGGTGCCGGAACTCGTGGCCGACACGTTCACCGTGGGCAACATCCGCCGCGAGCTTGCCCGCATACTGCCCGGCGGCGACGGACGCCGGCAAATGCTCGACGGCTACGCCGAAGTGGCACGCCGCCTCGGAAGCGACGTCGCCCCCGACAATGCCGCCCGCCTGATGGTGGGGCTGCTGCGCAAGCGCAATGGCAAGTATGGGCATCGAGGCTGTTAATAGTAAAGTTATATGTGCATAGTTTCTGATTATGTGTCGTCTGCAGGCAGGTTTCCTTTGTTTGTCCAAGGGAACTCGCTTGAGGTTTTGCGTTCAGTTTCCGATGGCTCGATAGACTGTTGCATAACGAGTCCGCCGTATTGGAACAAGCGGCAATATGCCGGTGGGGGCATAGGCTTGGAGCCGTCGCCGCGTGAATATATCGACCGCTTGTTTGAGGTGATAAGGGAAGTGAAGCGCGTGTTGAAGCCGAGTGGGGCGTTTTGGCTGAACATTGGCGACACTTACCAAAATAAATCGTTGTTGGGCATTCCTTGGCGTGTCGCGCTGATGATGATTGACGACGGCTGGATTCTCCGTAATGACGTGATATGGAACAAGCACAAGGGCGGGATGACCCCAAACAAAGACCGCTTCGGGTCTGTTTCGGAGGACTTTTTCTTTTTTGTGAAGAGCGAGAAATACTATTTTGACGCAGATGCAATACGCTCAAAGCCGAGGCAAGCCAGAGTTAAGGATGGCCTCGTGGTTTCGGCCACAGGCGTGAGCGGCATCCGCTATAAGCGGCAAATCGAGCTTTCTACCAGCCTTTCCGACGAAGAGCGGCGAAATGCGCTTGCGGCATTGGACGGCGTGCTCGCTAAGGTGAAGGGCGGGGAACTGTCTGACTTCAGGATGATAATAAGGAATGAGCAGCGCACGACCCATTCCGACTCCACAAAGCTTTCGGGAAGGGCTAAGGAACTTGCAGAAAAGGGCTTTTACTTTCTTTTCTACAATCCAAAAGGCTCTATGCCTGGAGACGTGTGGGACATTGTGCCTGAAGACACGCAACATAGGAAAAAGCACTTTGCGCCTTATCCGGAAGAATTGTGCGTGATACCCATTAAGTCTACTTGCCCTTGCGACGGTGTCGTGCTCGACCCGTTTAGCGGGACAGGCACGACGATGAAGGTCGCATACGATTTGGGGCGCAAGTCGATAGGCATTGACCTTTCGGGAGAATATATAGAATTGGCAAAGCAAAGGGTATGTCGAGAGTCAGGGAACTGTTTACGTTTTCAGTGAAAGACACAAGTGTCAATTGGCGGGCTGTGGTCGATGGGCAGCAATGCCGTTATTCGGGTAAACGCTGCTTTAAGGTACGCAAGAGCCAGCCCGACGTCTCGATAGGCACTTGCACGGTGGCGTATGGCCATGAGGGCAGAAACATCGTAATCTGTCCGCTGCGCCTGACCGAGCGCAGGCAGATTTTTGTAGACTGCCTGCACTTGTTGGAGGCGCACAGGCCCGGCAACGAGCTTCATATCGTGCCTGAAGTTGCTGTGCCGGGCGGCAGTGTCGATTATTTTTTGGTTTCGACAGATTCCGACAGAAACGTGGAAGACTTTGTAGGCATAGAGCTTCAGGCAATGGACACGACGGGAAGCCTGTGGCCGGAGCGGGAGCGCACATTGTGTGGCTTGGGGCTAAAGGAAAGCATTGGCGGGCGAGACAAGCCCTTCGGCATTAATTGGAAAATGACGGCAAAGACCATTTTAGTCCAGTTGCACCACAAGATTGATACATTTGAGCACCTTGGCAAGCATCTTGTACTTGTGCTGCAAGACCATTTGCTTGAATACATCAAGGGTGAGTTTGCTTTTTCAAACATTAATCCTGTGCCGTCGAAGGCAGACTCGATGCACATCCATTCGTACAGGTTGAAGCGTGTTGGACAAGATTTCAGGCTGGTGCTTGACACCCGGTACAGCACTGACAGTAGAGGCGTTTCGGCACTGTTGGGGCTTAACGCCGATGCAAACGTCAGTTTTGGCGAGGTGGCTAAGAGGCTAAAGACAAAAATCTCTGATGCCACGTTGTTCTCAATTGTATAGCCATGCCGGTCGATCCACACCTTAATTTTAACACTTCCGAAACTCGCGAAATAGAGTTTTGCAGGCCGGGAAATGCCACTTGGGAGGCCGTGAAAACCGCCCGGCTTTCTGAAACGTGCCGTTTTGGGTTGCGAAACGGCACGTTTTAGGATGCGAAACAGGCCATTTCGCAACTCAAAATGGCACGTTGCGCAAGGCGAAAACAGGCTGTTTGGGGGCGTTTTTGCGGTTTCCTTGACAGATTTTGTTGCACAATATAGCCGACAGGGCTTGTAAGTCGCATAAAACCAGCAAGTTGCGGCTGCACGCTCATATTTCGCGTATTTGCGGGCGGCATTTATTTTCAAATACGCGAATTTTGAGGGGCGTTCCCCTTGTTGTTTTAACGCTTTTTATACTCTTTAACGCGTGCGTAAGGCCGTATTTCCGGGCCAAAAACATTTTTATCGGACAGTGAGCCAGCCCCATACCGGTGCCAATTGTTGTGGCGGCGTGGTGGCTTGTTGTTGCCCCGCAATGGCTTTTTGCTTGCTTTTTGCGTGAGAAACACATTTTTAGCGGGTCGTTTGCTTCTTGTTTCGACTGAAAAGTGTTACTTTTGCAATTGATTGTAGCAAAAAGGTGCGTTTTAATTGCTAAAATGATATGGTAACTTTTGTATTGAGTCTGGTGGCCCTTGTGGTGGGCTACCTTGTTTACGGCCGCGTGGTGGAGCGCATTTTCGCCCCCGACGACAGGCCGACCCCGGCCGTGAGCATGGCCGACGGCGTCGACTACATCGTGCTGCCGGGCTGGAAGGTGTTCATGATTCAGTTTCTCAACATTGCCGGCACGGGGCCTATCTTCGGCGCAATCATGGGCGCCAAGTTTGGCCCGGCGGCCTATCTGTGGATTGTGTTGGGCTGCATCTTCGCCGGGGCCGTACACGACTACCTTAGCGGCATGCTCTCCGTGCGCCATGGCGGCGCGGGGCTGCCGGAGCTTGTGGGCGACTACCTCGGCGTGCGGACAAAGAAGGTGATGCTGGTTTTCTCCGTGTTCCTGCTGATGATGGTCGGCGCGGTGTTTGTCTACAGCCCTGCGCTCATCCTCGGCAAGCTGTGCGGCGAAGGGCTGACGTGGGTCTACGTGTGGTGCCTGGTGATTTTCGTTTACTATTTCCTCGCCACGCTGCTGCCCATCGACAAGATAATAGGCCGCATCTACCCTGTGTTTGCCGTGGCGTTGATATTCATGGCCGTGGCGCTCATGGTGGTGCTGTTCGCGAAATGGCCGTCGCTGCCTGAGCTTTCCGACGGGCTTGGCAACATGGCCCCGGCTTCCGGCCCCATTTTCCCCTGCCTGTTCATCACCATTGCCTGCGGGGCTATAAGCGGTTTCCACGCCACCCAAAGCCCGCTCATGGCCCGCTGCATGAAGAGCGAGCGGCAGGGGCGGCCTCTGTTCTATGGGGCGATGGTCACCGAGGGAGTGGTCGCGCTGATTTGGGCCACGGTGTCGATGTACTTCTTCTATGGCGGCGCGGCACAGGAGCTTGGCGTTCCGGCCACGCTTCAAGCCCCCGAGGTGGTCACTACGGTCTCGCAGGGTTGGCTCGGGCTGTTTGGCGGCGCACTGG
Organism: uncultured Prevotella sp.; assembly: GCA_944321645.1. Classification (GTDB taxonomy): domain Bacteria; phylum Bacteroidota; class Bacteroidia; order Bacteroidales; family Bacteroidaceae; genus Prevotella. Next base: position 5,581 of record CALUMB010000085.1, read on the forward strand.
CCATACTCGGCGTGGTGGCCGCGCCAATCACCAGCGGCGACACGGCGCTGCGCAGTGCGCGGCTTATCATAGCCGAGTTTCTCCACCTTGAGCAGCACACCGTCCGCAGGCGCATATACATCTGCCTGCCGCTGTTTGCCGCTACGATCTGCCTGTTGTGGTTCAACATAGCCGACGAAGACGGCTTCAACGTGATATGGGGCTATTTCGGCTGGGCCAACCAGACATTGGCCGTGTTCACCCTATGGACTGTCACGGTATATCTTGTGAGGAAGCGCAAGCCGTTTGCATTCACGCTGTTGCCCGCAATGTTCATGACGGCGGTCTGTACGTCGTTCCTACTCATTTCCGACAATGCCTTCGGGCTTCCTGCCGTGGTAGGCTATGTAGTGGCCGTGGCGGCGTTTGTGCTCTCCGGCCTGCTTTTCGGGCTTTGGTATAAGAGGTGGAAGGCTGCCGGGGACAATGGCGACTGAAGGCTCTCCGGGCCGGCATCCCAGGACAGCTGCGCCTCAGCAAAGTGTCGGCCTGGGCTTTATTGGAATTGAACTTGTGCGATGCTAACAGGTAAAGTGACTATAACCACCGATGCAGGCGAGCGCGTCGAGGCCGTGGCCCCGGTGGTGGTCTCGGCCAGCCGGGCCACCGACATACCGGCGTTCTACGCCGAGTGGTTTTTCCGCAGGCTGGAGAGGGGCTACTGCGTGTGGGTGAACCCGTTCAGCGGGCGGCCCGTGTATGTGTCGTTCGGGCGGTGCAGGGTGGTGGTGTTCTGGACGAAAAACCCCGTGCCGGTGCTGCCTTACCTGCACAGGCTCGACGAGCGAGGCATCCGCTACTACTTCCAGTTTACGCTCAACGACTACGAGGCGGAGGGCTTCGAGCCTTGCGTGCCGCCGCTCGCCGAGCGGGTAGGGGCGTTCAGGCGGCTGGCCGCGATGGTGGGGCCGGGGCGCGTGGTGTGGCGCTTCGACCCGCTCGTCGTCGCGCCGGGGCTTTCGCCGCGCGACCTGCTGGGCAAGGTGTGGCGCGTGGGCAACAGGCTCGAAGGCTGCACGGAGCGGCTTGTGTTCAGCTTTGCCGACGTTGCCGCCTACCGCAAGGTGCAGGCCAACCTCGTTGACTATGCCGGCGTGTTCTCAAAAGCCACCGTGGCCTCGGCCGAACCTTCGGCGGCGCAGCAATTGGAGCTGGCCGATGGGCTTGCCCGCCTGCGCGACGCATGGGCGGCGCGAGGGTGGCGGCTGTCGCTGGCCACGTGCGCCGAGGGCATCGATTTGTCCGCCTACGGCATCGGCCACAGCCGGTGCATCGACGGCGAGCTGATGGAGCGGCTGTTTGGCGACGACCCGGAGCTGGTTTTCTACCTGCGCACAGGGCGGCTGCCCGTGCGCGATATGTTTGGCAACCTGCCGGAACTGCCCGCCGCACGCGCCGACATGAAGGACAGGGGGCAGCGCAGGGCGTGCGGCTGCATGGCAAGCAAGGACATCGGGATGTACGACACCTGCGGCCATCTGTGCGCCTACTGCTATGCCAACGCGGGCCGTGAGCGTGTGCTTCGTAACATGGCTGCCCATCGGCCCGGCTGCGAGAGCATAGTGAGTGTGGCAGGGGGAGGCAACCGCTGACGGTCTTTCCCGGCATCGTTTTAATCATTTAGCCCGTTAAACTCTGCCAAACGACAACAAAATACATCACGAAATCCCACGCCAATCCTTGGACAAAAAACAAAACAGTTTCTAAAAACAAGGGAGTGGGCTTGTGCCTTTCTTGGATTTTCCGTATCTTTGCACAAGACAGAAAAATGTATATGGCAAATGTTTTCAAGCGCGGCAAGATGTTGCCGTGCGCATTGATGGTGGCACTGTCGCTTTGCGCCGCATCCTGCCACACCCAGCATACCATCTTCGTGGCAGGCGACTCGACGAGCGAATACGCCACGCAAGAGAAGAAAGGCTACATCCGCGGGTGGGCGCAGATGCTCCCTTTGTACCTGACCGACGATGTTAAGGTGGACATACGCTCGCGCGGGGGGCGCAGCACCAAGAGCTTCATCGCCGAAGGCATTTGGGACAAGCTGGTTGCCGACGTGGAGAAGGGTGACTACGTGTTCATCCAGTTCGGCCATAACGACGCATCGAAGAAGCCCGAGCGCCATGCCTCATACGCCGACTACCGGGCCAACTTGGCGCGCATGGTGGGCGAAGTCAGGGCTAAGGGAGCCAACCCCGTGCTGCTCACGCCAATGGTGCAGCGCACATTCCGGGGTGGCATATTGGTTGACGACCGCCTTAAGGGCTACCCCGGCGTGATGCGCAGGCTTGCCAAAGACATGGACGTGCCGCTCATCGACTGCCACCAAAAGACGAGGGATTTTGTCATTACCATCGGCGACAAGGCTTCCATTCCCTACTACCGCCACTTGGGGCCGGGCATCGACCCCTTCAAGCCCGACGGCATTGCCGACGACACCCACATGATGGAAAAGGGTGCCAAGCGCGTGGCGGCCTTCGTGGCCGAAGGCATGCTGGAGCTTGACTGCAAGCTCAGCAAGTATGTGGTCGAAGAGAATGTTGCCGAAGAGCTGTCGGGGGAATGAGGCGAGGGAGCTTCCTTCCGTATGCCGTAATGCGCACCCTTTCCGCTATGGCATTTAGCCAATCGTTATGCGTTTTCGGGATAGAAGCTGTTCCAGTTTAACGTATCTGTTGTGTTCTCAATCGGCAGTTTGGAGTACAGCCAGTTGCTGCCCTGTTGCAGGATGATTCCGGCAGAGTCAACCAGCGAGTGCAACATTACAAAATATTTTTGAAAAAGACCTCCTTAGGTGTCAAGAAATTGAGCTT
>CALUMB010000086.1 GCA_944321645.1 uncultured Prevotella sp.
CGAAGAGCGCGAGCGAGCGCGAAAGCAGTTCCCAACCGGTGGGGCCGGGCGTAAGTCCCGACTCCGTGTAGTACAGCTCGGCGAGCATCTCCATGCGCTGCGCCCTCTCCTCCGGGGCGAAGCGGGCGAACGACTCCATCACATCGCCCATCGGGGCGGTGCGGTAGAAGGCCGCCGGGCCTACGTATTGGTCGTACATACGGATTATCTCCTCGCGCTGCCGGCGCACGTCTTTCTTCAGGAGCAGCTCCAGCGCCTCGGCAAACTCGCGTATGAGGCGCAGCAGGTAGTCGCGTTTCAGCATTCCTTGTTCGGTCTTTGGTTTGCCTTGCGGCGGGTTCTCACCTTATGAAACTTGTTGCTATGCGCTGCTCGCGCACCGGGGCGGTGCGCCCTCCGTCCTTCATGTCGAGGAGCATCCGCGCCATGTTGTCGGCCAGCGTGCGCATGGTCTGCAGCCCTTCGGCATCCTGTGCTGCCTCGCCCTGCGCCCTGCCGTATACCAAGTTCCAGTATTGCGAAGTGACAACGGGCATGTTGCTCATCATGAAATACATATTGAGGCGGTTGAAGGCGGCCGTGGCTCCGCCCCTGCGGCACACCACCACGGCGGCTGCGGGCTTGTTGGCGAGCAGCGGCAGGGCCGAGTAGAACAGGCGGTCGAGCAGTGCGCAGAGCGAGCCTGCGGGCCCGCCGTAGTACACGGGCGACCCTACCACGATGGCGTCGGCCTCGCGCAGCCTCGCCGTCACGTCGTTGTAAAGCTCGTCGGCGAACGTGCAGTGGCCCAGTTCGGCGCACCGTCCGCAGGCTATGCAGCCCTGCACGGCCTTCGTGCCTATCCACACCGTGTCGGTGTCAATGCCGTTTTTCTCTAATTGCCCGGCCACTTCGGCCAGTGCGATGCTTGTGTTGCCGCTCTTGTGCGGGCTTCCGTTGATAAGCAGTACTCTCATATCGGTATTTGTTTGGTCCGTTGTTGTTTGTTGTCACCTCGCCCTCAGCTCCCAGAAGGCCACGGCTGCGGCTGCCGCCACGTTGAGCGAGTCGACGCCGTGGGCCATGGGTATGCGCGCCACGTAGTCGGTGGAGGCAATGGTTTCGGCTGGCAGCCCGTCGCCCTCGGTGCCCACCACTATGGCCAGTCTCGGCTCGCGGGCGAGCGCGGGGTGGTCGATGGGCACCGAGTTGTCCGTCAGTGCCATGGCCACCGTGCGGAACCCGAGCGAGCTGAGGCTGCTTACGGGGCCGTCGAGCCACGTCCACGGCACGAGGAACACGCTGCCCATCGACACGCGCACGGCGCGGCGGTTGAGCGGGTCGCACGAGTTGCGCGTGAGCAGCACACCGTCGATGCCCAGCGCGGCAGCCGAGCGGAATATCGCCCCGATGTTGGTCGTGTCCACAACGCCGTCAATCACCACCACGCGCCGCGCCCCGCTGCACACCTCGCCGACGCTCGCCTCGGCCTTGCGGCGCATGGCGCAGAGCACGCCGCGCGTGAGCACGTAGCCCGTGAGCCGCGCCAGCAGCTCGCGTTCGCCGGTGTACACGGGTATGTCCGCGCACCTCTCGATGATGTCTTTGGCGTCGCCGCCGATGTGCCTGCGCTCGCAGAGCAGCGCCAGCGGCTCGTAGCCGGCGTCGAGTGCCACGCGGATTACCTTCGGGCTTTCGGCTATGAACATTCCCTTTTCGGAGTCCTTGCGGTTGCGCAGCTGCGCCTCGGTGAGCGTGGAGAAAACGTCCACGCCCTCGTGGTCGAGCGAAGTGATGGTTGTTATGGGCATATATTTCTTGTGAAATGGTGAGCTTTTCGTTGCGACAGGGTGTTGCGGGTGTGCTTTCCGCCTCAGTCCTTCATGCAGGCGATGGGAACTATGTAGATGCCGTCGGCGCGGCGGTAGGCATATTGGCCAACGGCGGTGACGATGGCGAGGAACGCCGGGGCTTTCATCCGCGTGGTGTCGATTTTCTCCGATAGCTTCTTAAGGTTGGCGCAGCCTTCCTCGATGAGCCTGTCGCCGCCTAACTTGATTTCGATTAGCCCATAGGAGCCGTTGCGCAGGTGTACCACAGCGTCGCATTCGAGACCCTTCGAGTCGCGGTAGTGGAACACTTCGCCGTCCAATGCCGAGGCGTAGACGCGCAAATCCCTCACGCAAAGCGTCTCGAAGAGCAGCCCGAAGGTGTTCAGGTCGTTCGTCAGGTCGTTCGGCCCGAGGCCGAGTGCAGCCGTGGCTATCGACGGGTCGGTGAAGTATCTTGTGGCCGACGTGCGCACGGCAGTCTTCGACCGCAGGTTGGGATTCCACGCATTCATGTCTTCCGTTACGAAAATCATGTTTAGTGCGCCTATGTATTTCGCTATCGTGTCCTCGTCAAGGTTGCTCGTGTCGTTGGCCGTCATGTCGGCTTTTATTAGCGACATGGGGGCTTGTGTGGCCTGGTTGCGGGCAAGCGAGCGCATCAGTGCCTTGGCGCGTAGCGGGTCTCGGCTTACGCCGTCAGCCCGCGAGATGTCCGAGTCTACCACCATGTCATAGTAGTCGATGGCTTGGTCGAGTGCGATTGCTTCTCGAAGGCTCTTGTCTGTCGCTTCTGGCCAACCGCCCCGGCACGCGAGGAAGGCTATGTCGTGCAGCGTCTTGTCGTTTACGCCCCTTATGTTGTCAGGCGCAGCGAATAAGTCACCGAGGCTCACTTCGCCCGAAGAGTCAAGCGATTCGTACAGGCTCATCGGGCGCATGGTAAGCTTTGCGAGGCGTCCGGTGCCGGAGTGGATGATGGATGCGGTTTGCGGAGGCACGGCCGAGCCTGTGAGTATAAACTGCCCGCGCTCTCCCCTGTGGTCAACCTCGAAGCGCACGGCATCCCACAGTTGTGGGGCTATCTGCCATTCGTCTATCAGTCGCGGCGTGGCCCCGGCCAGGAGCAGCCCCGGGTCGAGGCTTGCCAGCTCGATGTTGCGCTTTAGGTTGGCCGGTTCCGACATATAAAGCACGCTCCCGGCCACCTGTTCGGCTGTGGTGGTCTTGCCGCACCACTTCGGGCCTTGCAGCAACACAGCTCCCTTTCCTTCCAGTTTCCGCCTCAGCAGTTGGTCAACTATCCGTTTCTTGTAGCTTTTCGCCATGGCTTCTTTGCTTGTTATGATGTGCAAAGTTAAGCATTTATTTTGGCAATTCGGTGAAATGTCCCGATTTTGTTCGGTGATTTGTACCAAAACCGTTCGGTGAATTGTCCCGTTTTCGTTCGGTGGAATGTCCCAAAACCGTTCGGTGAAATGTTCCAGTTGTAGTTCGGCGTGTTGTTCCACGAGGCATTTCGCGTTTGCCTTGTGGCATTGCGTGTGGCGTTTCGCGTGAAGCCGGGGTGCGGCTTGGCTCGCAGCCATATTAGGCATCCGTCATATCGCCTTTAACATTTGGATGTTAAAATGGTTAATTCGCTCCCCCCTTGTCCAACTGCCTGGTGCAGAGCGTGTTGCGAAACGTGGCGTTTTGCGTTGCAAAATGTGCCGTTTTGGCTTGCGAAACGGCTCGTTTCAGGAGCCAAAACGTGCCGTTTCGCGAGCCGATTTCGCCCTTGCGGGATAACGGCGGGTTGCGCCATGGTTTTAGTTGCGTATTTGCAACTATCGCGGTCTGCCGGAGGGCGAATTGTTAAATGGCTCCGGGCGGTTTAGCTAAAAGTTGTCCAAACATATTAATATTGCGTTATTAGGCACATTTTCCACACTGTTTTTCGCAGTTGTTCGTCGGAAATGCTTAATTTTGCAGCCGCTTAGGGCTGTCCGGCGCGGTGCGCGGCAGTTGCCAAGCGCGTTTTCATCCCTGCGAAACTTACAAGGAAATGGAGATTATACAATTTTTGATTGATTTCATCCTGCACATCGACAAGCACATGATAGAGCTTGTGCAGGACTACCACCTGTGGACGTATGCCATACTGTTCGTGATCATTTTCTGCGAGACGGGCCTCGTGGTCACGCCCTTCCTGCCCGGCGACTCGCTGCTCTTCGTGGCCGGCGCCATCACGGCCCTGCCAGACATGCCGCTGCATATATGGTGGCTCGTGCTCATTGTGTTTGCCGCCGCCGTGCTGGGCGACTCGTGCAACTACATGATAGGCCACTTCTTCGGGCGCAAGCTGTTCAGCAACCCCAACTCGAAGATATTCAAGCAGGCCTACCTGGACAAGACCCACGCCTTCTTCCGCAAGTATGGCGGCAAGACAATCATACTGGCCCGCTTCGTGCCGATAGTCAGGACGTTCGCCCCCTTCGTGGCCGGCATGGGCAAGATGCACTACTACTACTTCATGCTCTACAACGTTACGGGGGCCGCCCTGTGGGTGTGCCTCTTCTGCTTCACGGGCTACTTCTTCGGCAACCAGCCCTTCGTGCAGCAGAACCTCAAGCTGCTCATCGTGGCCATCATCGTGATTTCGGTGCTGCCGGCGGTGATAGAGGTGCTCCGCGCCAAGATGAAGAAGGGCGAGTGAAGCCCGTAGGAGGCTGCGTTGCGGCTGTGCGCCGTAATGTGTTCCCGCTCCCCCGCGTCGGTGCCGATGTGCGCCAACGCGGGGGAGCGGCTGTCTTTGGCGGGCAGCGTGGCGCGGCGTTTTATCGTATTTTAACCTAATATTCGTTGCTGAAATGCAAAATTGTTGCTAACTTTGTGGCAAGTAATGCCACACGCGGCTGATTCCGCGCAAGCTCGCGCACACAGCGGTGGCACGGCCTATGGCAAGTTTAAATATTATTACTGTATCAAAAAAGCAACGATTATGAAGAAAGAAGGTTTATTTGCATTGCTCCAAAGGGGCATTTACATGATGGCAGCCGTGGTTGCGGCCTGCGCGATGGCGGCTTGCAGCAGTGACGACGATGGCGGCGACAACCCGCCCGACCTCTCTACGCCGGCGTTTGAGGCGTCGGCTGCCAAGTATGAAATCACCGGCGACGACTCGCCATTGCGCTCCTTGGAGCTTACGGCGAGCGGTAACTACATCATCTACCTGAACGAGACGGAAAGCCAGCCCGAAGAACAGCCCGGCACCGGACTGCAGGCCGCCGCGAAGCGCGTTGGCTTTGCCGCAGAACCTGCCCGGGCTGCAGGCACGAGGGCTACCCTCTACTCGAACATCCTGTATGGCAAATACACCAAGACGGGCGACAACGAGTATGCCCTTGAAGGCTACGGAACGCTCACCGTCACCCAGCAGGACGGCTCGGCTGTGAGCCTGCACATAGAGCGCACGGGCGGGCAAGAGTTCGACCTGAGCGGCAACCGCGCCGGGAACACCTCGACCGGGGCCAACACCGACCTGCTCTGCCGCACGTGGAACTACGTGGGGGTGCGCGCCTACATCCGCGTGGGCGGCCAGACGTACTTCGACTACACTGCAAAGACGAACGAGGAACTGCTCAACAAGTTGGTTGAGTATATCAATTCCATTGGCGGAGACCTGTCGGCCGACGACCTCGGCTTTGGCGTTTTGGACATACCTACGCCGCGGCAGTTCGTGTTCACCAAGTCTGGCACGTACATGGTTTTCTACAATACCGACTACTTCGCCGTGTCTACGTGGCGTTGGGCAGACCAAGGCGCGGGCTTGATGGAGTATTCGTGGAACCCCGACACGTTCGACGACAGTTACATCTCCGGGCGGGTGACAACGAAGTTCAGCGGAAAACGGCTTGAGATAACCGAGGGCGCAAGCGACCATGAAGACGAAGCGTCGGTGGAATATGCCGTGGTACACATCATGGAAGAAGCCTGACCGCCAGCCCAGATGGCGGCGTAAGCGGGCTTGAAGCCAAGGCTCCGCAAGGCTGAAGAGGTCTTGTGGAGCCTTTTGGCTTTGCCGGAGAGAAAACGATAATATATATAATGTGCAAATGTTTATGCTGAGACTTGTTTCAACTGCCGCCGTTGTGGCGTTTGGCGTGGCGGCAATGGCGCAGACGTTTACTGCCGTGTGTACCACCGAAGGTGCCGAGTGGAAAGAAAGCAAAGTGAAGATGGAACGCAAGGCCAAGGCCGAGCCGCTGCTGGAGCTGTCGGGCCTGGAGCAGGGCACGCCCTTCATGCACTGGGGCCACTGCTTCAACGAGCTGGCTTGGGACGCGCTCAACCTCCTGCCAGAGGCCGACCGTGAGGAGCTGCTGCGCCGATTCTTCGCGCCAGACGGCGACCTGCGCTTCACCATGGGGCGCATACCGATGAACGCCAACGACTATGCCCGCTCGTGGTACAGTTGCGACGAGGTGGCGGGCGACTTCGAGCTGCGTTACTTCAACATCGACCTCGACCGCCAGGCCATCATCCCCTTCATCCGCGCAGCGCAGAAGCACGTGCCGCAAATGGCGTTCTGGGCCTCGCCATGGTCGCCGCCGAGCTGGATGAAGATAACGGGCGACTACCCCGTGCGCAGCGACAAGAAGTACAACACGATGGACCCGCGCAAGGACTACCTGCTCTACGGAGGCGACGCGGGCGACCGCGACGACTACAAGGCGCCCACGGGCAAGACCTTTCCCAACCCGCTCTCGCAGACCGACTACATGATACAGGAGCCGCGATACCTCCAGGCTTATGCCGATTTCTTTAGCCGCTTCATCACCGAATATGCTGCCGAGGGCATCAAGATAGGCATGGTGATGTACCAGAACGAGGCGTGGAGCTACACTCCTTACCCCGGATGCGCTTGGACTCCGGCGGGCATCGTGCGCTTCAACACGCAGTATCTCGTGCCGACGTTGCGCCGCGACCATCCCGACGTTGACGTTTACTTCGGCACGATAAACACAAACCGCATGAACATCATCGACAGCGTGCTCTCCGACAAGGCCATGGCCGCAGCCGTAAAGGGCGTGGGCCTGCAGTGGGAGGGTGGCCAGCTGCTGCCCGCCCTGCGCGAGAAGCATCCGCAGATGCGCTTCGTGCAGACGGAGAGCGAGTGCGGCTGGGGCCGGTTCGACTGGAAATCGGGCGAGCACACCTTCGAGCGCATCAACCATTACTTAGGCAACGGCTGCGAGGACTATACCTTCTGGAACGCCATCCTGGCCGACAATGGCACGAGCACATGGGGCTGGAAGCAGAACGCCTTGGTGCGCGTCGATTCCAAAAAACGTACATATACGCTCACGCCCGAGTACTACGCCGTGCGCCATTACACGCAGTTCGTGCCGCAAGGCTCGCGCGTAATCGGCTTCGTTCCGCATGGAAGACAGGGCTTGCCGGTGCTCGTGGTGCGCACGCCGCAGGGCAAGCTGGCCGTAATGGCGGGCAACTTCACCGATTCGGAGCGTGCCGTCACCATCCGCCTCGGCAAAAAGTATCTCAACGTGAGCCTCGCGCCGCACTCCATGAACACTTTCGCCGAGAGGTGAACAAACTGCGCCGGGCAGCGGGTTTGGTAGAAATCATAAAGGCGGAGCGCCGGTTTTGGCCGGTAGCTCCGCCTTTGTGTGTCTTCTTGTTCTGCTTTTGCCTGGCTTATTTCACCACGATTTCCGTCACCACAGCCTTCATTCCCTTGGCCTTTGCCGTCACCTTGATGGTGCCGGGCTGCGCCTTAGAGCGGATGATGAGCTGCGCACGGCCCTGGTAGACGGTGCGGCTGTCGGCCTGCCACGGCTCGTCGCTGAGCATATTGGCGTTGGCCACGCCCGCGTTTGTGCCGCTGCCCTTGACCGTGAACGAGAGCTTCAGGTCGTTCACGGGGCATACGTTGCCGTCTTTGTCAAGCACCGTGTAGTCGATGTAAGCCAGATCCATGCCGTCGGCGCGGAGCGTGTCGGCGTCGCAGGTGGCCACTATGCGGGTCGGCTTGCCCGCCGTGCGCAGCACGTCCTCGCATACCGGTTGCCCGTCGCGGTAGCCAACGGCCTTCAGCTCGCCCTCGGCGAACGCCAGCGGCCACACCAGTTCGGGCGGTGTGCCTGCCGCCGGGAGCCTCTTGCGGCCAAGGCTGCGGCCGCCCAGCAGCAGTTCGGTCTCGTCGCAGTTGCTCATCACCTGCACTTTGAGCGAGTCTCCGGCCTTGTAGTTCCAGTGTTCCTCAAGCTGAATCCACGTCATCTTCAGGTCGTTCCACACGAGCGAGCCTTGCCC
>CALUMB010000087.1 GCA_944321645.1 uncultured Prevotella sp.
GTGTTCAACGACCACCTGGCAGGAGGCGTGACGGCAAAGTTCATCACCTCGTCCATCGCAGGATACACAGCCCTGGGCGTCGGGGTTGACCTCGGGCTAAACTACTACGACGAAGACCGCGGGCTGTCGCTGTCGGCCGTGGCGCGCAACCTCGGCGGACAAGTGAAGGCATACGAGGACGACTTCGAGCGCATGCCGTTCGACCTGCAGGTGGGCATTAGCAAAAAGCTCGGCATGGCCCCGCTGCGCCTGTCGACCACCATGACCAAGCTGCACGACTGGAACGAGGACTTCATCAACCATTTCACAGTGGGCGTCGACGTGCTCCTGTCGAGCAGCATCTACGTGGCCGCAGGCTACAACTTCAGGCGTGCCGACGAGATGGCCATAGACGACAGCGAGGGAAGCAGCAGCCACGGCGCGGCTTTCTCCTTCGGCGCGGGCCTGCAACTGGAGCGGTTCAAGCTGCAGGCGTCCTACGCCAAATACCACGTGTCGTCCACTTCGCTGGCTTTCAACGTTACATATTCACTATAAAGGCATGAAGAAAATCACGATAGCGATAGACGGCTACTCATCGTGTGGCAAGAGCACGATGGCAAAAGACCTCGCCCGCGAAATCGGGTATGTGTATGTAGACACAGGCGCAATGTACCGCGCAGTTACCCTTTTCGCCATGCGCAACGGGCTGTTCGCCCCCGACGGCAACGCCGATGCCGCAGCATTGGAGCGGCACATGGGCGACATCAATATATGCTTCAAAATCAACGGGTCCACAGGCAGGCCCGACACAATGCTCAACGGCGAAAATGTAGAGCGCGACATACGCACCATAGATGTGTCTAAGCGGGTGAGCCAAGTGGCGGCCCTGCCATTCGTGCGCAGCTCGCTCGTGGCCATGCAACAGGCAATGGGCAAAGACAAGGGCGTGGTGATGGACGGGCGCGACATTGGCACTACGGTTTTTCCCGACGCCGAGCTGAAAGTCTTCGTCACCGCAAGCCCCGAAGTGCGCGCACAGCGGCGATACGACGAGCTTGCGGCCAAGGGCATGGAGGCCGACTTCGACGAGATACTAAAGAACGTTGAGGAGCGCGACTATGCCGACTCCCACCGCGAAGTGTCGCCGCTAAGGCAGGCCGACGACGCCATTGTGCTCGACAACAGCCACATGACCATAGCGCAACAGAAGCAATGGCTGCTCGACCGCTACCGCGAAGCCTGCGCAAACAAGGGCTGACCACCGCGCCAAAGCCACCACCACTCCGCCCGACCGTCAAGTGAGCCGGTCGGGCGGAGGTCGTTAATGGCGCAACCCCACATCGCCGCCCCACCCCTTGCCCACCAGGCAAGCCACGCAAGCGGGTTGGCGAAATGTTAAATCCGGCAGGCCGAAAGGCCCTTATTTTCGCGACATCGCGGGGAAAGACGCGGTTGGAGCCGTACAACGCGAAAATGGGCGTGCAACCGAAACGGCCTGAGACAGTGGCACTTATCCTGTTGGCAAGCAAAATTGTGCAGCAAATAGCATCATAATTTTGGTTAAATCGCAACCCAAACATTTACCATTAGTTAAAATCCGGCTTTCAAAACGTGCCTTTTTGCATTGCGAAACGGGGCGTTTCGCATTCTAAAACGACCCGTTTCGCATCACCAAACGTGCCATTTCAGAAAACAAGGTCGCCAGAAACATGATTTACTCCGACAAAAACGGCCTCGCAATTTCTATTTCGCCACTTCCAGTCGTGTTAAAAGAGCAAGTCCGAAATGCTAAAGATATTTAACGCAAAAGGTGCTTTATGGCTTCGTGGCACGGTATGCCACGCCACAAGGCAACACCTGCCCGCCAACCCATCCAAGGCTTTCCACCTAAAGTTCCGCAAAAATTGCGAGTATAAAGAAAAATGTGTACCTTTGCCAAAAATAAGCCGCGACAGGGAAACAGAAAGCAAGCTTTCTTCCCGCCCGCGCACATTGCCCTTGACACCAAACTGACTACGCCTAACATTTCCGCAGGCCGATGCCCTTGCGGCGGCAAATCCGGCCGCACGTTCCACCAATAAACCGACAACAAACAATTTTTAAATCAATATGAAATACTTACAGTCATTGCTCCTGTGCCTGCTCATTCCCGCAGCGCTGCTCGCCAACGGATGGGAGACGCACTACAAGCAAATCGAACAGAGCATCAGGCAACCGAAGTTTGCCGACCGCGAGTTTCCAATAACCAAGTATGGCGCAAGCCCTGAAGCCACGGCAGCCACGAACCAAAAGGCCATAAACAAGGCCATAGAGGCTTGCTCGAAGGCGGGCGGCGGCCGCGTCGTGGTGACTGCCGGAACGTTCAACACGGGCGCAATCACGCTAAAGAGCAACGTCAACCTCGTGGTTGAGAAGGGCGCAACGCTGCTATTCGCCTTCCAGCCGGAACTTTACCCCATCGTGCCTACGCGCTGGGAGGGATTAGACTGCTGGAACCTTTCGCCCTGCATCTACGCCTACAAGGCAACCGACGTGGCCATAACCGGCGAGGGAACCATCGACGGCGGCGGCACCAACGAGACATGGTGGAAGTGGTGCGGAGCCGCAAAATACGGCTGGACAGAGGGCACCATAAGCCAGCGCAACGGCAGCCGCGCCCGCCTGCTGAAGATGGCGGAAGACGGTGTGCCGATGGACGAGCGGCGCTTCGGCCCCGAAGACGGCCTGCGCCCGCAGCTGATAAACTTCAACCAGTGCGACGGCATACTCATAGAGAACGTAACCCTGCTGCGCTCGCCATTCTGGGTGATCCACCCATTGCTCTCGAAAAACATCACCGTGCGCGGCGTACACATCAACAACGACGGCCCCAACGGCGACGGGTGCGACCCGGAGTCGTGCGACGGGGTGCTCATTGAGAACTGCTTTTTCAACACCGGCGACGACTGCATAGCCATAAAGAGCGGGCGCAACAACGACGGCCGCCTGTGGGAGCGGCCCAGCCAGAACATCATCGTGCGCAACTGCGAGATGCAGAACGGCCACGGCGGCGTGGTGATCGGCAGCGAGATTTCCGGCGGATGCCGCAACGTGTTCGCAGAGAACAACAAGATGGACAGCCCCAACCTCGACCGCGTGATACGCATCAAGACCAACACGTGCCGCGGCGGGGTGATTGAGAACATCTACGCACGCAACATAGAGGTGGGCCAGTGCGGCGAGTCGGTGCTGAAAATCAACCTCGACTACGAGCACAACGAGATTTGCTGCCGCGGCTACCTGCCCACAGTGCGCAACATAAACCTGGAGAACGTCACCTGCCAGAAGAGCAAGTACGGCGTGCAGATCATCGCGCTGGACACCTGCGTGAACGTCTACGACATCAACGTGAAGGACTGCAAGTTCAACGGCGTGGCCGAAGGAAACTCCATACGCGGCCTGACGCGCAACATAAACTTCGACAACCTCTTCATAAACGGCGGACTTGTGCTGCAACAGAAGCCTTACAAGCACTACAGCCAGTGGATGACGGCATCCGAGATGAGGCGCACGCCACAGTCGTATATGCTCGACTTCGCCAAAAGGCCGAAGTGGAGCTACGTCATGGGCATCGAACTCGAAGCCATGCTTGACACATACCTGCGGTATGGCGGCGACGAAATCAGGGACTACTGCCGCCTCTACACCGACACGATGATCAACTCCAAGGGCGAGATTCGCGGCTACAAGCTCAAGGACTACAACCTCGACAACATCCGCACGGGCCACTTCGTAAGCCGTATGTACGAGCTTTACCCCGAAAAGAAAAACCTAAAGGCCATCAACACGCTAATGAAGCAGATGGAAGACCAGCCGCGCACCAACGAGGGCGTGTACTGGCACAAGGCCATATACGCCTACCAGGTGTGGCTCGACGGCATCTTCATGGGCCTGCCTTTCCGCGTGATGACGGCCAAGATGCTTTACAGCGACAAGAAGGCGCAGAAGATTTACGACGACGCGGTAGACCAAGTAAAGAAGACCTACGACCGCACGCTCGACCCGAAGACCGGGCTTAACCGCCACGCATGGGACGAAACGCGCGAGATGTTCTGGGCCGACAAGTCCACAGGGCTGTCGCAACACTGCTGGGGTCGCGCCCAAGGGTGGTACACAATGGCCCTGGTCGAACTGCTCGACGCACTGCCCGACGACTACGCTCGGCGCGGGGAGGTAATTGACTTGCTCCGCAAGGACCTCGACGCCGTGATAAAGTGGCAGGATAAGAAAAGCGGAGTGTGGTACCAGGTGATGGACAGCCCGACGCGCGAAGGCAACTACCTGGAGTCGACCTGCTCCTCAATGTTTGCCTACTCCATGCTTAAAGCATACCGCAAAGGCTGGCTCGGTGCCAAATACCGCGACGCAGGAATACGCGCTTACCGCGGAATCATCAACAATTTCATAAAGGTCAACGCCGACAGCACCCTGTCGCTTACCAACTGTTGCTCCGTGGCCGGACTCGGCCCGGGCACCAGCCCCACAATCGCAAAGTACGTGAAGAAGCCTAACCTGCGCCGCGACGGCTCCTACGAGTACTACCTCTCTGAACCGATACGCGAGAACGACGCCAAGGGCATTGGCCCGTTCATCTGGGCTTCGCTCGAAATGGAGGCCCTGGGCTACAACACAGACAACTCAACAACAACCATCGACCGCCAGGCTGTGGTAACGCGCAACAACCCGATCGTGACGAAAGCCGACTCACTGGCATCGCTCACGGTGGGCAACGGACACATTGCCGCCACGGTAGACGTGACAGGCTTGCAGAGCTACCCGGCATTCTATGAAAACGGGGTGCCTCTCACCATCATGTCAGACTGGGGCTGGCACTCGTTCAAAAACGCCAAGGGCCTGACCCAAAGCGAGACAGAGAAAGCCTTCGACCTGGGCCATGGCCACGAGGAAGTGTACGCCGTGGAGTTCAAGCAGGCCGGACGCAACAAAGACGCGACCGACTATTTCCGCGTTAACCCTCACCGCCTGAACCTCGGCCTCATCGGCCTGGAGCTAAAAGACAAGGCCGGCAAGAAGATCGAGCTGGCCCAGCTGAGCGGCATTCGCCAGGAACTGGCTCTCTGGGACGGCACGGTGAACTCGAAGTTCACGGCCGACGGCACAGCCGTGGAGGTGTCAACATCGTGCCACCAAGACCGCGACGCAATTTTTTCGCGCATAAAAACGCCGATGCTAAAGGACGGGCGGGCTGCCGTCACTTTCTCGTTCGCCTATCCTACCGGCAAGCACGCCGACGCCGCTGCGGACTGGACGAAACCCGAACTGCACAAGTCGGCACTCACATCCACAGGAAAGAACAGCGCCATCATAGAGCGCACGATAGATGATACGAAGTACTACGTAACCTTAGAGTGGGAAGGCAACGCCACCATCAAGGAGACTACGCCCCACCACTTCACCCTCTCGACCACAGACGACGTGCTGGCATTCTGCGCCGAATACGGCGAGAAGCCTGCCAAAAAGGCTGCCACCTCCTACTCATACGACCAAGCCATCAAGGCCGTTATGAAGAGCTGGCCACGCTTCTGGAACGCCGGCGGAATGGTAGACTTCTCTGAATGCACCGACCCGAGAGCCAAGGAGCTTGAGCGCCGCGTAGTGCTCTCGCAGTATCTCACGCAGATCAACTGCGCCAACACCACCGCCCCGCAGGAGACCGGCCTGACATACAACTCGTGGTTCGGCCGCCCTCACCTTGAAATGACGTGGTGGCACATGACAGACTTCGCCCTCTGGAACAGGCCGAAGACCGTTGCCACGGTACTCGACTGGTACAACGACGTGGCCTATCCCGTGGCCAAGGAGATAGCAGAGCGCCAGGGTTTCAAGGGCGCACGCTGGATGAAGATGACCGATCCTTGGGCCGGCGAGGCCCCCTCGAACACGGGTTCGTTCCTAACGTGGCAACAGCCACACTACATCTACCTCGCCGAGGAGATGTACCGCGCTAACCCCTCAAAGTCGACGCTTGAGAAATATGGCGAGCAGGTAGAGGCCACAGCCCTCTTCATGGCCGACTGGGCAAAGGCTTGCGCCCCAAAGGGTGGCGAGATAAAGCTCTTCGGGCAGACCGCCATGCAGGAGTCAATGTCGAAAGACTTCTCTTACCACCATCCGTTCGAGCAGGCTTACTGGGTTTACGGGCTCAGCGTGGCCCAGCAGTGGCGCGAGCGCCAGGGCATGGAGCGCAACGCCGAGTGGGACGACATAATCAGCCGCATGGCCCCGCTGGCCGAGAATGGCGACATCTACGCAGCCGGAGTGCCATTGGCCGAGTTCGACTCCAACGCCAAGTCGGCGGCATTCGACCCCTTCGTGGCTGCCGAGCAGGCCGGCCGCAAGCAGATTTCCGCCGAAGACTTCGCACTGAAGTCGCGCAGCGACCACCCCGCCGTGCTCGGTGCTTGCGGCCTGCTGCCACACTACCCCGCCCTCTACGACAAGGAGAAGATGGCCAAGACGCTCGGCTGGGTGATGCAGAACTGGAACTGGCCCACAACGTGGGGATGGGACTACGGCATGATTGCCATGTGCGCCGCGCGCCTCGGCCAGCCCGAGACCGCCATCGAAGCGCTGCTCATCGACAAAGGAAAGAACACCTACCTAGTGAGCGGCCACAACTTCCAAGAGCCCAAACGGCTGCGCCTCTACCTGCCCGGCAACGGCTCACTGCTCACGGCCGTGGCAATGATGTGCGCCGGCTGGGACGGCTGCCAAGAGCCGAGCAACCCCGGCTTCCCAAAGGACGGCAAGTGGAACGTGCGCTGGGAGAGCCTGCAGCGGATGCAGTAAACTGTGCAGCGACAATCCTGCCACTGGCATCAGAAGCAAAAAAATGCAACGGTAATACAAAAAGGCACTCAGGCCACCACCAGACTGCCAACAGATTGGTTGCCAACGAATTACAGAATCGCCCCGTTCCACAATGCGGAACGGGGCGATTTGCGTATCCAAACAAGTCGTATTGCGACATGAATACGGCATATCCGCGCCACTAAATGTCAGACATGGATTTACCGTATCACCTTTGTAAACATTCATGGCAAGCTTATGAAATGCAAATATCTGTCGATATAGTTTCGCCATCATTCCAGTAATCCCCAGCTTCCACCACTACCAACAAGTTTACAAAAGACGGGGAAATACAAAAAAAACACCTTACAGCCCCAATAATGACCCACCATTAAAAAATAGTTAGTACCTTTGCAGTTGGCAAAGTTGGCAATGGCAACACATACCCGCCCCAATGACGCATTGCGGCCTGGTAGCAGCTACAAAGCCAAGAAAGAGAGACACCAAGGACACATACGCATCATCAGGCCAACCTAAAGCATAACCAATAACTAAAAAGACATATAAACAAAATGAAAAAGAAAAGACTTGCACTCACAGTGGCCGCAACAGCACTATTCGGAGCATCCATGGCCCAAGCCCCAGCATTCCCGGGCGCCGAGGGCTTCGGACGCTACACGACAGGCGGACGCGGCGGGAAAATAGTACACGTGACCAACCTCAACGACTCCGGCGAGGGCAGCCTGCGGGCTGCCGTGAGCGGGAGCGAGAAGAAGACGGTGGTGTTCGACGTGGGCGGCATAATCGCCCTGGAGAGCGACCTCACCATCGGCGGCAACACAACCATAATGGGGCAGACCGCGCCGGGGCAGGGAATAACGCTGCGCTACCGCACCGTGCTCTACGGCGGCGACAACATCATCGTGCGCTTCGTGCGCTTCCGCCGAGGACAGGAGCGCGACGTGAACGACGGCGCAGACGCCACATGGACGCGCCACCACCGCAACATCATCCTCGACCACTGCTCCTTCAGCTGGAGCATAGACGAGGTGGCCTCGTTCTACGACAACCGCGACTTCACCATGCAGTGGTGCACCGTGGCCGAGGCGCTCAACAACG